>NZ_JBKIUP010000003.1:0-497815 GCF_046602535.1 Klebsiella sp. 1SOBk10mer
GTGAACGCCCTCATGAATCACTGAACAATATGACACCGGAGGAATACCGACAGCACCATTATTTGGCCGGGATCTCAAAAAATGCATGGAACTAAAACGGGTCTATTTACAATCCCTTCCCTGTAAACAGTGAGCGTTATAATTCTTGCCATTTCGACTATACGTCACCCAGGCCTGTAGACGTTGACACTATTCGCGAAAAAAAAGTGGTGCTTTAATGCGAAACATTCCGCTCGGGATGAAGCAATGCAAACATTCGGTAAAGGCCTTTTTTATTATCGGAGAGAAGCGTTAATTACGATAACCCTGAATAGTTAGCCATCACATGCAATTCATGGAACGGTAAGTAACCAAACTACATATCAGCCAACAGCATCCCGGCCATTCCATCCAGGCGTTTTTTTACCTTTTCCCATCCGGGCATAACCTGCCCCATCAGCCGGTAAAACTCCTCGCTGTGGTTGTGCTCAGCAACGTGGCATAGCTCATGGAGCAATACATAGTCGATGCATTCCGAGGAAGCCTTTACCAGCCACGGGTTAAGTGTCAGGCAGCCTTTTGCAGAACAGTTTCCCCATTGCGTCTGCATTGCTCGTAAACGTATCGGAGGACGCTCACTTACCCATAAGGTTTGCGGTATCAGTAAATCCAGTCTGCGTTGAAACACATTTCTTGCACGTTCCCGATACCACTCAGCCAGCACCGCCTTAACGCGTTCAGCGGATTTGTGTCTGACGGTGACTTCCAGACGGCCCCGCAACATTTTCACTTTTTGCGGGACAGCAGCATCTTCTGTTACTTTCAACTGGTATTGCTTGCCAAGGTAGTAATGGCTTTCGCCACTCACGTACTGGCGCGGGACGATATGTGTTTGTTGCTCCCTGAAGTCGCGCAGTTGCTGGTATATCCAACGCCCTCGTTTTTTCAGCGCAGACAGCACATCCTGCTCCGGCGTTCCGGATGGTACAGATGCGACTACCCGGCAGTCCGGATGAACCTTGATAAGTATCCTGCCTTTGACGACCTGCCGCAGAGCACACTGCACCACGATGGTTTCATCACCATAAACAAACCGTACAGCATTTATGGATAGTGACTTTTTCTCACTCATGATTTCATCAAACCAACGCGCAGGATCTGGATGATGGTTTCAACGATACGGTTTACCTGGTTCATTCCAGCACCGATCTCTCGACAGGCAGTAAACAGTCGCGGCAACAGGCTTGTCTTAACGGCTTTCTCAATATCCTGAGGATTGAGGGAATTTTCCGAAACCGCTTTGACAATAATAGTGTCCACTTCGAAAGCCAGCTTCGTCCATTTATCCTGAACCTGATCATCGTTTACCGCGAAAACCTCAGGTAGCTCTTTTTTAAATACTCCGTAGTATGCTTGCGCATGTTTGTTTACGGCCAGCGCATCCGGGATGTCGCTGAGTTTGCGGGTTTCCACCTGCGCCTCAAACTCGCGGAAAAGAAGATATTGCTTCAGCGGATGGTCGAACAGTTTTTCTGCTTCTTCGATAGCCATACGCAGAAGTTTGGAAAATGCCTCCTGAGCATACGGGTCATCACGCAGCTCCTGCTCAATCATCTTCGTCACGCGGGTTTTAATGATGTCGGTTTCATTGCGGGTTTTGTTGCTGTCCCACTCTTCGGGCTTTTCGCTCTTGCCCATTTTACCGACTTCATACACGCCATCCGGTTCACGAACCTCAACGCCGGTGACATGCTTATCCAGCAATTTTTTCACCTGCTCCGAGTAGTCGTCATAATTGACCTGCTCACCACTGACCTGCATCGCCCACTGGCGCAGGCTGGACATCTGTTTTACGGTTTCTTTATAGAGATTTCGGTCTTGTTCCGTAAAGCTCTTGTCGGTGAAGAAGGTGGCGGACTGCAGCGCTACTTTCAGGCATCCGGCAAAGGCCGTTAGCGCCTCGAAGAAATCATCACGGGTTTTCTGATGGATATCGACCATCTCTCCGTCACGTTCTTCCATTTTAGGCACCAGTACTGCACGTAACTGCTCAGTATCATTTTTGTTTTTAACACCGGCAAATATGGCCCACAACTGGTTATACAGATGCGGCAGACGTTTATATTCAGAACTCATGGCGCTGTACAACCCGTCAATATCTTTGATATCGTATCCGCCCTGAGTTCGGGAGGCGAGGTCCTGATATTTGCTGATAGTCGTGTCCAGCTCAGCCAAAATACCGCGATAATCAATCAGCAGACCGAACTTTTTTAGTGGATGCAGTCGGTTCACCCGCGCAATCGCCTGGATAAGGTTGTGGGACTTAAGCGGCTTGTCGATATACAGCACGGTATTCTTCGGCTCATCAAACCCGGTGAGCAGTTTATCAACGACTATCAGCAATTTGAGCTTCTCATCGGTATCGAAACGACTGATGATATTGCGGGTATACACAGACTCATCCTGCGTGCCGACGTTATCTTTCCACCATTTCGTCACTTCCGGCAGTTTGCTTTCATCCACCTCAGTATTCCCTTCCCGGGTATCCGGCGGGCTGATAACTACAGCTGACTCAAACAACCCGGCTTCATCAAGATACTTTTTATATTTGATGGCGGAAATCTTGCTGTCGCAGGCAAGCTGGCCTTTCAGTCCCTCATCAATATTCTTCGAGAAGTGCGTGGCGATATCGAGTGCGATCAGACGGATGCGATCATCTGCACTATAAACCTCACCTTTACGGGCATATTTACGCTTAAGGTCGGCTTTTTGCGCTTCGCTTAACCCATCGGTAATACGATCAAACCAGGCATCTATTGCCCGATCGTTAACCTCAAGGTCGGGAATACGTTCTTCATACAGCAAAGGTGTAACGGCTTTATCTTCTACCGCTCGCTGCATGGTATAAGCGTGGACAATCGGTCCGAATTTATTGGTGGTCTTATCTTCTTTTAGCAATGGCGTACCAGTAAATGCTACAAAGGCGGCGTTCGGCAGTGCCAGTTTCATTCGCACATGGTTCTCACCACCCTGGCTACGGTGTCCTTCATCAATCAGAACGATGATATCGGGGCTGGTATTGACGCATTCAGGAAGTTTTGTCGCTGAATTAAATTTCTGGATTAGGGTGAAAATGATGCGTTCTTTACCGGAGCCAATCTGTTTCGCCAGCATCTGCCCGGATGTCGCCATTGCATTGGCTTTGTCTTTTTTCCCGGCCAACTCGCCGCCGGATGCAAAGGTATTGCTGAGCTGTTCTTCAAGATCGATACGGTCCGTCACCACCACGATACGACACCGCTTCAGGCTGTCATGAAGAATCAGCGCCTTGCTGAGGAACACCATGGTGTAAGATTTACCTGACCCCGTGGTATGCCAGATCACCCCACCTTCCCTGCCCCCGTCTGGTCTGCGGGTACTGATGCGTTCCAGCAGTCTTTTTATCCCGAACACCTGCTGATAGCGGGCAACAATTTTTCCGGTTTTTTTATCAAACAGGGTGAAGAAGCGGGTCATCTCCAGCAGACGTTCCGGTGAAAGCAGACTGATGAGCAGCTTATCCTGCCCGCTGACTGCCAGTTCCCCCCCATCGATTAACTGTTGATACCATTTGAGATCGACTGAAGGACGATGATCAAACAACGCATGAATTTGTTCAGTCGATAACTTATGGTTGCGCAGCGCATACATCTGCGCGTAAGTAATATCTTCTTCGCGCCATGCCGCCCAGAATTTCATTGGTGTATGACAGGTACCGTAGCGCCCGTCATGCCCGTTAATCGACAGTAATATCTGGCTGTAAGCAAACAGCTGCGGGATTTCGTCGTTGAGCTGATTGCGGATACTCTGGGATATCCCTTCGTCAATGGTTGGCCCTTTCTTGCCGTGACCCGCCGGGCTTTTCGCTTCAATGACGGCCAGCGGGATACCATTCACAAAACACACAATATCCGGCCTGCGGGTTTCGACACCGCCTGACCGCAATACCGTAAATTCTTCGGTAAAATGGAACTGGTTATTTTCCGGATGTTCCCAGTCGATCAGCGCAATGGTGGGGTTCACCTTCTTGCCATCGACAAACTCCGTGACGGCGATACCGTAGAGCAGATGGTTATACATCCGTTCATTGGCTTTGAGCAGCCCTTCATTGAGCGCCGGAGAACAGACCTGTGATATCAGGTTATCCAGTGCTTTTTCCGATAACTGGCAGGTTTTGCCACCCGCCATAAAGGAACGCTTCGACAGCTCTTCACGCAGAACCGGACGCAGCACCACCTCATCCTGTTTATAGCCCCGGTAATCCATAATCTGTTTCGGAGATAAAAACGTCCAGCCGAGGCTGGTCAGTAACGTCAGTGCCGGAATTTTGGCGCTGTATTCTTCCTGGAATTTTGGCGTGTACGTCTGGTTCATCATTAATCCTTTTCTTTCTGGCGCTACTCGCTACTGGTCACATGAAGATTCATCAATGCAGACAGCACTTCTTAAATTTTTTACCGCTGCCACACGGACACGGGTCATTTCGCCCGGGCATGTTTTCTGCCCCCTTCACTGGAACAGGCCGGGATGATGCCTCTGACATTCTCACTGACAACCAGTGCTGATAAAGTGCCAGTGCAGCAGGCTGAATAAGGGAAATACTTTTCTCAAACTGCTCTCCGGTCATTTTCTCAAGTACAGGAAAATTCTTCTCCACGCCATGAAGAGCGATCACTTCCAGAGAAGGCCGTAACTCACCGGGAAGACCAGACCAGTCATCCAGTGACTTTCCTTTCATATAACCAAAACACCACTCTTCCACAATGGTATATTTTTCCCCCTTTACCTCACGCTCATTGAAAATCGGTTCAAACTGTTCAGGGGCCTCATACAGGCAGCCAGCGATATCGTTCATATGCTGAAAACACAGCCCCACAAAACGCGTCATCTCTTTTTCAGTGGTCCAGCGAGGGTGGTAATCACCTCGCCCCCAGATAGCACTGAGCCAGGTATTAGGGGAAATCGTATTCGGGCCAGAGACAATCGCCGTCAGAAAGCCATCCAGCTCAGAGAAACAGAGCACAGAGTCATCATTGCCGTATTTCATCAACACCTCTTCCAGCCAGTCGATTTCCCGGTCAATCAGCGGCCCGCTTTTCGTCAGTTTCATTCGGCAACCGCCTCATCGACCTTAACACGACGTTTGCCAGTCAGTAGCTGTTGCATCAGGGCTTTTTTCTCATCTCTCAGGCAGGCGAGTTTTTTCTCAAGTGTGTAGATTTCGGCGTCGGCTGCGGACAGCACGGTGGCGATCTTTTGTTGCTCTTCGATACAGGGCAAATTAATGATATGCGTTTTAATGTTTCCGGTTATTTGTGGTTGACCGGAACCGGATATTAAATACTTCAGATCACTGCCATTCAGAGTATAGAATAGAAATTTTTTACTCACGTAGGAATAGTTATCCGTATTGATAACCATTGCATTTCCGGTAATCCACGATTTTGCTTGAGTCCAATTGACTATGCCGCATGTGCTACCCCGGCAAGTTACGGCTATTTGTTCAGTTTCGTGGTTAAACTCTTGATAAAATCCAATAACTCCATTTGCGCCATAAACTGGATACCCCGAATCAGACATCATAGACTGGGATATTGTTTTTGGTTGATAAACATCAGCTACATCTGAAAGAAGTTTTTTCTCCCATTTACCATTAAACCTCACCCCATTCTCATCCAGCAAGCGTTTCTTCCCGGTAAGCAATTGCTGCATCAGGGCTTTTTTCTGCTGCTGGCTGTTGGCGAGAAGCTTTTCCGTCACCGAAATCGCCTTATCCCAGGTGGACAGAATTTGGGCGATTCTCTTTTGTTCGGAGAGAGAGGGAACAAGCACTTTGAAGCGCTCAGTATCCTTAATCCCGAAAAAATTCATTGCACTGCCGGAATCTCGCTGTTGAATCTGTTTTTGAAAAAATGAGCCTCTTAAAAATTGGAACAGATACTCCTTGAGGATACAGTCATTACATCTCACGAGCGTTAACTGGGGACCAATGTTTGCAGTAGCTATATAATCAGGAACGATCGCTATGGTTCCAACATTCGCACCGCGATTTGTAAAAAGAATATCACCAGCTACTATTTGCGCTTTTTTTAACGATTGATGCTTTTCTTCTTTTATATAGTCAAACTTATCGGGATTAATAGTACCAATACCACCAATGACCTTTGAAGTTAAGAATGGGATGCCACTTGCTACAAATTCATCGGCCTTTGGATAATCGGCCCCATAATTTCCATCCTGAATTTTACTAGCAACATCCTTAAGATGCAGAACTTCCCACCCCTTAGGCACCATAACCCAACTCCTTCAGATAACCCGCCATCTCAACTTCCAGCTTCGCCAGTTCCACCTTCAGTTGCTCACGCTCTTTACGCTCGGCCAGCAAATCGATCTCGTCCTCTTCCTCAAAGGTGTCGACATAGCGTGGAATATTAAGGTTATAGTCGTTATCCTGAATCTCCTTCAGGCTGGCGAGATAGGCGTATTTCTCAACGTTATCGCCTTCACGATAGGTTTTAACGATCTTCTGGATATTTTCTGTGCTGAGCTGGTTCTGATTTTTACCAGCCTTGTAATCACGGCTGGCGTCGATAAACAGCACCTTGTCATCCACTTTCTGCTTTTTGAAAATCAGAATCGCAGCCGGAATACCGGTACCGTAAAACAGTTTTTCCGGCAGACCAATCACTGCATCCAGCAGATTTTCATCAATCAATTTCTGGCGGATCTTGCCTTCGCTGGAGCCACGGAACAACACACCGTGTGGCACCACTACACCCATACGACCAGTTCCCGGTTTCAGGGTTTCAATCATATGCAGAATAAAGGCGTAATCCCCTTTGGTTTTCGGTGGCACGCCGCGACGGAAGCGACCAAACTTGTCGTGCCCGGCCTCATCATGGCCCCACTTATCCAGGCTAAACGGCGGGTTGGCGGTCACGATATCAAACAGCATCAGATCGCCATTTTTATCGAGTAGTTTCGGGTTACGAATGGTATCACCCCACTCGATTTTATGGTTGTCTTCGCCGTGCAGGAACATGTTCATTTTCGCCAGCGACCAGGTGGAGCCAATCGCTTCCTGACCGAATAGCGCATAGTTACGGCTCTTATGCCCGGAGACGATTTTACGCCCGCACTTCATTAATAATGAGCCAGAACCACAGGCTGGGTCACAGATGGTGTCACCGGGTTGCGGATCAAGCAGTTCAGCAATCAGGTCTGAAACTTCTGGTGGGGTGTAGAATTCCCCAGCTTTCTGTCCACCGCTGGCAGCAAAATTTTTGATCAGATATTCATAGGCATTACCGATAATGTCCAGCATACCGACACGGCTTGGCTTCAGGTTAAGATCTTCACCGGCGAAGTCTTCCAGCAACTGCCGCAGAATAGTATTCTTCTGTTTTTCTTCACCCAGACGG
The DNA here is from genome assembly GCF_046602535.1 of Klebsiella sp. 1SOBk10mer. NCBI lineage: Bacteria > Pseudomonadati > Pseudomonadota > Gammaproteobacteria > Enterobacterales > Enterobacteriaceae > Klebsiella > Klebsiella sp. 1SOBk10mer. The sequence continues at coordinate 7,440 of NZ_JBKIUP010000003.1, forward strand.
TCGGTATTAAACGAGATATCCTGGAACACGCTTTTCCCGGCATCTTTCAGTTTGGTGCCGTTGGCTTCTTCAATGGCGTGTAACGCCTGGTCGATACGCTCACCGTTGCCCGGCTCATGACGGCGCTCATACAGTGCATAAAAACTAGCATTTTTCGGCAGCACGAAGCGTTCGTTAGCCATCATCGCTTCAATCAGCTCCGGCGCGTCACCATACTGCTTTTTATATTCGTCATAGTGATCCTGCCAGACATCCGAAATGTACTTAAGGAACAGCATGGTAAGGATAAAATCTTTATAGGTATCGGCACTGATGGTGCCACGGAAGGTATCGCACGCGGCCCACAGGGCTTTGTTGATAGTGTCCTGATTGATTTTGTCGTTCATGAATCATCCTGCTATGAAGAAAACCTTACGATGTGTTGTATTCATCGTAGAAAATTTGGTGCAGATAATACCTTAAGGTGCGTCTTCAGGCACGTCAAAGCCGCATCGTGCGAAGTGGATTTTTCCTGAGGGGAATAGGACTCTTTTTGCCCGTAATGTGGTGGACTGGTCGATGAAACAAACACTAACGCGCGGCTTGGTACTGGATTGACCTGCTCCCCGTGATATCAATACACCCTACCCCAGTGACGGTAAAACGCATTTTACAACCTTTTATTACATTGGGAATGGTCCATGAACTGAAGCAGATTAAGCTGTCAGGAAATACTCATAAGAGGTGCATTTCCTGTTAGTTCATGAAGTTCTCTTGAAGTGATTTCATCTTTCTATTAAAAATATCTTTTAAAGCAATGAGATATGTACCATATGGTTTATGAACTGAACTCTCACACAACATAAGTTAAATGGAATGTAATGCCCAATAACTTCATATTTGACAGCGGCCTCTTAACAAATCAACACGGTACTTATTTATGACTGACATCCCTTTTCTTGCGTTATGTTCATAGTACATGTTCGCCCTATCATCAATATTTAAACTCCTACCTTAATGGACAATGCTTCCTGAAGATGAACTTTCAACGGACCAGAAACTGGCGGTTGTGTATGTTTCATACTTGCCTCCAGTTTCAGGGAAATTAAAGTTAAACAGGCAGATTTTGTCTCACAGAACACCCAGTATCACTTTGACAGGAAATCACGAAGGTAAAATCTCAATCGTGGCCGCTCTGGCGCGTGTCCCTGTCATTGCTGAAACATAGCTGCTGCTGGAGTACTTTTTCTGATAAGCCTGATCAATTTTACTTTCAAGCTCAGGGTCTGATGGTTTTGCGAACAGGACGTCGAACTCCTGTCCAATAGCCAGTATCTTACCCGCCTGCTGGGACAATGCAGCCTGATACCATTTTGAACGGGTACCACTATAGGCTCGGACGAAAAGTCTGTTCTCCACCTTCACTTCCCAAATCCACGTCGGCGTACCGGTCGTATTCATATCGGGATGATACGGAGCGATTTTCAGGTCGTCGGCCGCATCTATTCTTGTTAATAATTCAGGGTTCCAGAACATAAACTTCTCCTCTTTCAAGAGCAGTGTCTGTCGTTTGTCGCACAGACACTGCATCTGAAAGCACCGGACGGTGCTATGGCTTACTTATTAAGATTTTTGTTAAAAAATGCAGTGATGTTATCGAACGGGATCTTATCCATACGATCATATAAATCGACATGTGTGGCATCTTTAACAATCAGAAGCTCTTTTGGTTGATTTGCCGCTTCATAAGCCGTTTTGGAGAAGTAAAGCGAATGCGCTTTTTCGCCATGGATGAACAGGATCGGACGCGGAGAAATTTCCTTGATATAGGTCATGAGCGGGAAATTCATGAAGGCCATCGGCGTTGTCACCGACCATGAATTGCCAGAGTTGACGGCTCGTGGATGATAACCGCGTTTGGTCATGTAGTAGTCCGCATAGTCCACGAGGAACTGTGCTTCCCCGCCCTTCAGTTTATTATAGGCTGGCTGGTATGCAGGCTTGCCGTTTGCCGCATCTTCCCAGCGCTGAAGACTCATCTTCTCCAGCGCCTGCTCGCGTTGCTCCGGCGTTACGCTGTCATTGTAGCCTTTCGACATTACGCGGCTCATATCGTACATGGTGCTGGCAACGACCGCTTTTACGCGTTTATCCACGGCAACAGCGTTCAGGGCAATCCCCCCCATGCCGCAAATACCGATGACACCGATACGTTCACGATCCACATAAGGTTGCAGCCCAATAAAATCGACTGCGGCCATAAAGTCTTCGGTATTGATATCAGGGGAAGCAATATTGCGGGGTTCACCACTGCTTTCACCGGTATAAGATGGATCAAATGCCAGCGTCACGAATCCGCGCTCTGCCAAAGTCTGAGCATAGAGACCTGAAGCCTGCTCTTTTACCGCGCCAAATGGCCCGGAAATCACAAGCGCAGCAAGCTTCTTGTTCCCGCGATCTTTAGGAAGATACACATCTGCGGCCAGCGTAATACCGTAACGATTTTTAAAAGTAACTTTTTGATGATCCACTTTTTCGCTCCTTGGGAAAGTTTTATCCCACGTCTGAACCAGATGGACTGAAGAATCTGCTGTGCCTGGTGCCGGCTGGGCGACCGCAGCTTCTGTTGAAATCAGAGCCATCGCTCCGGCGATGAGTGCGCGATTAAAAAAGCGCGTTGAAGATTTTAGCGTCATGATATTAAAACCTTTCATTGGATGTTGAGGGATAGTTTCAGACAGCATGCATGAGTATTTCAGTTACAACTCTCTTTTCCGGAACCGAATTCGATTCGGGTTGGGTTGTAGAAAGTAAACTCTTTCACGTATGTCTCCTCCGGATAACCTGTCTGACAGTGAAAATGGCTTTAACCTGAACGGTTTAAATTGGCTCGCTGTGAAAGCTGACTGACAGGTCACAGCTTCATTTCAGTGTTGTTATTTTGAGTGCCTTACATGAAAGTTGTTATTAAAATACTCTGCATTATTTGCCTGATCCTCTGAAACTGAATTTAAAGCGTATATTTCAATTTTCATCGCTGCTAAGTTGTTAACGTCAAAAGCCGCAATAAACGTGAGGTATTACAGAATGATTTCTGACAAGACGGTTGAAAAACTACTCGGCGTGCTTTCCCGTGATATTGCTCAGCGCACTCCGGGCACCGGTGATTTCCCAACAGCGGTAGAAGGACTCCAACTGTTCCGCCGAAACGAAACCGCTCCTCCGGTGAGCTGCCTGGTCCCTCCCAGTATCGTTCTGGTGGCCGATGGCGCGAAGATCATGTGGGTTGGTGGTGAACCTTACGAATACAATGCGGAAAAATTCCTGATCACCTCCCTTGACCTGCCAGCCAGCTCGGAGGTTTTACAGGCTTCGACATCCCGGCCCTGCGTCGGCGTAGCCTATAAACTTGACCAGCGCGTGCTGATGGAATTAATTGCCCAGGGAAGCCTGCCGCCGGTCAAAAAACGAGACGCGGGAACGGGTGTCGGTATAGGAACGGTTACTGATGTTTTGCTGGAACCTTTCTGCCGTCTGCTTTCTTTGCTTGACGAGCCTGAAGCCATTCCTGTTCTCGGGCCGCTGATTCAAAGGGAGATACATTACCGGCTTTTGATGAGCGATCAGTCCGATCATCTCAGACAGATTGCAGCAGTAGACGGCCATGGCTACCGTATCGGTAAAGCTATCGACTGGTTAAAAACCAATATTGCGTCACCTTTACGCGTAGAGGAACTGGCAAGTCGGGTGCAAATGAGCACGCCCTCTTTTCACCAACACTTCAGGCAGCTTGCGGGAATGAGCCCGCTCCGGTATCAGAAATGGCTGCGCCTCAATGAAGCCAGGCGACTGATGCTGAATGAACATTACGATGTCACCACAGCAGCCTATGCTGTCGGTTACGAAAGCTTATCCCATTTCAGCCGGGAATATACGCGGATGTTCGGGGAGTCACCCAAGAGGGATATTACTGTGCTGAGAAAGTCAGCTGGTAAGCTTCAATAAATTCTCCACAGCCACAAGTGAAATCGGTAGTGAATTATATTACTTCCGCCCGGGGTGGCCGCTTCGAAATAAAGCTAAGAGGCATTACGGTAGCGTAATATCGAGATAACTTCAGTAAGGGCGGGTGACAGTTGATGACGGCTGGGGTAATAAAGATGATAACCTTAGAAAAGCGGATTGGTGTTGTTATTGGTGGATTCGGTGTTCTCATGCTGACGAACGACGTGACTGAAAACTTCCCGACAAACCAGCTATGGCGTTGTTCATAAAACTCCTCCGGCACGTTTGTGTCGCTCTCGATCGTCGTTGGGATCAATAACCGAACGCACGTCGGCGACACAAGGACCGCACCAGGTCTGCCGGCGCGGTTAACAACATGTTTCGCTTCTGGTTGCGTATCTGCCAGATAATGCTGACTCTCTCAATTTTGACCTTTCCCGGCAAAACGCACGCCATACTTTCCGACCTAAAATGTCCATGTGACAGCTGCTGTCAGTGCCGCCTCGTTACGTCGTAACACGATTGGGCTTTCATTAGCATGCTCCCCAAGCCAGGTATAGTCAGCACTCAAAACCGTGCCCCAGTGGGCATCAAACTGGTGGCTCCAGACCAGACTGTTGTCTATGCCATAAAATCCCCCCGGTGCTGAATAGCGGCTATAACCTGAGCGCTGGCTCTGCTGCAAATTCACGCCATACCAGGTATTCAGGTAACGCTTGTCGCCAAACAGGGCCGCCGTTTGAAAGGCGAACGTGTCCTGGCCAGTTTGTACGGGAATCAACATGAAGGATGCCTGGTAGCTTACCCCCTGGCTGTCCGTTAAAGGCAGCGTCGCTTTACCTTCAACACTGAGCCACGAAAGCGCCTGCCAGCCAACGGCAAGGGCCGTGTTCAGTGAGACGTCAATGTCTCCCATCCCTTTCAGATTATTTGCCCCTGCCCGCCAGCTGGCGTTTTTATCCGTCCTTCCCAGATCGTATCCCAGCGTATGTTCGAAGTACCAGCCGCTGGCGTTCTGCAGGTCATACCCTACCCCTTTCTGCGTATCAATAAAGAAAGCGCCGTTACGACCCTGAAGCACCGGAACCACCTGCCATACCTGCTTGTCTGAACCTGAATATCGCGGAGCGTAGCGCCCCCCCAGCCCGATAGTGAAAGAGCCGTCATCATTTGCCTGTACACAGGATGTGATGGCCGTCAAAAGCGGTACGGTCATATACAGGGCTTTTTTTATCGCTATCATACTGTTCTCCTCACGGATGCTGGTTTCTCCTGAGGCAGGAGCTGCCACAAAATGTTGGCGCAGTATGATTTGGCAAAATCAATGAATCGTCGGGATAGTGTTAAGAATCGGTCAAGGTGAACGGATGTTGTCCAGAAGAGTGCTGATTATTGAAGATGACGCCGATGCGGCTGGCGTGCTCGAAGCCTATTTACGCCGTGAAAATTACGATGTCGTCATTACCGGAGATGGACTTTCCGGGCTGGATATGGCGCACCGGTGGAAACCCGATCTGATCCTGCTGGATGTGATGCTTCCGGGGCTTAACGGCACCGAAGTCCTGGCTGGCCTGCGTCGCAAAAATGATGTTCCGGTGATCATGGTCACCGCCATGGGCGATACTCCCGATCGTATTGGCGCTCTGCGCTATGGCGCTGATGATTATGTTGTTAAGCCTTACCATCCGGGAGAAGTTGTTGCTCGGGTACAGGCGGTACTGCGCCGTAGCAATAAAAAAGAAACAAAGGAAGAGATTCTTCGCTGGCAATCACTTGAAGTGGATGTCACGGCCATCGTGGCGAGTATTGTCGACGGGAACAACACACCGCGGACGTTAGACCTCACCCCAACCGAATTTTCACTACTGACCACGCTTATGCGCTCTCCTTCACGACCTTTTTCCCGCCAGCATTTACTGGAGCACTGTTTGCCGGAAAGTGAAGCCCTGGAGCGTGTGGTGGATACCCATATTTATAACCTGCGTAAAAAACTCGAAGCGGCGGGTATTTCCGGCGTGCTGGTTAACGTTCGCGGCGTAGGTTACAGGTTCAGACAACCATGACAAAAACCCGCTATTCCTCCCTGTGGCGCTGGATTTGCGCACGTATATTAGCGCTGGCCATCGGAAGCGTAATTGTCATAGCGACCTGTATGTGGCTACGTTATGCGGTGCAGAATTACTGGATCATGAGCAGAATGCCGGCATCGGTCCGACAAGAGTTTCTTGCGCTCAGCCAGAACCCGCAGGCGGACCCGGCGCGCTTCCATCAAATCGTCGATACCTGGTGGGGGTTGAGTTATTCAACACCCTCCATCGCCTCGGCAGACTGGGTCACCGTGGCGTTACTGGTCCTGGTCATGATCCCTTTTATTGTGGTGATGGGGTTGAGATATGCCAGGCCACTGGCGCTGCAGTTCAGCCGGTTGCGTGATGCGGCAAAGGACGTCGCCGAAGGGCAATTTGGCCGTCAGGCAGAGCTCATCAGGAATGCGCCGGCTGAAATGGTCAGCTTTGCCAGTGACTTTAATACCATGACGGGGAAACTGGCCCGCTATGAAAAAGAGTTACGTACCTCTCATGTGGCCATGGCGCATGAGCTTCGCTCCCCCCTGACTGCCGCTATTGGACGTTTACAGGGCATGCTGGATGGCGTGTTTGATGCCAGCCCGGAGCAACTGGCCATGGTAATGAAACAGCTTCAGCACCTGAATCGCCTGACCGATGAACTTCATCTGCTCTCGCTGTCTGATGCCGGGAATCTGGTTCTGGAAAACGAACCCTTTCGTCTGGATGAGCTGCTTAAGGAACGGGTGACATGGATCATGCCCCAGGCTGATGCACATCGTTTTACCATCAGGCTTCATCATTCTCAGGCGTGTCCTTTCAAAGGCGATACGTTCCGTATGGGCCAGGTGTTTACTATCCTTATGGAAAATGCCCTCCGTTACGGGCGTGATGGCGGCCATCTTGATGTCACGCTGCACTACGCCAGCGGGCAATATTGCCTCGAATTTCGCGATGACGGCCCGGGGGTATTCTCCCGGTTCCTGCCGGAAATGTTCAACCGTTTTAGCCGGGAGGAGCAGTCGCGTGCCCGCCACTCCGGCGGCAGCGGTCTCGGTTTGTCGATTGCTCGCGCGATTTGTCAGGCCCATGGTGGCAGTATCAGCGCGTCGTTACCTGAAACCGGCGGACTCGCAGTCAGCATTTTGTTACCCTGGACGTCGTCTGAGATGGAAAATAGCCGCTCTTGATAATACCTTGACGAAACGTCGAATCTTTCTCGACTAAGCGCGCATTTAATAACGCCATAACCTTTATGGAGCGGCGTTATGTCAGATGAATTTTTACTCTCCCTCCGCCACAGTCTGCACCATTTGTACGACGTGGCGCGCACCCTTTCCTGGGTGCACTTTCTCCCTCTGACCCTTCTTTCGGTAGTGATTTTTCTGCTGCCCGGATGCGGGGACAACCATGGTAATACGACTGATCCTGTGCGAACGGTGCGCTACGTTGTTGTTGGCTCAGCGCAAACCCTTCCCGCGCTGGAAAGAACCGGAGAGATCCATGCGCACGATGAAACGATTCTCAGCTTTCGTACCGGCGGCCGGATAGTGACGCGTAGCGTCGATATTGGCGATCGGGTCAATGCAGGGCAACTGCTGGCCACGCTTGAAAATACAACCAGTCAGAATCAGCTCGATGGCGCACAGGCTGATTATGAAGGAGCCAAAGCCGCTGCTCAGGTTGCTGCACTTAACCTCAACCGAATGCAAAAGCTCATGCCAACAGGCGCGATTGCCCGCACGCAGCTCGATACCGCCCGCGCAGACTGGCTTGTCGCCCGCGCGCGTTTAAAAAACAGCGAGTCCGCATTGCGTAATGCCCGGGAAAGCCTTGGCTGGACGCGTCTGATGGCGCCGCAAAGCGGCGTGATCACCGAAGTAAGCGCCTCTGCAGGTCAGGTGGTCAGTGGTGGTCAGTCGGTGTTGACGCTGGCGACCGGTGAAGCCCGCGATGTGGTGTTTGATATCGCTAAACCCGATGCGATCCCGCCACAGGAACAGGCTGGCTTGCGAGTGTCCCTCCTCAACGACCCGTCGGTGCAAGCGTCCGCCGCGCTAAGAGATATCAGCCCGCAGGCCGATCCTCAGACCCGCACATGGCGCGTCAGGGCTACTCTGCAAAACCCGCCGCTGGCAATGGCGTTGGGCGCCAGCGTCACCGTCACGTTACCCGCAACCGGCCCGCATGGATACGCCCTTCCCGCTTCAGCGCTGAGCCGCGTCGGCGACAAACCGGCAGTTTATGTAATTAATCCGCAGTCGCAGGCACAGCTTCGCGTGGTGGTGCCAGCATACTATACCGCCACCTCGGTCATTATCTCCGGCGGCCTTGAACCAAGCGACCGGGTAATTACCGCCGGCGTGAGTAAATTACGCTCCGGCGAGCCGGTGATTGCCGGGGAGTGCGAATCATGAAACCAGTATTGAATGAGAAAGTTAACCTCTCCGCCTGGGCGCTAAATAATCAACAGATGGTCAGTTTCTTCATGCTGCTGATCATTGCTATGGGCGCGTTCTGTTATGAGAAGCTGCCACGTAATGAAGATCCGGCGTTTACGATTAAAACGGCTGTCGTTTCCGCGCAATGGCCCGGGGCATCCGTAACGGATACCACCCGACTGCTGACCGATACGCTGGAAAAAAAGCTGCAGGAAACCCCCTGGCTTGATTATCTCAAAAGTGAAACCCGTGCCGGGAGATCCGTTATTTATGTCAATCTTCGTGACGATACCCCGCCGGAAAAGGTGCCGGATATCTGGTATCAGGTACGTAAGAAAATGCAGGACATTGCCCCGTCGTTGCCAGAAGGCGTTCAGGGCCCCGCCGTCGACGACGAGTTTGATGACACGTTCGGTACGATTTATGGCTTTATACCTGAGGGCTATACCCTACGGGAGGTCCGGGACCAAGTTGAGACCATTCGCCGGGAACTCATGTCGTTACCGGATATCGGAAAAACCACTCTGCTGGGTGAGCAGCAGGAACAGATAGTCCTCTCTTTTTCTCCAGCGCGTCTGGCAGGTATGGGGCTGAACATCCAGCAGGTAGCGGATGCCCTCAGAGCACAAAATGCGGTTGTCCCGGCAGGTATAATCCGCACCGGACAGGAAAATATGGCGATAAAGGTCAGCGGGGAGCTGACATCTGAAGCGAGCTTACGTGCCGTCACGCTGCATATTAACGATCGTTACCTTCCTCTGACGGATATTGCCACCGTTAGCCGGGAAAACGGCGAGCCTCCCCAACCGGTTTATCGGGTCAACGGCAAACCCGCCATCGGGCTGGCTATCTCGATGGCGCCGACGGGTAATATGCTGCGTTTCGGCGCCGCACTGAATGCAAAAATGCATGCCATAAGCGTCACGCTGCCGCACGGTATTGAGATGGTCAAGGTTGCCGATCAATCAGCGGTGGTCAGCGACGCCGTAAGCGGGTTTATCCGGGTGCTTATCGAAGCCGTGGCGATCGTCCTGGCCGTTTCGTTTGTCTCACTGGGTTTACGAGCTGGACTGGTCGTGGCTGCGGCCATCCCCCTGGTTCTGGCCATGACCTTTACGGGAATGATGCTGGCAGGAATAGGTCTGCAGCGTATTTCTCTCGGCGCATTGATTATCGCGCTGGGCCTGCTGGTCGATGACGCCATGATCACCGTGGAAACCATGGTCTCTGGTCTGGAAGCCGGGGATTCCCGCCGGCAGGCGGCTACCCGGGCTTTTAAAACGACCGCATTTCCGATGCTGACGGGCACCCTTGTGATGATTGCCGGGTTTATTCCCGTGGGATTTGCTGCGTCCAGCGCCGGTGAATATTGCTTTTCCCTGTTTGCCGTGGTGCTCATCGCCCTGCTGTGCTCATGGGTTGTCGCGATCCTGTTTTCACCGTTAACCGGCACGTGGCTGTTATCTGACAACATCAGACAGAAGGCGAAAGGTCCTGGATGGATGGCCCGCGGATACCAGTGGCTACTGCGCAAGGCGTTGCGTCACCGCTTCGCCACCGTGTGTATTGCCCTCATTGTGCTTGGTCTGTCCGTATACGGAACAACCTTTATGCAGGGGGAGTTTTTCCCCGCCTCCGACAGGCCAGAATTGCTGGTAAGCCTGACGCTACCGGCAAATGCCTCGCAGTCGGAAGCGCAAAATAGGGTTGAAAAGCTGGAGAAGGCCCTGGCAGGCAACCGCAACGTTGAGCGCTTTTCGACATACGTTGGGTCGGGAGCGATCCGTTTTTACCTGCCTATGGATGTGCTTCTGGCAAATGAAAATATCGCCCAGATGGTGGTGGTGGCTAAAGATCTTAAAGCGCGGGATCGTCTTCATCGACAGTTAAACAGGATACTGGCTACGCGCTTTAGCGACATCATCACGCGCGTATCGCCCCTGGAACTTGGGCCCCCGGTCGGGTGGCCAGTCAAATACCGGGTGAGTGGGCCTGACTATCTGAAGGTCAGGTCGATCGCGAATCGCCTGAGTGATGTCATTGGTCGGTCTCCCTCTTCCCGCGAGGTTAATCAGACGGCAGGCGAGCCGGAGAGAGTCATGACCCTCAAGGTCAATCAGACCGCCGCCCGGGCTGCGGGTGTGTCGTCAGAAAGTCTGGCCCGGATGCTCAATACCGTCTGGTCCGGCAGTATAGTCACGTCGGTTCGCGAAAATGACCGCCTTGTTGATGTAGTGCTCCGGGCCAGGGACAATGAGCGTCTTAACCTCGCCACCTTCTCTTCGCTGACTATTCAGGGGAATGACGGTAAACAAATCCCCCTCAGCGCCTTTGCCACACCAGCCTGGGGCGTGGATGATCCGGTGATCTGGCGTCGACAGCGTTTGCCTTTCATCACCGTGCAAACTGACCTCGCACCGGGACTTCGCGCCGAAGCAGTATCCGCAGCGTTGCGACCAGCGGTAGACAGGTTGCGCGCGGAACTGCCTGAAGGCTACAGCATTGAAGAAGGAGGCGCGGTTGCTGAATCGGAAAAAGGTAATAGTTCGGTCTATGCGGTTCTGCCGGTGACAATGGTCATCATGCTCTTGCTGTTGATGCTCCAGTTGCGCAACTATTCCCGTATGGCGTTGGCTATACTGATGGCCCCGTTTGGTTTACCGGGTATCGTACTGGCTATGTTACCTGGCGGAACACCGATGGGATTTGTCGCTCTGCTTGGCGTGATTGCGCTCGCTGGCATGATCATTCGTAACGCCGTCATACTAATTAGCGAGGTTGACAGCAATCTTGCTCAGGGGATGGCAAGCGATGCCGCCATTATTGCGGCCGCAGAGCATCGTGCGCGCCCCATCTGCCTGACTGCCTGTGCCGCCATTCTGGGGATGATCCCCATCTCCCATCAGGTATTCTGGGGACCGATGGCCTATGCGATTATTGGGGGGCTACTGATTGCCACGCTGGTTACACTGACCGTTTTACCTGCATCGTTAAGCCTGTTGTTACACCTGAGAATGACGTCCTCAGGCGAGACTTGTGAAAAATGAGTGGCGTGCCGTCGTATCCTCGTCTCAGGGGGTTGCCAGGTTATTCGCTACAAGTCAAAGAACTTGCTCACCTGCTGCTGCAACGCCTGGGTAACAGGAAACCTAATAAAAAGTAAATCTCCCTGACCATGTTTATTTATACTCAGAAAACATGTCATTAAGAAAGGAAGCTACGCATTGAAATGGCTAACCTGGTTAAAACGTATCGTGTTGTCCCTGCTGCTGTTGATCGTTGGCGCTCTGGGACTACGCCTTTATGACATTCAGCGCGGGCCCGATCTGCAGCTCTGGCATACCTGGGTTCCGCATGAGATGGACGCGGATGAAATCGACAATGCTGCCTGGAACGATTACATCAAAAAAGAGAATGCGCTCTTCAGTGAGGTAAAACGCCAGGTTACCGATAAGCTGGACGCTGAGCAGCAAACCGAACTGAATCGTTACTACAGCCACAGCCCCATCTATCCGGACTCGTTTCCAACCAACTGGAATCGGTCATACATCATGATGCCGGATGGTAAACCGCAAGGTGCCGTGGTGTTGCTGCATGGTCTGACAGATACCCCCTACAGCCTGCGGCATATCGCTGAAAATTACCGCCAACAGGGTTATGTCGCCATCGGTATCAGATTACCGGGCCATGGGATGGTTCCCGCCGGGCTGACCGACGTGGACTGGCAGGACTGGCTGGCCGCCACGCGCCTGGCGGTGAGAGAAGCGAAACGACTGACGGGTAAAGATGCGCCCCTGCATATCGTCGGATTTTCCAACGGCGGCGCGCTGGCAATGAAGTATTCGCTGGACGCGCTGGATAATGCCGAACTGGCAAAACCCCAGCGGGTGATCCTGATTTCTCCGATGATCGGCATTACTAGCTTCGCGCGTTTTTCCGGCCTCGCTGGCTGGCCCGCGTTTCTTCCCGCCTTCTCGAAAGCCGCATGGTTAAACATCATGCCCGAATTTAATCCGTTTAAATATAACTCCTTCCCGACGAACGCCGCCCGGCAGTCCTTCCTGCTGACCAAAGCGCTGCAAAAGCAGATAGTGGCTGACGCGAGAAATCAGAAACTTAACAGCTTACCGCCGGTATTGACCTTTCAGTCCGTCATGGATTCAACGGTCAGTACGCGGGCCATCGTGACGGCGCTGTATAACCGCTTGCCGGATAATGGCAGTGAAATTGTCCTGTTCGATTTAAATCATGCGGTCAGGTTTAATTCATTATTACGCCGGACGTCTTACACCGCGCTGGCGCGGTTGCTGCCCGCAGCGCCGCGAGCTTATCAAACCACGATCATCACTAACGCCAATTCCGCCAGTACAGAGATGGAGATCCGAACAACACCTGCCGGGAAAACAGACACTACGGTGGAGAAGCTACAGGGACTGCATTATTTACCGGACGTGTATTCCCTTTCTCATGTCGCGCTTCCCTTCCCCTTAAGCGATTCGCTGTACGGACGCTATCCCCATCCGCTGAATCAATACGGGATCAGCCTCGGCACGTTTGCAGCTCGCGGCGAGCGTTCTGTGCTGGTAGTGGGCCTGGACTCGCTGATGCGCCAGTCTTCCAATCCGTTTTTTCCCTATATGATCAAGCGCATTGACGAAGGGATCGACACTCGCCCGGCTCTCTCCGGGAAATAACTCTTCTCTGGATAAGTGGCCACCACGGCCACTTTTTCCTGAGGATGCGGTACTACGCTTTCGCCGACGTCGACAGCCACTGATATATCGAGGACAAATCCTGCCCGGCATATCCTGCGTCCGCCGCCTGCTGCCACAGTTCGGCGATGTTATCCAGCCCCGGCATGGTGTGCGGCTCGGCCAGGGAAAGCGCCAGCCGGGCATCTTTCAGCGCATGTGCCAGCTGCATCTGCGGCACGAATTGCTCATTGGCGATGGCGTCCAGTTTGACTTTGACATACGGTGCGGCCAGCGGGCCGCCTTCCAGTGCGCTCCACAGCTGGTCGGGGGTAAAGCCCAGCGTCTTCGCCAGCTGAGCGCTTTCCGCGATGCCCTGCATCATCGAAATCAGCCAGGCATTGAGGACCAGCTTCATTTTCTGGCTGTTGCCCGCCTCGCCAAACCACTGCGTCCCACGGGAGATAGCGGCAAATACCTGCTCCGCCGCGCCACATTGTTCACGTTCCCCGCTGGCGAGCACCAGGATCTGCGCCTTCTCCGCCGGGGCTTTGGTCCCTGAAACCGGGGCATCGACGAAGGTCATTGCCGGCTGAAGCGCCCGCAGCAAGGCGATAGCCTCCTGGGTCTCCGCCAGGCCAATGGTGCCCATCTGGCAATAGATCGCCCGCGGCTGACAGGCAGGCGCTATTTGCGCCAGTACCTCCAGGGTAGCCTGACCGTCGGCGAGCATACTGATGATCACCTCGGCATCGGCCACCGCCTGCTGCGGCGTGGCGTGCAGGGATAATCCCTGCGCCTGTAAATCCTCGCCGCGCGCTGGCGAACGGTTCCAGCCCGCGACGGTAAAGCCCTTCTTCAGCAGATTGCTGGCAAAAGCGTGTCCCATGGCGCCGAGTCCCAGCACCGCGACCTTTGGTAATGTACTCATCTTGTCTGTCCTGATTCGCGTGTTAATAAATGGCGGACGTCTACTATCGCATCTCTGGCACGGAAGTCAGTAGCAATAACCGCCATAAAAAGTGACACTGTCACTATGTGTTAGCCATGTTTATAGCGGCTCAGGGCTGGCGGAGCCACTCCAGCAAGCGGCCCATCGCTGGCGACAGGCGGTCGTCATCCTGATAGCACAGACACAGCCGACGCATCGCCCAGCGATCCTGCAATGTGATAATGGTGAACCGGTAGCGCGGCTGGTAGCGTTCGGCAATAACGCGCGGCAGGATCGCCCCGCCGGCGCCGTGAGCCACCATCTCGCAAAGCCCTTCAAAATGGCTCATCCTGATGCGGACGTTCAGCGCCTGGCCGAGCCCGGCGGCCTGCTCTTCGATATGCTGCTGCAGCGCGCTGGTCTGATAGAGCGCGACCAGCGGCTCATGGATAATCGTCGCGAAAGCCACTTCGGCGGTTTCACGCAAGGCATGGGCCGGCGGCACGATCAGCACCAGAGGATCCTCCGCGACGGGCTCCAGGCGCAGCGGCCCGGGGTCGACCGCATCGGACACCACCCCGGCCTGCGCTACGCCCGCCAGAATGCTGCTGACAATATCCGCGCTGGTGCGCTCTTCGGTGTCGATCTGTATCCCGGGATGCGCTGCCATCCACGCGGCGAGCTTGCCCGGCAGAAAAGCCGACATCGCCGAGGTATTAGCGAACAGGCGCAGCGTTCCCTGCTGACCGCGGGCGAAGGCGTGCATCGCCTGGCGCAGACGCCGCTGCTGCTCTAACAACGGACGAGCATGGCGCGCCAGCACCTCCCCGGCCTCGGTCGTTGTCACTCCCCGGGCATGACGGTGCAGCAGCGGCACACCGACCTCCGCCTCCATTTTGCGCAGCCTTTCGCTGGCGGAGGCCAGCGCCAGATGGGCCGCCGCCGCCCCGCCGGTAATGCTGCCGCTATCCACGATGGCGATAAACAGCCGCAGATCGGCGAGATCCAGTCGCATAACGCCCTCCTTCCCTTCGGTTTTACCGTAGCCTGTGGGCAACATACCGCATTGTCCCTCCCGCGACCAGCTGTTTCAATGCCCTTCTCTGAGCCGATAAGTGAGCCATGATGTTTGATCTACACACTCTCTTTTTACTGCTGATCTTTATCGCCGCCGGCCTGGTCAAAGGGGTGACCGGTATGGGGCTGCCCACCGTGGCGATGGGCCTGCTTGGCCTGCTGATGCCGCCACCGGCCGCGGCGGCCCTGCTGGTGCTCCCCTCGCTGTTGACCAATCTCTGGCAGCTGCTGGCAGGCCCGGCGCTGGCGCAGATTGCGCGTCGCCTCTGGTTAATGATGACCGGGATGATTATCGGCACGCTGGCGGGCTCGTCACTGCTCATCCACCTTAATCCGCGGTGGTCGGCGCTGGCGCTGGGCGCCGTGCTGATAGCTTATGCCGGATACGCGCTCCGTGGTCCGGCGGTGCAGGTTTCCGCCCGCGTGGAAAAGCGCCTGTCGCCGCTGATGGGCGTACTGACCGGACTGATCACCGGGGCGACCGGGGTATTCGTTATTCCGGCGGTGCCCTGGCTGCAGGCGCTGGGCTTCCGTCGCGACGAACTGGTCCAGGCTCTGGGATTGTCGTTCACCCTGTCCACTGTGGCGATGGCGGCCGGCCTCTCTCTGCACGCTGGCTGGCGCGCAGAATCGCTGCTGCTGTCGGCGCTGGCGCTGGCGCCCGCGCTGCTCGGTATGTGGTTGGGAGAGCGGATCCGCTCGCGTCTCAGTCCGCAGCGCTTTCGTCAGGGCTTTCTGTTGTTCCTGCTGGCGCTGGGACTGGAGCTTGTCCTCCGGGGGCTGCTGGCGGAATCGTCCTAGCGGCGGGTAATGTGCTTCACATTGTATTTACTGGTGTTCTGGTAGATCTCTGAGAAATCAACGATCGCCCGGTTCTGGGCGTGGCTGACAGACTGCACCCGTAGCAGGAGGCTGTTAGGCGCCACCTGCAGCAGCTCCGCCTGCTCGCGGGTCGCCAGCACTGGGGTATAGCTGCGGTGGCTCTCAATAATGGTGATATGGCACTCTTTTTTGAAATAGTTGAACTTAGACTGCTCAAGGTTACCCACGCTGAGCCACGGAAAAGCGGCGTAGGGAATGTAGCTGTTCTCCACCAGGATCGGGACCTCATCAATCAGCCGCAGCCGCCTGACGTAGTAGACTTTTTCTCCCGGCTGGATCTTTAACTGCTGGGCAATGGCCGGCGGGGCGTCAAGCAAGGTGAACTCAATAACCTTATTGCGGTAGTTGGTGACCCCCACCACCTGCATCTGGTAGTTAAATCCCTCCAGCTCTCCGCCATGATAGTTACTTTTACGCACAATGCAGGTTCCGCTGCCGTGCCGCCGGGCGATCAGCTTTTCCTCCTCGAGTAGCGCCAGCGCTTTGCGCAGCGTCATCACCGAGACCTGCAGCTCAGCAGCCAGCGCTTTTTCGCTGGGCAGCATATCGCCGACGGCATAGTCGTCGCTGTTGATGCGGGCCTTCAGTTCTGTGGCAATCTTTTTATAAATCACTTTTAGATGTCTCACCGAGAGGAATGATGTCAAATGCATATGCATTTAATGCATTGTATCTATTCATGAAAATTAATTTTCACGCGCCATAAGCAGCGTTAACTCATCTATAAAAATGGCTATATTTATATATCTCTCCTGCAACAATATATATGACTTTCGTCACAGATGGCCTTTTTCCTGCTCGGGATCCCGGTGGTCTGCTCCTAGTCTGATAAGCCTATTGATCAGGTGATGACAGCGGGCTATGAAGACGAGAGGACAACCATGATTGGCGTGAAAAAGCTTCAGGACTTTTCCAAGGCGATGATCGGGCCGGTGCTGTATCTGCCGGCTATCGGCCTGTTGATCGCCCTGTTCAGCATGACCACCAACCGGCTGTGGGTGGATGAAAGCAGCGGGATCTATCTGTTGGGGAAATTCGTCTCCAGCATGCTCTGGGCGCTGATGAACAATCTCGGGTTTCTGTTCTGCCTCGGACTGGCCAGCGGTCTGGCGAAAACCCGCAAAGCCGAAGCCGCTTTCGTGGCGGCCATGACCTGGCTGGTCTATCTGGCGGCGAACAACAGCTGGCTGACCCTGACCCATCGTCTGGCGACCGGAGCCACCAACGCGCAACTATATGGCAGCGGACAAACCTATATCTTCGGTTTTCAGGTCATCGATATGGGCGTGTTCCTCGGTATTATCCTTGGCTGCGCCGTCGCCTTTGTTCACAATCGCGTGGTTGGCATTGAGTTTCGCGGCGCGCTGTCGATCTACGGCAACAGCAAGCTGGTGCTGATCGTGATGCTGCCGCTGGTGGGCCTGTTTGCTATCGCCACCGTCTATCTATGGCCGGTGGTGGAGCTGGGTATCTCGGCGCTGACCGGCTTTATGAAATCCTTTGGCGCCATCGGGGTCTTCCTGTACGGCTTTCTCAACCGGTTCCTGATCCCCACCGGGCTGCATCATTTGATCTGGTCGCCGTTCGTCTTTACCTCTATCGGCGGTCAGTTGCTGATTGATGGCCAGACCGTCATTGGCGCCAAGCCTATTTTTCTCGCCGAAATCGCCCGTCATCCCGTTGACACGCTCAGTGATTCCGCCCGGTTTTTGACCTATGGGATGGTGAAGATTTTCGGCACCGCCGGTATGGCGCTCGCTTTCTATCGCACGGCGAAACCGGAGAATAAACAGCGGCTCAAAGTCACGCTGATCCCCTTAATTGTCACCTCCGTGCTGGTGGGGATCACCGAACCTTTTGAGTTTCTCTTCATCTTCACCGCCCCGCTGCTGTGGCTTATCTACTCCCTGCTGGACGGTTTTTTCCAGATGCTGGCCTGGCTGCTTCACGTGCGGGTCTGCGCCACCAACGGTCTTATCGATTTTGTCGTCTATAACCTGCCCGCCGGCGCCAGCGTGACGCGCTGGCCGGTGTTTGTCGCCCTCGGGCTGCTGGAGACCGCCACCATGTACCTGGTCGGCACCGTCTGTATTACCCGCCTGCGAATGCTTACCCCGGGGCGCGAAGCCGCTGCCGATGCGGTGCGTTCCCCACAGACGGATCCGGCAAATGGCGAGTCTGACAAAGGCGCGATGGTGATTGCGGGGTTGGGCGGCAAAGAAAATGTTTGTGCGGTGGAAAACTGTTTTACCCGCCTGCGGGTCGATGTGCGCGACCCCGCACTCATCCAGCAGACGCTGTTAAAAGAGAGCGGCGGGAGCAGCGTGCTGATTAAAGGTAATCATGTTCAGGTGATCTACGGCCTGGGGGTTAACAAAATTCGAACGGCGGTCAACGCCAGTCTGGGTGTAACTGAATAACGAGGTGGTAAATGAAAGATAATTTTGTGGTCACGATTGCCGGCGGCGGTAGTACCTATACGCCGGGGATTGTCATGATGCTGCTGGAAAATATGGCGCGCTTTCCCCTGCGGGAGATCCGTCTGTACGATAACCATCAAGAGCGTCAGAAGACCATCGGCGACGCCTGCGCCATTCTGGTGGCGGAACGCTTCCCGCAGGTAAAATTCAGCTATACCACCGATCCGCAGGCGGCCTTCACCGACGTGGATTTTGTGATGGCGCATATTCGCGTTGGCCTGTATGAGATGCGGGAAAAGGATGAAAAAATCCCGCTGAAATATGGCGTGCCGGGTCAGGAAACTTGTGGACCGGGAGGGATCGCCTACGGTATGCGCTCGATTGCCGGCGTGCTGGAGCTGGTCGATTATATGCAGCAGTATGCCCCGGGGGCGTGGATGCTTAACTACTCCAACCCGGCGGCCATCGTCGCGGAAGCGACCCGTCGCCTGCGGCCCGACGCGCGCATCATCAACATCTGCGATATGCCGGTGGCCATCGAGGGGCTGTTTGCCGATATCCTCGGTCTGCCGTCGCGCAAGGCGCTGAACGTCCGCTACTATGGCCTGAATCATTTTGGCTGGTGGACCAGCATCACCGATAAAGCCGGTAACGATCTGATGCCGGCGCTCAAGCGTCACGTGGCGGAGCTGGGTTACAGTAGCCCAAAAGAAGATTTTCAGCATAAAGCGCCGAGCTGGATCGAAACCTTTAAAAAAGTGAAGGATGTGTTTGCCCTCGATCCCCTGACGTTGCCTAACACTTATCTGAAATACTACCTCTATCCTGACTACGAGGTAGCCCACTCTGACCCGGACTTTACGCGGGCCAACGAAGTGATGGCCGGACGTGAAAAAGAGGTCTTCGATATGGCCCGGGAGATCACTCGTCGCGGCACCGCGGAAGGCGCGCATTTCCATGCCGGGGCCCATGCCACCTTCATCGTCGACCTCGCCTGCGCCATCGCCTTTAACACCCAGGAGCGGATGCTGTTGATCGTGGAAAACAACGGGGCGATCGCCAACTTTGACGAGACGGCGATGGTGGAAGTCCCCTGCCTGGTGGGCGTCAACGGCCCGGAACCGCTGGCGATGGGAAAAATCCCTTCGTTCCAGAAAGGGCTGATGGAGCAGCAGGTGGCGGTGGAGAAGCTGGTCGTTGACGCCTGGATTGAGAAAAGCTACCAGAAACTGTGGCAGGCCATCACCCTGTCAAAAACGGTGCCCAGCGCCGCGGTGGCGAAAGCGATTCTCGATGAGCTGATCGTCGCCAACGAAGGTTACTGGCCCGCGCTGCACTGATTTTTTGCCACGACCCTGCCGTGAGTGCCCCTCTCGGCAGGGTTATCGCCGGCATCCATCCCGCGATACCTCCTTCCATAGCCTCCCTCAGCGCCAACGCGTCAATGGCCTGCGCGACGCCAGCCAGGCTGACATCACAGCATCGCCAGCCACTATTTTCCCTGAACAGAGTAATGAAATATAAATTCTATTCTTCGATATTATGGCGTAAAAATGTGATCTGCGTTGTATTCTCTGCGTTACATTAACCCACTGAAAACAAAATCATTATTACTAACTCGCAAATTTAACCCGCATTTCATAGGGATATACTGCCGCATGCCATTGTGATTCGCTTCATGTATTTACCTTCCTGCAACACCAATTTGAAATTAAATTTTCATAATGTGATCTTGTAGCATGCTCATTCCATTTCTTTGTGCCATATTCTTAGCACGGTAAATCGCCGGAACGACAGCAACGTGCCACACCAGGGCGCTGTCCTGCGGCCAACGTCGGCGCTGCCGACGCACTGAAGACCGCTAACCCGAAAAGGAGAACGGATATCGACGACATCCATGCCAACACCAAGCCGTAAACCTCTTTGACCGCCATTGCTTAGCGTACCCTGCCTTGTGCTGAGCAATTACACAAAGAAGAAAATCATTTAATTCAGTTAGATACGACAACACAGGCGTGATAAATCCTGACTGGGGAGATGTATTTTTATCTTGTGTCGTTCAACAAAATAAAGGGACTACCATGTCATTTATAACAAACCTGAACCAGCAACAGAGAAAACGACTTCATCAGATCACCTTAGTGGCCACCTTCGGCGGCCTGCTTTTCGGTTACGACACCGGCGTTATCAACGGCGCCTTTTCCTCACTGAAGCAGTACATGGCGCTGACCCCGACCACCGAAGGGCTGGTGATGAGCGTCCTGCTGATCGGCGCCGCGCTGGGCAGCGTGTTTGGCGGTAAGTTCGCCGACTACTTCGGCCGGCGCAAATACTTGCTCTTCCTCTCCTTTGTTTTTCTTATCGGCGCCCTGCTTTCCGCCGCGGCTCCCGATATCACTACCCTGCTGATTGCCCGCGCCCTGCTGGGCTACGCCGTCGGCGGTGCCTCGGTCACCGCCCCCACCTTTATTTCTGAAGTGGCGCCCACCGAGATGCGCGGTAAGCTGACCGGCCTGAATGAAGTCGCCATCGTTATCGGCCAGCTGGCGGCGTTTGCCATTAACGCGATCATTGGCATCATCTGGGGCCATCTGCCGGACGTCTGGCGCTATATGCTGCTGGTGCAGGCGATCCCCGCTATCTGCCTGTTTGTTGGCATGTGGCGCGCGCCGGAAAGTCCGCGCTGGCTGATCAGCAAAAACCGCCACGAGGAAGCGCTGCATATTCTCAAACAGATCCGCCCGGCGGAACGCGCGCAGAAAGAATTCGACGACATCTCCACCCTGATCAAAATTGAAGCCGGCAATAAGTACAGCACCCAGAACACCTTCACCACTATCCTCAAAACGCCATGGATCCTCAAAATTTTGCTGGTGGGCATTACCTGGGCCGCGCTGCAGCAAACCACCGGGGTGAACGTGATTATGTATTACGGCACGGAAATCCTGAGTGCCGCCGGCTTCTCAGAGCGTACCTCGCTGATCTGTAACGTGCTGAACGGCGTCTTCTCCGTCGGCGGTATGCTGATTGGCGTGCTGTTTCTCGTCGATCGTTTTAAGCGTAAGACGATCATTATCTACGGCTTCGCCATTATGGCCTCGCTGCACCTGATTATCGCCGCGGTCGACTACACCCTGGTGGGCGACCTCAAAGCCACCGCTATCTGGCTGCTGGGCGCGCTGTTCGTCGGCGTGATGCAGGGTTCGATGGGCTTTATCACCTGGGTGGTGTTAGCCGAGCTGTTCCCGCTGAAATTCCGCGGATTGTCGATGGGGATCTCGGTATTTTTCATGTGGATCATGAACGCGGTGGTCAGCTACCTGTTCCCGCTGCTGCAGGCGAAACTGGGCCTTGGGCCGGTCTTCTTTATCTTCGCGGCCATCAACTATTTGGCGATTCTGTTCGTGGTGTTCGCCCTGCCGGAGACCTCCAATAAATCGCTGGAGCAGTTAGAAGCGGAGCTGTCAGCGAATCATGAGGATAAAAAATCTACTCGTCTCACCAGGGAGGTTGGCTATGATCGATAACATCACGCTGGATAATCTGCACATCGGCTGCAAGGCCACTAATAAAGCGGAAGTCATCGCCATGATTGGCGCAGAGTGTAAAGCCAAAGGCTATGTCAATCAGGAGTGCGTTCACTTTCTGCTGGAGCGTGAACATCAGGTTTCCACTTTTTTGGGCAATGGCATCACCCTGCCGCATCTGCCGAAATCAGCGACGGATATCATTCTTAAAACCGGGATTGAGATCTATCAGTTTCCTGATGGCGTTATCTGGGATCGCGGCAACGTGATGTTTATTGCCATTGGCGTGATTGCGAAAGAGAAAGAGCATATTGACGTGCTCAAAGAAATTTCCTCGATATTCAGCGATGAGCTGATCGCGAATGCGTTGTCATTAATCTCCGACAAAAATGACTTCCTGAAGATCCTCCAGCATAACGCGCTACCCCGTTAAGTGCCCACCGGCCGGGGCTCTGCCCCCGGCCATCGCCTAATTTTATTGGTCTCGCAGAAAGCAAGCATTACGAAAAATCTAATTTTCTCCGTTATCACGTCACTCACAATAATAACCGGGGAAATTAACGCATATCGAATGGCTATCAACTCTATTTATTATGCGACAGCTCTTATTCAATATGGGAAAATGACCTATAAAAACAGCATGTTAACCATTGAAAGGGCTTTGCATCCTTTGCTTTGCTGTTCAGGACGTGAGTGCCGTGCGCCAGTGATTCCTGCGCTATCCCATTAGTTTTGATTTATATCAATACTGCCTCCAGCGTTAAAATGCATTTTACAGCGCGATTATTTTGGAAAGGTGTATACGACATTGGTTTTACGATTTGGATATTTATTTAGCCGGCCCGCAAGCCTGTGGGGATGGCTGATGTGTAACGCGCTTAATGGTATCGCGATCGTCCTCTGCTTTCGCGGGATAAGCATCGTGACAGGCTATCGTCAGGCAGTCTGGCAGGTCATCATCACGCTGGCTATTATTATATCGACCTGGTATAGCGCTAATTATTTCGCCGCCCTGGAAGCGCGACGCGACAAACGACGCTTTCTGCTGCTGGCCTGGGTGGTGATGACCATTCTGCTGAATTTCATTCACCTCAGCGGCGCTGAATACCGTTATTAAAGGAGCATGCCCATGACGCTGGCGATGCTGTTGGTGCTTATCAATCACCATAAAGGTCTGACTATCTTATTGATTGTCATTGTTGCGCTGCTGTTTATGGCGCTTACCCCGCTGGTCAAAAAACTGCTGAGCACCCTTCACGATCGGTCCTGACTTTTCTCTCACGGCCGCCGACAGGCGGCCATCTCTCCTCCTGTCAGACTGATTCCGCCACCAGCCTTAGCGGCATGCAGCCTGCTACAGCGCGCATGAAAAGAAATGAGAACCATTATCAATGAAGCTATGCTAACGTGTCAGCCCAGGCAAAACGCCAGATGACAGAAAACAGGGGGACAGACGAGGTGAAGCAGGATTCAGGGATCATCATAGCGCGGCAGGCGCACGGATTGCTGACGCTGGCGATAGGCGCCGCGCTCTTCTACAGCAGCGGCAGTTTCGCCCGGCCGGATCTGCAGCCGTTGGGGCCGAATATTGCGGACAAAGGGTCAGCTTTCTACCATTTTACCCAGCGCCAGTACGACTCTGCCGATGGCGAACGCCATTACCGGGTGTGGACTGCGGTGCCGGATAAAGCGCCGCCGGCCGCCGGTTATCCGGTACTGTATATGCTGGACGGCAACGCGGTGATGGATAAACTCAACGACGCGTTTCTGCAACAGCTCTCCGCTGGTTCCCCGCCGGTCATCGTCGCTATTGGTTACCAGACGGCGCTGCCCTTCGATACCGCAGCCCGGGCCTGGGATTACACTCCGCCGCTTAAGACGCATCAACCTCGCGCTGGAAAATCCGCGCTGCCGCCGCGAAAAACCGGGGGTAATGACCTGTTTCGCCAGCTGCTGAGCGAAACGATGGTTCCGCAAGCAGAAGCTAAGCTGAAAATCGATCCCCGCCAGCGCGCTATTTGGGGTCACTCCTATGGCGGACTGTTTGTACTCGACGCGTGGCGTAAGAGCGACCTGTTCCATATCTTTTATTCCACCAGCCCGTCGCTCGGCCAGGCACTCGAGTCTCCGCTTAAAGACAGCAAAAACATCGATGCCGCGGCTTTCGCCGGGAAATCGCTGTATCTGCTGGAGGGGGATGGCAAAGCCCCTGGAGAGCCGTCCGGGCACGTGGCTTCCCTGGCGGTTTTGCGTCAGACCCAACAGCAACTGGCGGACAACGGCTTGCGGGTGGCCTTCTGGCGCTACCCTGGGCTGACCCATGGTCAGATGTTCGAGGTCTCCCTGCGCTCCGCGCTGCTGCACCTTTCCGGGCAGGCAGCGCTTGCGCATCAGTGATGACCTTGCGCCCACCAGCGGACGGCGGGCGATTCAGCGCTGATCGGGCAGGTGTTTAATATCGACCGGCTCGCCGAACAGGAACCCCTGCATTTCGTCACATCCCTCCTCTTCGAGGATCTGCAGTTGTCCTGCGGTTTCCACGCCCTCGGCGATAAGCGGCGTATTGATCGAGTTGCCTAGCGAAATAATGGCCCGCACGAATGAGCGGACCTGGGGATTGCTTTCCACATCCAGCATAAAGCTGCGGTCGAGCTTGATGACGTCGAAATGAAAATCGCGCAGCATGCTCAGGGAGGAGTAGCCGGTGCCGAAATCATCCAGTGCGATACTGATCCCCATCTTTTGCAGATGATGCAGGACGCTGAATGCCAGCTGCTTGTTCACGATAAACGCCGTCTCGGTGACCTCAAACTCCAGCAGGCTGACCGGATAGGCGGTACGCATCAGGATCTCGCGGACTTTTTCGATAAAGCTACGATGACGCAGCTGCACCGGCGAGATATTGACCGAAATTTTTCTGTTGAGACCCTTTTCCAGTGCTTCGTTACACACCTGCTCCAGCACCCAGTAGCCTAACGGCACGATGGCGCCGCTCTCTTCGGCAATGGGAATAAACACGTCCGGCGGAATAGCGCCCAGCTGAGGATGCTGCCAGCGCAACAGCGCTTCATAACCGGTGATGCGACGATCTTTAATATTGCGGATCGCCTGATAGTGAAGCGAAAACTCCCCCGCCTGAATACCGCGGCGGATGTCGGCGGCCATCATATTCCGCTGCCGCGTCTTGTCGTCCATCTCGCGTTCATACCAGCAAATTTTGTGGTCGAGACTGCTCTTTGCCCGATACATGGCCAGATCGGAATTGCTCAGAACCGTATTAATATCCGTCCCGTCCTCCGGGTAGACGGAGATACCCATGCTGGCGGAAAGGATCACTTCCGTCGCGGCAAACGTCTGCTTACCGCTGAAGCAGTGCCAGAGACGGGCGGCAAAGGCGTCCACCTCGCTTTCATCGGCAAAAGGTTTGACGGCCACAAACTCATCGCCACCGAAGCGGGCGACCATCTCCTCCTTCTGCAGCGTTTTGAGTACGGCGCCTGCCACGCGCTGCAGCAGCTGATCGCCAATAAGATGGCCCTGCAGATCGTTAATCTCTTTAAACTTATCTAAATCGATGGTGAAAACGGCAAAGCGGCGGGCGTCATTCCCGGTGATCAGCTTTTCCACCCGCTCAAAGAACTCCACCCGATTGGGTAAACCGGTCAGCGCATCGTAACGCGCCATCCACGCGATGCGGTCATTGATCGCCTTCTGTTCGCTGATGTCGCGGGTAATTTTGGCAAAGCCCAGCAGGTTATTTTGCTCATCGCGGATGGCATTGATCATGACATGCGCCCAGAACCGGGAGCCATCTTTACGATACCGCCAGCCTTCGCCTTCGAACTGCCCGCTACGCAGGGCAATTTGCAGATTATTCGCCGGCACCCCGGAGAGTTGTTCGGCTTCGCTATAGAAGAGACCGAAGTAGCGACCGATGATCTCATCGCTCAGGTACCCTTTTGCCCGGCGGGCGCCCTCATTCCAGCTAATGACCGTCCCGTCGGCGCTCAGCATATAGATGGCATAATCTTTAACACTTTCAATAAAGTGGCGATAGGCAATGTCCGTCAGGTGATCGTTACTCATGGTACAGCGCTCTCTGTGGCTCGGTCGTGGCAAAACGCATTAGATATAACAGAATCACGCCCATAATGAATACAAGGTTAAGGTGTTTTATGGTCGCCTTTCCGGCCCGGACAACCGCCGATAGCGCGGCGGACACTCCTGTTAAGCGTAGTGGACCAGGCCATCTTCGGGGGGATAACCTCGGCGATTTTCGCACTTAGGTCGCCCACTAATAGTTACTTTTATTGATTAAAAAGTTTGATTGAAAGAATAAATAAAAGGAGTAATGTTAATAATACTTTCTATGGAGGTTAAATATGTTGCGTGATTATTTAAAAGTGGAAAAAGAAGATCGGTTGGTTGAACAACAGAGTCGTCATGACAATAGTCAGCATTATTCTTCGGTAACTGAATGGGTTATTTTAAGTAAAGATGGCCAGCGTAAAGGCCGGGTATCCCTGTTTGACCGCTTCACCACCCGCCGCTCCTGGAGCGACAGCTTCCGCATTACGCAGTTCGATAATGCGGGTAAAGTGGTGGTGGATAAACTCACTGACGCGCTGTAAATTCCCCGGATTCCCGGCCTGACGGGAGAATATTCATACGCAAAATTAACACCTGCATAAAATATATTGATGCGTCGTCATCATGTTATTTTCATTCCGCATACCGATAACCTAATGGGTAATTTTCGCCATGGTGAGCCGCGCGAATTTTTAACCTGTAAAAATACGGTAAATAAGCCCGCTGGTCGGGCTTTTTTGCATGACGCTCGTCACCCACGCCACAAAATGCCAAGGACATCCCGAGCTGGTTTGTATACGATACATCTACGAATCATATATGGTCTGTTTCTATGGGAATCGTCAAAATCTCCGATCTGCTGCACGATGACATTCGTGATGCCAGCAAAGCCATGTCCCGCTCCGTTAATGCCCAGGCGGAATACTGGATCCGCCTGGGCATGATGAGCGAACTCTACCCCGAGCTTAACCACCAGCAGATCAAACTGCTGATGCTGAAATCCGGCTCTGACCGTCTGCTGGAGGTGATCAATGCCATCAATAATCATTAAAACCGCCGATGAGCTCGCGCGCCAGCGCCATGCCGGCCAGCTGCTGGCATCGGTGTTTGACATGCTGGATACCTTTATCGTCCCCGGCGTGACGACGATGGAAATCAACGATCGAGTGGAAGATTTTATCGTCAACCAGCTGCACGCCCGACCGGCCAGCAAGGGGCAATACGACTTTCCCTATGTGTTGAACACCTCAATTAACGATGTGGTCTGCCATGGGATCCCGAAGGCGACCGAGCATCTGCGCTCCGGGATGATCGTTAACGTTGATATCACCCTCGAGAAAGCGGGCATGATCGCTGACTCCAGTAAGATGTACCTGATAGGCGACGTTTCCCCGCTGGCTCGCCGGCTGGTAAAGACCACCTATGAAGCGATGTGGAAAGGCATTGAGGTGGTGAAACCCGGCGCGACGCTGGGCGACATCGGCCATGCCATTCAGCGCTGGGTCGAGGACCATGGCTACAGCGTGGTCAGAGAATACTGCGGTCACGGCGTCGGTCAGGAAATGCATGAAGAGCCGCAGGTGCTGCACTACGGCAGGCCCGGTGAAGGCGCGGTGCTGCGGGAAGGCATGGTATTCACTATTGAACCGATGGTGAACCAGGGCGACAGTCGTATCAAGACCAAAAAGGATGGCTGGACGGTGGTCACCCGCGATAAAAAACTCTCCGCGCAATGGGAGCACACCGTGGCCGTCACCGCCAACGGATTTGAGGTGCTGACGCTACGCGACGACGAGCAGTCGCGGATCCGCTAAGTTTTCTTCTCCCGGTATATCGGCATAGCCGACATTTCTCGCTGGCGAGTACCGCCCTTCGTCAGCGCACTTTATCCCCTGGCCTCTATTGCCCCCCGCGTTCTCCACACCGCGCCGGGTGTGTCTGCTTTACCCCTCATAAAGTTAATCATAAAACGATAAAAATTTATTGTAAAACGATAAACACCAGGCTAACCTGCGCTCACTTTAACACCAGGGAGAAACGGTATTCCCTCACCTGGATGTCGTACCGCGTTAAGGAGAAAACATGCGCTGGAACCGCTATCGCCGGGACAGACAGATCATTGCCGCCGTGCTGGTTTTTACCGTCATTGTGGCGGCGGGGATCGCCCTGCAGCCCGGCTTTCATCCCCCCAGCTCCCGGACGACGGGGGATAAACAGCTGGTCTCGATATTAACGCCCCTGCTCAATGGCGCCCGCGGACAGGTCGCCGCAGCGCTGATTACGCCTCAGGGGGTGCGTTACGGCCTGTGGGGGAGCGAGTATACGACGCAGTATGAGATCGCCAGCCTGAGCAAAACCATGACCGCCAGCCTGCTGCTGGAGGCTATTCGCCGCGGCGAAGTCACCGCGCAGACGCCGGTGTCGGCGCTGGTCCCGGAGATTGTCAGCCCGGTGCGGGACGTTACCCTGGAGCAACTGGTTTCTCACCGTTCAGGACTGCCACCGCTTACCGCGTCGGTTGGGCAGCGGCTGGCTATTCTGAGCGACATTGCCCGGCGGCAGAATCCCTGGCGCTACGATCGACCCGCGCTGATCGCGATGATGAACCAGGCCACCCTGCAGCCGACGAAATGGTTTGATTATTCCAACGCCGGGTTTGCCCTGCTCGGACTGGCGCTGGAGCGGGCGTCTCATCGCGATTTTGCCACACTGATGGCGCAACGGGTCTTTGCCCCCGCCGGAATGCAGGACGCGGAAGTGGCCCGGCACAATACTCCAGCCTCGCCGACGTTTACCGTGGGCTGGTCAGCCTCTGGTTTCCCTCAGCAGCCATGGGTGATGGACGCCTTCGCCCCCGCCGGCGGCGTACGCGCCACGATTGTCGATATGGCGAAATATGCCCAGGCGCTGCTGGCAGGAAACCTGGCGGGCAGTGAAGGCATGCCCCCCCTGTTCGCCACCGATGATCCCGATTCCCGGGTGGGTTATGCCTGGTTCACTACCCGCGTCCGCGGACGGGAGATCGTCTGGCATGACGGGCAGAGTGGCGGCTTTGCGGCAATGATGGCCTTCGACCGACAGCGACAGACCGCGGTAGTGATCCTCTCCGATACCGCCTGGCCGGTGATCGGGCCTGCCATCAAGCTCTTACTGGCTGCCACCCCTGATGAACAGGAGGCGCGTAATGAACGGAATTGACATCCTCTGGGCGCTGTTAACGCTGTTGTCGGTGATCCTGTTTATTTCCGGCGACTGGCTGGCGCAGCGAAAAATACGCCTGCTCAATTATGTTTTGCTGGTGACCGGGGTTATTTATCTCGCCGAGGTTTTCCAGACCCTGCAGAATCTCGGCAAAATGGGCTACCTGTTTCGGATGCTGACCTGGACCATCCAGGCATCGTTCATCACCCTCAGCCTCTACCGCGTCTGGACCCGTCCGTGGTTTGCCAGCCGTCGACGCGGCGTCCGGGCGATGAGCGTTGTCTTCGCCGTGGCCCTTATGTCATGCTTGACGCGGCTGGTGCTTTAATTATTCTCATCAATCAGGAAGGTAAATTGTGAAGCAATCCAGAACCCGGCTGAGTCTGGCTATTATTAGCGGCATACTGCCCCTCTTTTTTATGCTCGCCCTGATCGTGCCGCTGTGGATTTTCTTTACCGGCGAACGATATTTTCTTTCCACCCTGCTGCACTTTGCTGAAGTGCCGTTAACCGACAACCCGGCCCAGGCGCCTGGGATGGCGAGACGTTTGTTGCTGCTGGCCCTGCTGTATCTTCCGGCCGGGCTGTTCGCGTTCGCTATCTGGCAGGGCATGAAGGTAACCCGTAGCGTCCGCCAGCGCAGCGTGCTCAGCCTCTCCCTGGCGCACAGCGTTCGTTACATCGCTCTGGCCATGGTGGGGATGGGGATCTTACTGCCGGTCTGCCGCTTTCTCATCCCGCTGCTCGCCTGGTGGCCGCAGCCTTATTACCAGGTGGTGTTTCTGCTCAGCGACGGGGTGCTGCTTCTGACAGGAAGCTTGCTGTTTGTGACATTTCACGCCATGCTCCACGGGATCCGTGCGGAAGAAGAGAATAAGGAGTTTATTTAACGATGGCTGTGGTGGTGAATCTGGACAAACTGCTGGTGGAAAAAAAGATGACGTCCAGGGCGCTGGCGGCCTTTGTTGGCATTACCGAACAGAATTTGTCGCTGCTCAAGTCAGGTAAAGTCAAAGGCATCCGCTTTGATACCCTGTCGCGCATCTGCGAGGCGCTCGAGTGTCAGCCTGGCGATATTCTGGCGTGGGAGCCCGACTGACCTCTCCCACCTGATGTCAACAGTCCTATCAAGGAATTGCTCTGGCCGGCGAATCGTAAGAGAATAGCCGCTACACGCGACGATCTGATTACACGGGAGTTCATCATCAGCCATTCTCGTCGATTCCCCCTAGCCAGCAAAGTGGCGCTGGCAGGCGCGGCGCTCATCGCCGCCGGCATGCTGTTCAGCTGCACCAGTAAGGCCCCCAAATCCCTCGTCACGCCGCCGAAAAGCGCGGCCGTTAAAGCCGGTCAGACGCACCGGGAGCCGGTACGCGGCGTCTGGCTGACCACCGTCTCGCGCCTTGACTGGCCGCCGGTCGGGTCAATTATCGCCAGTACGCCGGAAAGCCGCATCACCCAGCAGAAGCTGGCGCTGCTCGCCAAACTCGA
The DNA here is from genome assembly GCF_046602535.1 of Klebsiella sp. 1SOBk10mer. Classification (NCBI taxonomy): domain Bacteria; kingdom Pseudomonadati; phylum Pseudomonadota; class Gammaproteobacteria; order Enterobacterales; family Enterobacteriaceae; genus Klebsiella; species Klebsiella sp. 1SOBk10mer. The sequence goes on from NZ_JBKIUP010000003.1 coordinate 38,240, forward strand.
TAATTTGCAGCGCCTGGGGATCAACACCGTCTTTTTCCAGGTGAAACCGGACGGTACGGCGCTCTGGCGGTCGGATATTCTGCCGTGGTCCGATATGCTGACCGGCAAAATCGGCGAATACCCCGGCTACGATCCGCTGCAGTTTATGCTGGATGAAGCGCACAAGCGCGGCATGAAGGTCCACGCATGGTTTAACCCTTACCGCGTCTCGGTCAACACCAAACCGTCGACGATTGCCGAGCTGAACAACACCCTCACTCAGGTGCCGGCCAGCGTGTTCGTCCTGCACCGTAACTGGATCCGCACCGCCAGCGATCGCTTTGTTCTCGACCCGGGTATTCCCGAAGCGCGTGACTGGATCACCAGCATTGTCGCTGAAGTGGTGCAGAACTACCCGATTGACGGCGTGCAGTTCGATGACTATTTCTACACCGAAACCGCTTCTTCCCCGCTTAACGACAACGAGACCTTCCGTCGTTACGGGCAGGGCTATGCCTCGAAGGGCGACTGGCGGCGGCATAACACTCAGCAGCTTATTGCCCATGTCTCCGCGACCATTAAAAAACTCAATCCGAACGTCGAGTTTGGCGTGAGCCCGGCCGGGGTGTGGCGCAACCGCTCCCACGATCCGGCGGGGTCTGATACCCGTGGCGCGGCCGCCTATGATGAATCCTATGCCGATACCCGCAGCTGGGTGCAGCAGGGACTGCTCGACTACATCGCCCCGCAGATTTACTGGCCGTTTGCCCGCGATGCGGCGCGCTACGATGTGCTGGCCAACTGGTGGGCCGAGGTGGTCAAGCCGACGCATACCCGGCTGTATATCGGCGTGGCCCTGTACAAGGTGGGTGAACCGTCCAAAAATGAACCTGACTGGACGGTGGATGGCGGCGTGCCGGAGCTGAAAAAACAGCTCGACCTCAATGAGTCCCTGCCGCAGATCCAGGGCACCATCCTGTTCCGCGAAAACAACCTCAATCAGCCGCAGACCCGCCAGGCGGTTAACTACCTGCGCAGCCGCTGGGGGCCGCCGCAGAGCTAACCGCCAGCCGGCTTCGCTATCCCGCCTGCAGCCCTTGCTGCAGGCGGGCGTGCAGTTTCAGCATGTTCTCCGTGATGGCCCGCCAGACGTGGGCGGAAAAGTCCGACGGCAGCGTCCGGCGGGCGCTTTCGATGGCCTGCGGCACGCGGTCGGCAAACTCGCCCAGGATCGCCAGCATCTGCTCCCGGGGGAAGTTAACCGCTTTGGCGGTCGCCAGAAAATGACGCGGATAGATAGCGTTAATCTCCGTTTTCCGCCCTTTTGTGGCATTGAGCCCCATCGACAGCTTCAGGTCGCGCAGATGCAGTCCCGTCCCGCCCAGCACCGGAAATGCCGAAATAATGTCGTAGAACGGCGTGAGCCGGTAGCTGCCGCCGGGCAGCAAAAAGAGCGAGAAGTTCTTCGCATGCCCGTCCGTTGCCCCGGTCAGCCACTGGAACACCATGAACTTCATAAAGTCATAGCGATCTTTCAGGGCCTCACTGGAACCCAGCAGAAAGGTCATGATCGCGGCGATACCCGGCCCGCCGTCAGACTCATATTTCATCGACGACGGTATGCCGAATGCCTGACACAGATCCTCCTGCGGCAGACGCAGCAGCACGCGCCCCTCCTGCGCCCAGCGCCGGTCGAAGCGGGTCACCGCCAGCGCACGGATCCGCGGCGTGTTGATAATCTCCGCCTCCGGCACCGCCAGGCCCAACGCCCTGGCCAGCGCCAGGCACAGATATTCGTTATCCACGCTTTCACGCAGATCCAGCGTCGCATTGGGCTGCTTTATCTCGCCGATGGGCAGTTTAATGATATGGGTGGTCGGGGTGGTGCCCTGCGGAATACACCAGTGCTCGCCCATTCGCAGCAGCGCGGTTTTCTCCTGAGCGCCGGCCACCGAGATACGAAAATCGTCCTGGCCGGTCACCATTCCGAGAGGAATATCCGACTGGTAGGCGGTCAGCAAAGCGGTCAGCTGCGCCTCATCCAGCGTCTGCCAGCGCAACGCGGCAAGATGCGCCTCTTCCCCCGGCGGCAGCAGAGTCACCGCCCCTACGCTGTCCCGCCCGACCTCGGCCAGCAGATCGAACGGCTGTTTCGAACGCGCCTGATAGCGCCTGACGATCCGCTCGCGGACCTGCGGGCTGTCGGGCAGCAGGTTATCAAAATAGTGATACACCGCGTCGGCGGTAATATTGCCATACTGCAGCGGCAGCGAGAGGGAGAGCGGTCTGGCGCGCGGGCTGCGCAGCCACTCCTCATCATAGCGGAAACTGTGCGCCCCGTTGGCCTGGCGGGTTAAGGTTCCCACGCGCGCATTGTTCATCCAGGTGGTGAGCGTCGCCATTACCAGTCAAGATCCGTGGTGTTATCGGGAATCATCGCCGTCTCTGCCGGTTTGGCGTTCAGGGTCATCACCACCCCCAGCGACTGGAGGATCTTAAACAGGGTGGTTAAGGTGGTTTTGTCGGGGTGATTTTCAAAATTGGACAGCGTCGCCTGTTTAATGCCGATCCGGCTGGCCAGCGCCTCCTGAGTCCAGTGATTTTGCTGGCGCAGCAGTTTCAGGTAATTGGCCAGCTGAACCGGACTGTATATCTGCGGGGAATTCATCGCCTTGTTCCTCACCATCATTTATCCCCCTATCGGGATAAAACTGGTTTTATACCCTGCAAGGGATAATGTCAAGTTTATCCCCTGGTGGGGATAGGTCAATGATTATCCTTACGTAGGGATAAAGCAGAAGGGATGGCAGCCGGAGCAACGTGGTCTGCCCGGTGGCGGCTGCGCCTTACCGGGCCTACGGGCTGTCGCTACCAGTTTCATCATCATCCAGGCCGGGCAAGCGCAGCGCCGCCCGGCAATGGCTGTCACTCGGGCAACGCGCAGCCGGGCTTAGCTGCCGCGGTAGGTCGACCACCCGCCCGGGGCGATCAGAAACGGCAGATGGAAATGGTCCTCTGCCGCCTCGCCAATGACAAAATCAATCTGCGCTCGGGTAAAAACGCTCTCGCGCCCGGCACGGGCAAACCACGCCCCGGTTTCCGCGGTTAAACAGTAGCGCCCCGCCGGCAGCGGCGCGGCGCTGAAGGTGACGATACGCCCCTGGGCGTTGGTCACCAGGTTCGCCAGGGTCTCGCCCTCCCGGCTCAGGCTGACCGCGACGCCTTCAGCCGGCGTGCCGGTGGAAATATCCAGAATATGGGTGCTCAGGGTGCTCATTCGCCAATCGCTCCTTCCAGTCTTAACATCGTAATTTCCCGCAGCTGGGCAAGCGCCTCAGCCACTTCTTCGTCAGCGGTATGCTGCAGCCGGCGCGTCAGCGCCTGCAGAATCTCTTCGCCGCTGCGCCCTTTGGCGCGGATTAAAAACACCCGGCCAAAGCGGGCTTCGTAGCGGGCATTCCCCTCCCGCAGGGCCTGCGCCAGTCTTTCATTATCGCTGTCCACCGCCGACTGCTCCTGGCGTGACATCGTCGCGTGCGCCTGGCTGCCGCTCGGTTTTTCGCCGATCCGCGGATGGGCGCTGAGCGCCGCGTTCAGATCGTTCTCTCCCCAGTCGCCCATCGCTTCCCGGGCGACCTGCAGCAGCGCTTCACGGTTGGCGAAGGGGCGCAAGTTCAACAGCGTATCGCTCCAGGCCGGGATCGCCACACAGGGAGCCAGCAGCTCCCCTGCCTCATCGTCACTCAGGCTGTTAAACTGACTCAGCGCGATCATCCTGACTCCTTATCGTTTTCGTCGCCGCCTGCTCCTGCGGCAGAACAAGGTTCAGCGCTATCGCCACCAGCCCACCGCTGGTGGCCGCCGAACCGAACAGATCGCCGACCATCGGCGGAAAATGGCTGAGAAACGCCGGCACCGACTCCACGCCAAGACCCGCGCCAAACGCCAGACCCACGATCAGCACATCGCGTCGGGTGAGCGGGTTCTGGGTAATGATCCGGATCCCGGCCGCCACCACACAGCCAAACATCACCATCGTGGCGCCCCCCAGCACCGGCGCCGGGATCTGCCGCAGCAGTTCGCCCACCGGCGGGAACAGCCCGAGCAGGATCAGAATCACGCCAATGTAGCGCCCGACATAGCGGCTGGCCACCCCGGTCATCTGGATCACGCCGTTGTTCTGCGCGAAAGTCGTGTTCGGAAAGGCGCTGAGCATCGCGGCCACCATGCAGCTGACGCCGTCCGCCAGGATACCGCCCTTCAGCCGGTTGCGGAAAGCGCGATCGTCAACAGACTGTTGTGAAATGAGCGAATTGGCCGTGAGATCGCCTACCGCCTCCAGAATACACACCAGCGACACCAGCGCCACCGGCAGAAAGATCGCGCTGTTAAACTGAAAGCCAAACGGAAACAGCGTTGGCAGGCGGAACAGGGTGTCGCCCAGGCTGTGAAGATGGAACTGACCGCTCAGCCCTGCCGCCACACAGCCCAAGGCAATGCCCACCACCACCGAGGAGAGCCGCAGCCAGCGGTTTTTGGCGCAGCTCAGCAGGACGATAACGCCAAGGGTACCCGCTCCGAGCGCGATATTGCTCATGCTGGCGAAATCCTGCGCCTTTTCCCCACCGCACCAGTTAATGACGCTGACCTTGATCAGGCTGATGCCGATCAGCGCAATCACGCTGCCGGTAATGATGGGGGTAAAGATTTTCTTCAGCGGTTCGATAAAGCGGCTGACAATCACCGGCACCAGGGCGGCGACAAAGTTAACGCCAAACAGCATCGCCATAATGTCCTGCGGCCCGCCGCCCTGCGCTTTCACCCACATCCCGCCGGCTACCGCCACGCCAAGAAAGGCGAAGCTGGTGCCCTGCATGCAGATCATCCCGGCGCCAATGCCCCAGACCCGGTTGGACTGCAGAAAGGTACCGATACCCGAAGCCAGCAGCGACATACTGATGAGATACGGCAGCCAGTCGCCGAGTCCGAGGGTGGCGCCGATGATCAGCGGCGGCGTGATGATACCCACCAGACCCGCCAGCACATGCTGGAGGGCGCTAAAAAAGGCCGGAAGCGGTGGGATCCGCTGTTCAAGGCCGTAAAGCAGGCCGCTGTGATGTTCGTCAGACATGGTGTTATCCCGTAGCAAAGAGAAGTGCATGGGCTACTGCACAAAGCAGGCCAGAGACGACAAAAGCGCACGGATAAATTTATTAACACTGAAAAATCATAATCTTAAATTACTCGAGTGATGCATCACCCCCCTCCGCTGCTGAACCAGAGCACTGAAACGATAGATTCTTAATGCAACATACAGAAACTTTTGATTCATAAAAAGGCAACCAATGCGTCACATTGCACCGATACGGTGCACCATGACCTGTCGCAGTGCCTCTGGCGGGCGGTTTTCCTCCCTCCGGCGAACTGGTACGCAAATTGCTGTAGTCAGTCACTACATATGGAGAAGGAGAAAAAAATGAAAGCAATCGTGATTGGCGCCGGCATCGGCGGCTTAAGTGCGGCAGTGGCGCTCAAACAATCGGGGATCGACTGCGACGTCTATGAGGCGGTGAAAGAGATCAAACCGGTCGGCGCAGCGATTTCCGTGTGGCCCAACGGCGTGAAGTGCATGGCCCACCTCGGCATGGGCGACATCATGGAGACCTTCGGCGGACCGCTGCGCCGCATGGCGTATCGCGATTTCCGCAGCGGCGAGAACATGACCCAGTTCAGCCTCGCGCCGCTGATCGAACGCACCGGCAGCCGCCCCTGCCCGGTATCCCGCGCAGAGCTGCAGCGGGAAATGCTGGATTTCTGGGGACGGGAGCGCGTGCAGTTCGGCAAACGCGTCACCCGCTGTGAAGAAAACGCCGACGGCGTGACGGTGTGGTTTACCGACGGCAGCAGCGCCAGCGGCGATCTGCTGATTGCCGCCGACGGCAGCCATTCCGCGCTGCGTCCGTGGGTGCTAGGCTTTACCCCGCAGCGCCGCTACGCCGGCTACGTCAACTGGAACGGTCTGGTGGAAGTAGATGAAGCGCTGGCGCCCGGCGATCAGTGGACCACCTTTGTCGGCGAAGGCAAGCGCGTCTCGCTGATGCCGGTCTCCGCTGGCCGGTTCTACTTTTTCTTTGATGTGCCGCTGCCGGCGGGTCTGGCCGAGGATCGTGACACCCTGCGCGCTGACCTCAGCCGCTACTTTGCCGGCTGGGCGCCGCCGGTGCAGAAGCTGATCGCCGCCCTTGACCCGCAGACCACCAACCGTATTGAAATCCACGATATCGAACCGTTCAGCCGCCTGGTGCGCGGTCGCGTCGCGCTGCTGGGCGACGCCGGACACAGCACCACCCCGGATATTGGCCAGGGGGGATGTGCGGCGATGGAAGATGCGGTGGTGCTGGGCGCCGTTTTCCGCCAGACCCGCGATATTGACGCCGCCCTGCGCGAATATGAAGCCCAGCGCTGCGATCGGGTTCGCGATCTGGTGTTGAAGGCGCGCAAGCGCTGCGATATCACCCACGGTAAGGATATGCAGCTCACCGAAGCCTGGTACCAGGAGCTGCGGGAGGAGACCGGCGAACGGATTATCAACGGCATGTGCGACACCATCCTCAGCGGGCCGCTGGGCTGACGGTCGCCATGGACTCAATCACCGCGCTCAGCGTCTGAATGGCCATCTGCGCGGGACGCGATAGCTGACGCGAGGGCGCGGTGCACAGCGCCAGAGTCAGCGGCCGCAGCAGCGTACTGCGCAGCGGGATAAAGGCCAGCTGTCCGCGCTGAACCTCGTCCAGCACGTCGAGCAGGCTGAGGAGCGTCACGCCGCTGCCGCGCAGCACCAGCGACTTAATGAGTCGAATATCATTGCAGCTGATGGTATTCTCCGGCGCAAAGTCATGGTGGCGATAGAGGAGCGCAACACGCTCATGAACAATCAGCGGCGCGCCGGGCACGATGTGCCGCTCCAGGCTGAGCTCGCCCAGAGACAGGGCCTTCGCCCCCGCCAGAGGATGGTCCGGGCGCATCACAATCCCCACCTCCAGTTCGGCAAAGGCCAGCACGCTGAGTCCGGCCTGCCCCTGCGGATCGAGGATCAAACCGACGTCCAGATCCCCCTGACGCACTTTCTGGCTGACGGTGTGGCTGTCGGCCACCTGCAGATCCAGCTCCAGCCACGGCCAGCGGGCGATGATTTCCGCCAGCGCGGCGGCGAAGCCGCCTTCCGCCAGCGCCTGCACCATGCCGACGCTGACGCTCCCGCGCTTCATCCCCTGCAGCTCATCAAATTTTTGCCGGGTCTGACGAAACTCCTTCTGCCAGCGCAACAGATTGTCATACAGCAGTTCACCCGCAGTGGTCATCCGTAGTCCCTCCGGCAGCCGCTCGAACAGCGGCGTCCCGAAGGCCTCCTCGGCCTGCAGGATCTGGCGGTTAATCGCCGAGGCCGAGATATGCAGCTGCTCGGCGGCCCGGCGCAGGCTGCCGCAGCGAGCCACGGCGATGAAATAGTGGGCGAAACGGGAAAATGGACTCATGGTGCCCCTGTACTCTTTTTTGCAACAGCAGAGTGAATTAATGGTGATGGATGTGAACACCCTAATATGACAACAATAATCTCACAACAATAAAACAATCACCGATGTGAGCAGGAAGAGAAATCATGAAGACAACCACCCCCACGCCCCCCGCCCATTGCACCTTCGATCCGGAAGACTGGCTGCGGCTGGCCCGTTGCTGGCACCCGGTGGCCCGCGCCTGCGATATTGACGGCGCTCCGGTGAAAGCCACCCTGCTGGACGAACAGCTGGTTATCTATCGTATAAAAGGCCAGGTGGTTGTCGCCCGCGACGTCTGCCCGCACCGCGGCGTCCCGCTGACCCTGGGGTTTCATGAAGAAGAAGGCATCGTCTGCCCCTATCATGGCCTGCGCTTTGGCGAGGATGGCCGCTGCAACCGCATCCCCTCCAGTCCGGGGCAACCCATTCCGGCCAAACTGCATCTCACCAGCTTCGCCGTGGAGGAGCGTTACGGGCTGATCTGGACCTGCCTGGCCTGCGATCCGGACAATCCGCCGCCGTTACCGACCATGCCGCACTGGGACGACGCCGGCTTTCAGCAAATCAACTGTCCGGCCTTTGAAGTGAAGGGCTTTGCCGGCCGCCAGGTCGAAGGCTTTCTCGATGTCGCCCACTTCGCGTGGATCCACACCGAGACCTTCGCCGATCCGGACAACCAACAGGTGCCGGACTACACCCCGCAGGAGACGCCGTTCGGCTTTGTTGCCGACTACTGGAGCTCGGTAGGCAATTACCCGGCCAGCTCCGATTTCCGCGCGCCGGAAGGGTTCCAGTGGCTGCGTCACTTTGAAATGCATCTGCCGTTCACCGCCACGCTGACCATCCATTTCCCTGCCGATGCGAAGCTGGTGATCATGAACGCCGCCTCGCCGGTGTCGTCGCGCGTGACGCGAATGTTTGCCCCTATCGCCCGCAATTTTGACCTGCATGTGCCGGTGGAAGACGTTCATGCGTTCAACCTGCGGGTGTTTGAGGAGGACCGCCTGATGGTTGAGACCCAGCGCCCGGAGCGGCTGCCGCTGGATCTGACCCTGGAGGCGCATATTCCGGCAGACCGCAGCTCTATCGCCTACCGGCGCGGGCTGAAGAAGATGGGCTTTGGCGATTTCTTTCTGGTATGAGTGGAGGTCTTATGCGCGACATACTCCCGGTGGTGGTCGATGGCCTGTGGCGCCAGGGCGCGAAAAATCTGGCCGTTCGTCTGGTGAGCGCCGATGGGCAACCGCTGCCGGCGTGGGCGCCCGGCGCCCATATCGACCTCCATCTCCCCTGCGGGCTGATCCGTCAGTATTCGCTGACCGGCAGCCCGGCCAGACGGGATCACTATCTGCTCTGCGTCGCCCGCGAGGCGCAGTCGCGAGGCGGCTCCCGTTATATTCATGACACCCTGCGTCCGGGGCAGCCCTTGCTGATCTCTGCTCCGCGCAACCACTTTCCCCTGCACGGGGGCGGCCACGTGGTGCTCCTCGCCGCCGGGATCGGCATTACGCCGCTGCTGGCGATGGCCCATGCGCGGGCGGCGTCCGGCGCCAGCTTTACGCTGCACTATTACGTCAGCCGCGCGCAGGAGGCCGCCTTCGCCACCGAGATCGCCAGCCAGCTCACCGGCGGAACCTGCCTGATCCACAGCTCTGCCGACGGGCAGAGTCCGCGCCTGCGGCTGGCGCAGGATCTGGGCGCGCCGGACGCCGACACCCGAGTCTATTTCTGCGGACCGCCGGGGTTTATGGCCCAGGTGCGCGACACCGCGCTGGCGGCCGGCTGGGCGGAAACGCAACTGCACAGCGAAGCGTTCCAGCCGACCGTCCCGACGGCGGCGTCGGCGGAGGACGGCACCTTCACCATCACCCTCGCCTCCACCGGGGAGCGCTGGCCGGTCCCGGAGGACAAAACCATCGCCCGGGTGCTGCAGGAGCATGGCGTTGAGGTGCCGCTCTCCTGCGAGATGGGGATCTGCGGCGCCTGCCTGACGCCGGTGCGGGAGGGAACGGTAGACCACCGGGATACCGTGCAGTCGGAGGCGGAAAAACAGGCCGCGGAGCAGCATATCGCGCTGTGCTGCTCCCGCAGCCTGTCGGCCAATTTAGTTATCGATCTCGCGGGATAAGCGGCCGGTCTCCGGCTGCTCGGCGCTGGCGACCGGTTTCACCCGCACGGCGGTGAAGACCACGACCATCGCGGTCAACAGCAGCAAACCGCTGCCGGTGAAGACGCCGCTGGCGCCATGTAGATCGAACACCGCCCCGCCGCCGGCGGCGCCGGCGCTGATGGCCAGTTGAATAGAGGCCACCAGCAGACCGCCTGCGCTTTCCGCCTCATCCGGCACGGTGGTGGCCAGCCAGGTGGACCAGGCCACCGGCACCAGACCGAAGGCAAATCCCCACAGGGCGACCAGCAACCCGTCGAGCACGGACAGATGGCCAAACGTCACCATCAGCAGCGCCAGGACGCTCATCATCAGCGGCACCAGCGCCAGGGTCAGACGCAGGCTGCGGCTCAGCAGATAGCTCGCCACCGAGGTGCCGATAAAGTTAGCGACACCGAAGCCGAGCAAAATCAGCGAAACGCCTTCAACGCTGGCCTGCGCGACGGTCTCAAGGAACGGTCGCAGGTAGGTGAAGAAGGCAAAATGGCCGCTGAAAATCAGGATCGACGCCAGCATGCCCCCCAGCATACCGGGACGGCGCAGCACCCTGAACAGCGTGGAGAAGGTGCCAACGCTTTCCGGCCGCATGGAGGGCAGCCCCCACAGCTGCCAGAGCAGCGCCAGCAGGCTGGGTATCGCGCAGAGAATAAACACGTTGCGCCAGCCGATCAGCTCTCCGAGGTAGCTGCCGAGCGGCGCGGCCACCACCGTGGCGACAGACACCGCGGAAAAGATGATCGCCAGCGCTTTCGGCACATGGGCCGCCGGCACCAGACGCATCGCCGTGGCGGTGGACATCGCCCAGAAACCGCCGATGGCGATCCCCAACAGCAGACGACCAAGCAGGAGAAACGCCAGCGAACCGGCAAAAGCGACCATCAGGCTGGAGACAATCTGCAGCACGGAAAAGAACATCAGCACCCAGCGGCGGTCGATATTGCGGGTGGCGGTGGCGATCAGCAGGCCGGTGACTAACGCCACTAACGCCGTGGCGGTCACCGCCTGCCCGGCCATCCCTTCGCTGACGCCGAGGCTGCTGGCCATCGGCGTTAACAGGCTGGCGGGCAGAAATTCAGCCACGATCAGGCCGAACACCCCGAGGGCCAGGGCATAGACGGCGCGCCAGGCAGGCCTGACGGGTGACAGGCTCGCGTCAGCAGCTATGCAGGAAGTCATATACATCTCTCCAGGTTTATTAACATCCTGGTCATCTTAGGGGCTTACCCCTGGACGATATATGATGCATACTCTTCAGTTATTGATTATTCGTCCGGAATTACCATGAGCCAGCCCACTATCGACCTGACCAGCGAACTGCTGCGCGGTATGCGCCTCTCCGGCGTGAATTACCGGCGCATCGAGACCTCCCGCCCGTTTGGCGTCGGCTTTAGCGCCGTGGCGGGCAAAGCCCAGTTCCATTTCATCAGCCGCGGGCCGGTGCTGCTGCGCATGGCCAGCGGAGAACAGTTCACCCTGGAGAGCGGCGACGCGCTGTTTATTCCCAACGGCGACGGGCACGCCCTGCTCTCCGATCCGCAGGCCGCGGTGGTGAATGTGGCGCAGCTGAACAGCGAAACGGTGTGCAGCACGGTCAGTTGTATCAACGCTGGCGGCCAGCCTGACTGCCCGGAGCGCGCCGTGATTTTCAGCGGTTGTATGGACTTTGAACTCGGCGGCATGCAGCCGCTGGTGAAGGCCATGCCCGAAGTGATGCGGGTGAGCTGCCTGCTCAACACCTGGCCGGAGATCCAGCCGCTGCTGGCGGCGATGGAGCGGGAATCGCTCACCCGCCAGGCGGGCTATGCCGGGATCCTCGCCCGACTGGCGGACGTAGTGGCCGCGCTGATAGTCCGCGGCTGGGTGGCCTGCGGGTGCGGTAACGCCACCGGCTGGGTGCAGGTCCTGCGCGATCCCCGGCTGGCGAAAGCGATCTACGCCATGCATCAGCGTCCGGGCGTTAACTGGAAAGTGGAAGATCTGGCGCGGGAGGCGGGGCTGTCGCGCTCTCTCTTCGCCGAGCGTTTTCTTGCCGCCACCGGCACCACCCCCGCCCGCTATCTCACCGAGCTGCGTATGCGGCTGGCGGTGCAGTACATCACCCACGAAGGCCAGGCGCTGGAAAAAGTCGCCTTCAGCCTCGGGTATCAGTCGCTGGCGGCCTTTAGCCGGGCTTTCAAACGCATCACCGGCCAGCCGCCGGGGGCACTGCGCGCGACGGTACGCTAGCGTCAGCCTTTATATAAAGCGATACACGCCGTTGCCGACGCGAAAGCGTTGCCCCTTAAGCGCCGGGTTGGCGACGCGAAACACCAGCTCGGCCAGCTGGTTGGCGGGTCCCTGGCGAAAAATAAACCACTGGCCGCCCGCGTCCAGCCCCTGCTCCCCCTGTGACGGGAAGCCCAGTAGTGCCTGCCAGCGGTCGCGCACCGCCTGCGGATTGTCCACCTCGAACACCGCCTGCTCGAGCACAATGTCGCCCAGCGGATGAGGCACGTCCAGCCCCTGAGCGCGCAGCCGCGCCAGCCGGGTCTCGTCGTCTTCTCCCCACTGCAGCACAAAGGGAAAGACCAGCCCGTCGGTGTCGCCATCGATGGTGAAGATCCGCCAGCGGATGACATTGCCCTGCGGATCGTGGCGCTGGCCATCGACAATCGGTGACACCGCCAGCCCCTTGCGACGCAAGTGGTCATGGGTGGCGTCGATGTCGTCGCTGCGCAGCGCGACGCGTAACAGCGCTTCGTTCTCCGGCAGCAACCGCGCGGCATCCCGCGAGAGCAGAAATCTGTCCGTCGCGGCGCGCAGTTCGTCCGGGTCGGAAATGGCGAGGAATTCGATATAGGTCAGACCAAAATAGCTCAGCGCATTGCGGGTTCCCCTGCCCGGATGGCGCCCGCCGACCGCCGCCCGCAGCTGCTGCCCGGCAAAGATTTCAATCGCCGCTTCCGGCTGATTCACAAACTGTACTGCGTGATCCCACTGCAAGGTGGCCATGATCTCTCCCGGGGTTGTGCCTGTTAAGACGTCTGCGGCAAAAGATAGTGCTGGGGTGAAGGCAATGGCAAACAAGAATTATGTATATTGAAAGCTGGATAAGTGATTTATATCAACGCGGTATGTTGAGTGTGACAGGCGATGAAACGGCGGGCTAACGAATTGCCCGCCGGCGGGATCAGACCGACCCTTCTTTCTCAATCACCAGAATACGCGCCGCCCCCTGGGGATGGGCGACATGCTCGCATCCCACCTCGGCGTAAAAGATATCTCCGGCGTTCAGCATGATCACCTGTTCCTCGCCGTCGACCTTCACATGCATCGCCACCTGACCATCCATCACGGCAAACACCTCCTGACCGTCGTTGATGTGCCAGATATAGGGTTGGTCGGTCCAGTGCAGGCGCACGGTGGTGCCGGAAAAATTGGCAATGTCCAGCGCGCCCCACGCGCGGTCGGCGGTGAAATCTTTACTGCTCCAGCTCTGCATGATGTTGTCCTGTGGTAAGGGTTATTTTTTCTGCCAGTTTGCCCAGGGATCCGGTTTCTCTGCCGGCGCATCGTCGTCGAGCGAAGCCAGATACATCGCCTCCACCTATTTACGCGCCCACGGCGTCCGGCGGAGAAATTTCAGGCTGGACTTGATGCTGGGATCGCTTTTAAAGCAGTTAATGTTGACCTGGCGGGCCATTTCCGCCCAGCCGTAGCGCGCCACCAGGGCATTGAGCAGCGCTTCCAGCGTCACGCCGTGCAGGGGATCTTTTGAGCTGTGCATGAGGATACATCCGTTCCGCATTAAAAAAGTGCGCCCACCTTACTGACTCTCGGTGACGGGCGCAACGGCTTCAGTTCGCCCTTACGCCTTTATCTATTTAACGCAAAAGCACTGAACCCCGCGCGGACATAAATTAGAAAATAACGTTATTGGTTGCTTATCTGGCCCTGAGGCAAGCTGTGCTCAGCCCCGGACAGAGGAAATCACCATGCGCTGCTGTTGTGCCAGAACCCTGAACCTGAATCGACCCATAACTTATTATCCCGTTTTCGGAGAACACAATGAACGCGACCACCCTGCCGATTCTCGATCTGGCCCGCTACGCGGACCCCGCGGATAAAGCGGCCTTCCTGGCCGACCTGCGTCACGCCGCCCGCGACATCGGCTTCTTTTATCTGATCAACCACGGTGTCGACGACGCGCTTCAATATGAAGTTCAGCGCCAGTCCCAGCGCTTTTTTGCGCTCGATGATGCGCAAAAACAGCAGGTGGCGATGATCCACTCCCCCCATTTTCGCGGCTATAACCGCGCGGCCTCTGAGCTGACGCGCGGCCAGCCTGACTGGCGAGAGCAGTTTGATATCGGCGCCGAACGTCCGGCGCTGACCCTCAGCGACGACGCGCCGCGCTGGCAGCGCCTGCAGGGTCCGAATCTGTGGCCTGCCGCGCTGCCATCGCTAAAACCGGTATTACTTCACTGGCAACAGCAGATGACTCAGGTGGGGATCCGCCTGCTGCGCGCCTTTGCCGAAGCGCTGCAGCTCCCGGAGAATGCCTTTGACCGGCTTTACGGCGACCAACCCAACGAGCATATCAAGCTGATCCGTTATCCCGGCCAGCAGGAGACCCAGAGCAGCCAGGGCGTTGGCGCCCATAAAGATTCCGGTTTTCTCAGCTTCCTGCTGCAGGACGAGCAGAAAGGGCTGCAGGTTGAGGTGGCGCCCGGGCAGTGGATCGACGCCGTACCGCTGGCCGGCAGCTTTGTGGTCAATATTGGCGAACTGCTGGAGCTGGCCACCAACGGCTATCTGCGCGCTACCGTTCACCGGGTGGTGTCACCGCCGGCTCAGCAGCAGCGCCTCTCCATCGCTTTCTTCCTTGGCGCCCAGCTTGACGCGGTGGTGCCGGTTTATACCCTGCCGCCCGAGCTGGCGCGTGAAGCGCGCGGTCCGGACAGCGACCCGCACAATCCGCTGCTGCGCGATGTCGGCTGGAATTATCTCAAGGGCCGTCTGCGTTCCCATCCGGACGTGGCGGAACGCTACTATCAGGACGTTTTTCGCGAACGCGCCGAGCAATTGATCGTTTAACCATAACTAAAAAGGAACACACCATGAAATATGCTGCTTTTAAACTAGCAGGGGTCGCACTGTCTCTTTCTCTGGCATGGACGTCTGCCCAGGCCGCCGCGCTGCGCGTCGCCGCGGACCCGGTTCCCCACGCGGAGATCCTCAACTACATCAAAAAAATCGATCCCAGTCTCGATCTTAAGGTGGTGGAGCTGACCAGCGGGGTCAACGCCAATGAACTGCTGGCCAGTGGCGATGTGGATGCCAACTACTTCCAGCATGTCCCCTACCTGAAGGATCAGGAGAAAGCGCTGGGTAAAACCTTTGCCGTGGCGGCCACGGTTCATATTGAGCCGCTGGGGATCTATTCGCATAAGCATAAAGATTTCTCGTCGCTGCCGGAAAACGCCACGGTGGCGGTACCGAATAACACCACCAACCTGAGCCGGGCGCTGTTCCTGCTGCAGGCGCAGAAGCTTATTAAGCTGGACCCCAAATTTACCGACCCGGCCACCACCCTGGCGACGCCGAAGGATATTGTTGAGAACCCGAAACACCTGAAGATCCTGGAGATTGAATCGCCGCAGATCCCGCGCTCCCTCGACGATGTCGACCTGGCGGTGATTAACGGTAACTACGCGCTGGAAGCCGGTCTGGTGCCAGCGAAAGATGCCCTGGGGCTGGAAAGCGCCGAGCATAACCCCTACGCCAATATCCTGGTGACCACCCCGGCCCTGGCGAATGACCCGCGTATTAAGGCGCTGGCGAAAGACCTGACGTCGCCGCAGGTGGCGGAGTTTATCCGTAAAAACTACAACGGCTCGGTGATCCCGGTGGCCCCTCAGTCATGATCACCATCGAAGGGCTGAGCAAAACCTACGCCGGAACCGGCCGACCGGCGCTGAACGATATCGCGTTACAGATCCCGAAAGGGGCGATATACGGCATTCTCGGGCGCAGCGGCGCCGGCAAAAGTACGCTCATCCGCTGTCTCAATTTGCTGGAGCGGCCCACCTCGGGCCGCATTCTGGTGAACGGACAGGATATTACTCAGCTGAACAAGGCGGCGCTGCGGGATTATCGCCTGCGCACCGGGATGATTTTCCAGCACTTCAATCTGCTGCATGCCCGCACCGTCGCCGATAACATCGCGGTGCCGCTGGAGATTGCCGGGGTGCCGCGGGCCGCTCGCGAAGCGCGGGTGCGCGAACTGCTGGAGCTGGTGGATCTCAGCGAAAAGGCCGCCGCTTTCCCGTCGCAGCTTTCCGGCGGGCAAAAACAGCGCGTCGGCATCGCCCGGGCGCTGGCCGCCCGACCGGAGGTGCTGCTGTGCGACGAGGCGACCAGCGCTCTGGATCCCGAGACCACCGCCTCGGTGCTGGCTCTGCTGGCGGATATTAACCAGCGGCTCAATCTGACCATTGTGCTGATAACGCACCAGCTGGAGGTGGTGAAAACCATTTGTGACCACGCGGCGCTGCTGGAACAGGGCGAGATTGTCGAGAGCGGCAAACTCGCGGACCTGCTGGTGACCCCATGGTCGCGGCTGCGCCAGTCGCTGCTGCACGACCCGCAGGCTGAACAGGATTTTCTTACCCGTCACGGCGTTCAGGGGAGGCCATTATGCGGAGTAGCATGAGCTGGGAAGATTTGTGGCCGTTATTACTCGACGGCACGCTGGATACGCTCTATATGGTGGGCCTGGCGGCCCTGTTTACCGTGCTGATCGGGCTGCCCACCGGTGTGTTGTTATTTATTTCCCGCGCCAACGGGCTGGCGCCGATGCCGAAACTGAACGCGCTGTTAGGCGCGGTGATCAACATCGGCAGGTCGCTACCGTTTATCGTGCTGCTGATCGCCCTGATCCCTTTTACCCGGCTGATCGTCGGCACCACGCTGGGCAGCACCGCCGCCATCGTGCCGGTGACCATCGGCGCCTTTCCGTTCTTTGCCCGCCTGACGGAAAACGCGCTCGACGAGGTGGATTACGGAAGAATCGAAGCCATTCTGTCGATGGGCGGCAACGTCTGGCACGTGATTTTTAAATCCCTGCTGCCAGAAGCCCTGCCGACGCTGCTGGCCGGGATCACGCTGACCATCGTGATGCTGATTGGCTTTTCGTCGATGGCCGGGGTGATCGGCGGCGGCGGACTCGGCGACCTCGCCATCCGCTACGGCTATCAGCGATTCAATAATGAGGTGATGTTTGGCACAGTGCTGATCCTGGTGGCGATGGTTCAGGGCGTGCAGATGGCCGGCGATCGGCTGGTGCGCAGCCTGGCCCACCGCCGTTAGCCGTCAGTCATTAGTTCCAGCCGCTCTCTGCCGCCAGCTGGCGGACCAGACTGGTGGCGTCACACTCGCGGATCAACCCCACCCCCTGCCCGGCCCAGTGGGCGCCATACTCATGGACGCCCTGGGCTTTCGCGGCGGCGGCCAGCGCTTTGCCGATATCATACGCCAGCGGATAATCCGGCACGGCGCTCGTCGGACAGGCTTCCCCCAGCGCGCAGAAGGCATTCGCCAGACAGCGTGCCGGACGCCCGGAGATCGCGGAAGTCAGCACCGTACGCCCGTCAAGGCTGTTGTGGATCGCCGCGCGATAGCCGGCGTCGGCGGCCGATTCCGGACACAGTAAAAACGCCGTACCGAGCTGTACGCCCTGCGCCCCCAACTGCATCACGCTAGCGATCCCCGCTCCGTCCATGATGCCCCCGGCGGCCACTACCGGGATGGTTAGTCGACGCCGCAGAAGTTGCACCAGGGTGAAGGTGCTCAGCTGCGCGTCAGGCTCCTGCGGAGCAAAGATCCCCCGGTGCCCGCCCGCCTCATAGCCCTGAGCGACCACCACGTCGATCCCCTGCTGTTCAATCAGCAGCGCCTCCTGGAGCGAGGTTGCCGTCGCCAGGGTGACAATCCCCTGCTGTCGCAGACGCTGGATCGTCTCACTTTCAGGAAGGCCGAAATGAAAGCTCACCACCGCCGGCGAGTGGTCGAGAAGCAGCTCCAGCATGGCGGTGTGGCCGATAAACGTCTGGTATATCTCCCTAAGCGATGCCGGAGGCGTACTGCCAAAGCGGGTAAAATGGGGGCGCAGCGTCTCTGCCCAGTCCGCTTCACGTGGGGCGTCGCGCCGCGGCTGCGCATGGCAAAATAAATTGACATTGAACGGCCGGTCCGTCAGCTGGCGGGTGGCGACGATCATCGCTTCCGCTTGGGCAACGGTTGAAGCGCCCAGCCCCAGCGAACCCAGCGCCCCGGCATTACTCACCGCAGCAGCCAGCGCGGGGGTGGAGACGCCCGCCATCGGGGCCTGGATCAGGGGGTAGTCAATATCAAGAAGCGAAAGCAGTGAATTTTGCATGAGTTCCTCGTAGATGAGTGATGCCGGAGGCTTACCATCTCTTTTAAAGATGATAAGATCAACATCATTATCATATTGAGAATAAAAATATGAACCACAGCACACTGCAGATTTTTATCCAGGTGGCCGACACGCAAAGCGTCACCCTGGCAGCAAAACGGCTGGGCCGCGCCCAGTCTAATATCACCACCCGTATTCAGCAGCTGGAAGAGGAGCTTGCCGTGGAACTTTTCGTCCGCGGCAACAAAAAAATGGTACTGTCGCCGGCAGGCGTTCAGTTCCTCAGCTATGCCCGGCGGATCCTGAGCCTGGCGGAGGAGGCAAAGCAGGCTCTGCATCCGACCACACCCGGCGGCAGCCTGCGGTTGGGCGCGATGGAGGCGACCGCCGCCAGCCGTCTGCCGCCGCTGCTTACCCGCTTCCAACAGCAATGCCCGCAGGTGGATGTCACCCTCAGCACCCGGCCGACCCGCCAGTTAGCCGAGGGGGTATTCACCGCCGCCCTCGATGCCGCGCTGGTCTGCTTGCCGCCAGGGCCGGATGGCCAACCGACATGCCCGCCCGGGCTGGAATCTGTCCCGGTGTTTCAGGAAACCCTGATGCTGGTCCGGCCGCAGGGCACGGGCCCTCTGCGGTTCGCGGCATTTACCAGCGGCTGCAGCTATCGGGCGTTGGGAGAGCGCTGGCTGGCGGAGCAACAGGCGGCCGTCGAGGTGCATGAGGTTAGCTCCTATCACAGCATGCTGGCCTGCGTGGCCTCCGGGCGCTACGTCTGCCTGCTGCCGCAGAGCGTGCTGTCGCTGATGACGCTTCCCGAAAACTGTCTTAGCGAACCGCTGTGCGAGGCGACCACCCAGCTTATCTGGCGTCAGGGGTTCAGCACCTCCGCCCTCAGCGAGTGGCGCATCCTGTTGCAAAGCGCTGCGAACGGCTAAGCTAGAAGAGGATTCAGTGACACACGCGCAGGGGGCGAACCAGAGCTCTTGCCGACAAACGCAGAGGCGTTTTGCCGCTACAGTATCAACCCGAGCGACAACAGCGACAGAATCGCTTTTCGCCACAGGTCGCGGCTGTGACGCCGCTTTTTTGCCGGGTGGCGGCTGCGCCTGACCCGGCCTACGCCTTATGGGAGTCATTATGTCGTTCTGCCACATGCGCATCGCCAGACCGGTCAGCGAACTGGAGACCAGCGCCAGCATGTATTGCGCCGGGCTGGGGCTGCAGGAACTTGGCAGCTTTACCGATCATGAAGGATTTAGCGGGATTATGATCGGCTCCGCGGATGCCGGCTGGCATCTGGAATTCACCCATTGCCGCCACCATCCCGTCACTCCCTCGCCAGGAGATGAAGATCTGCTGGTGCTGTACTATCCGCAGCGTCAGGCCTGGGAGGCACAATGCAGCGCCATGGACGCCGCCGGGTTTCTGCGCGTCACGGCGTTCAACCCCTACTGGGAGGTCAACGGTGTCACTTTCGTCGACCGCGACGGCTATCGCACCGTGCTGCAAAACCGCGCCTGGGGCGTGGTGGGCGATGAGTCGCATGTGGCGGCGAGCTGACGATGATCGGGGCTGGCGTCAACCGCTGCAAAAGCAATTATTTACCTTCGGACAGACAACGTTCCCGTCGGTTACCGATAAAACGCCTTCGCGACTCGCCAGCCTTCTCGCGGCGCACTATGCTAAACATCCCTATGTATTAACCCTTTATCCCTATGAGCACTTCCGTCAGCACCACGCAGCTTAATTTGCGCATCATTTCGATCGTTGTTTTTACCTGTATCTGCTATCTCTCCATTGGTCTGCCACTGGCCGTTCTACCGGGTTATATTCACTATCAGCTGGGCTACAGCACCTTTGTCGCCGGTATTGTGATCAGTCTGCAGTACATCTCCACGCTAATAAGCCGGCCGCACGCCGGGCGCTATACCGATATCTGGGGGCCGAAAAGAGTGGTTAGCCTCGGGATCGTCTGCTGTCTGCTTAGCGGCGCCTTCACGCTGCTGGCGGTAATGTTGCAGACGATGCCCATGCTGGCGATTGCCGCGCTGTTGGCTGGCCGGGTATTTCTTGGCGTCGGCGAGAGCTTTACCGCCACCGGAGCCACCCTCTGGGGGATCAAAACCGTCGGCGCGATCCATACATCACGGGTGATCTCGTGGAACGGCGTGGCGACCTATGTGGCGATGGCGGTGGGCGCGCCGCTGGGGGTCACTCTTAACCACTATTTCGGCATCAGCGGCTTTGCCACGGTGGTGGTGCTGGTCGCCGCCATCGGCCTGCTGTTCGCCCGCACGCGGCAAGACGTCAGCGTGACCGCCGGTGTCAGAGCGCCCTTTCACGCGGTGGTGCGCAAAATCTGGCCTTATGGCCTGGGGCTGGCCTTTGGCACCGTCGGTTTCGGCGTTATCGCCACCTTTATCACCCTTTACTTTGCCGCGCACAGCTGGCAGGGCGCCGCGTTTACCCTCTCGCTGTTCAGCGTCGGTTTTATCTGTGTTCGCCTGGTGCTGGGGAATACCATCACCCGCTATGGCGGAGTCCCGGTCTCCCTGGCCTGCTTCGTCATCGAATGTCTCGGTCTGCTGCTTATCTGGCTGGCGCCGTCAGCCTGGGTGGCGGGCATCGGCGCCTTCCTCACCGGCTCGGGTTTTTCGCTGGTCTTCCCGGCGTTGGGGGTTGAGGCGGTAAAACAGGTGGAAGAGCAAAACCAGGGGACCGCCCTCGGCACCTACTCGGCGTTCCTTGACCTCGCGCTGGGGCTGACCGGGCCGCTGGCCGGCTGGGTCGCCGGCTACTACGATCTCGCCACCCTGTATCTGCTGGCGGCGATCGTCGTCGTGTTCGCTTTCCTGCTGATTTTACGCGTACATCTGCAACAGCGGGCAGCGGTCAGGACGTAGCCAGGCCCGGCTCGCGGATCGCCGCGGGCTGCCGACACCGGTAAAAAACGAATCGGCAATTGACGACGATTCGGCTTCCGTGCCAACATCCCCCTCAGCGTCTGGCGACAGATGCAAGGACGGTGGCGGAAAACAACAGAGATCGCGCAACGATCCAGCCCGCCGCCGTAGTCCAATCCGAATCACTGACCCACACGGTGAATTCCTGATTCTGGCGGGAAACACAGACATGCACCAAAGTTTTAATCAGCGCGTTCATTTCTATTACTGCGTCCTGGTCGCGCTGAAGATGCACGGAAAGTCGAAAAAGTCGGGCGGTATCCGAGGAAAGAACAACTTTCTGCTGAAATGGCTGCGCCGGGCGCAGGATAACAACATTTTCCATCCCGATATCACCAGTGAAATCGAATGGCTGCGCGGGAAGATTATTCAGGCCGGCTACGATACCGATCTCGAGCCGATGCTGGATTTTGTTTACGCCACCGCCAGCCGCGCCGAAGCGCTGAAGAACGCCGAATAAGCCACTGCGCCCGCTGCGGGCGCAGATGCTGACCAATCCGCTTCCCCTCACAATGTGCCCATACCGCACGCGATAGCCTGCTGATGCCATTTTATCTGTGACAGTGTCACGCTGCCAGGTGCTGCAGGGGATCATTTCCCCTGACAGGCGGCCCTGGGCGTTCTATGCTTTGCCCTGTCTCCCTCACACAGGACAACGCCCGATGGCTGACTGGAATCCTTCGCTGTATCTGCAGTTTGACGCTGAGCGCACCCGCCCGGCGGCTGACCTGCTTTCCCGTATCGCTCACCTGCAGGTAGAGAGCGTCGTTGACCTCGGCTGCGGGCCGGGCAACAGTACCCGCCTGCTGCGTGCCGCCTGGCCGCTGGCGGCGATCGTCGGTATCGATAACTCCCCGGCCATGCTGGACCAGGCGGCGCGGGCCTTACCCGACTGTGAGTTCATCGAGGCCGATATCGCCAGCTGGCGGCCTGCGCAACCGCCAGACGTGATCTATGCCAACGCCTCGCTGCAGTGGCTGGCGGATCATGAGACGCTGTTTCCGCATCTGGTGAATCAGCTGGCGGATAAGGGTACGCTGGCGGTGCAGATGCCGGATAACTGGCAGGAGCCCTCCCATACTCTGATGCGTCAGGTCGCCGGCGAGCTGGGAATGCCGGACCGCGGCCGCCAGCCCTTGCTTCCGCCGGACGCCTGGTACGATCTGCTCACCCGACAGGGCTGTGAAGTTGATATCTGGCGCACCACCTATTTTCATCCGCTCGCTTCTCATCAGGCGATAGTCGACTGGCTGCAGGGCACCGGATTGCGACCTTATCTGACGGACCTCGATGAGCAGGCCAAAAGCGCCTTTCTGACCCGCTATTTGGCATTGTTGGCCGACCACTATCCGTTACAGTGTAACGGAATGGTGCTTCTACGCTTTCCACGTCTGTTTATCGTGGCGCGAAAAATAGCCGCCTGACGGTTGCCTTGAGCGTGGCGTAAAACATAACCAATACATAAGCAAGTCGAGCCAGCAAACATTCCTGTTTTTCAGGATCAATTATCCTGAACATTGCGATATTCAACACCTTCCTCAGCGTGCGACAGTGACGACCACTTCAACCTGTAACGGGAGTCACCATGGATACCACCCCTGTCGATCGCCACACGCTGGCTGCCATTGCGCCAAAACTGGCAGAACTGACCGAAACGGTGCTGTTTGGCGATATCTGGGCGCGCAGCGAGCTGTCGCCCCGGGAACGCAGCTTAATCACCCTCTCCGCCCTGACGGCGCTGGGCAAAACCGAGCAACTGCCCTGGCATATCGCCTACGGCTATCGAAATGGCCTGAGCCAGAAGGAAATTGTCGAATTATTTACCCACCTGGCGTTCTACGCCGGCTGGCCGGCGGCGGCCAGCGCCCTGACCTGCCTGAACGCGCCGGAGGCGCCATGCCTCTGACCCGTATTTCGCTTGGTACGGCATGGCGTCCCGCGGAGTTTGCTCAGCTGTCGGCGCTATTCCATGAGTGTCTGGTGGCGGAGTTTGCCGTGCCGCCGGCGGACAAATTTCAGTTTATCGAGCAGACCGCCGACGGGCAGCGCATTTACGACCCGCATTATCTTAGCGGCGGTCGCAGCGACCGCTTCGTGCTGTTTCATATTTTCGCCGGAAAACCGCGCCGCCGGGCGCAAAAACAGGGTCTCTATCGTCGGCTCTGCGCGCGGTTAGCCGATGAGATGGCGGTCAGCCCGCAGGACGTGATGGTGGTGATCCAGTTTAACCAGCTGGAGGACTGGAGTTTTAGCGCCGGCAAAATGGCGGGTGAATAAGTCAGGCGGCGCCTGCAAGGGCGCCGCGATTCAGGCTATTTAGTTGCTACCAGGCGAGATGATGCACCAGTGACAGATCCCAGGCCGTCGCCAATAGCGAAAGAAACATTATCAGATTGACCACTGTTTCGAGACGTTTTTCCATCGTTGCTTCTCCTGAGCCTGTTTCCCCTGTTATAGCGGGAAAAGCTTAACAGCATCTTATCGCTTCAGGAGTCAAGGGTGATCCTGTAGCGTACATAATCGTCAGCTGGGGTGAATTCATCATACAGGTGGCGGGCGGGATTATCACGGCGAGTATGCCAGTACAGACGTGACCAGCCTTGATCAGTCCCTTCGGTTTGCAGCGACTTAATCAGCGTTCTGGCAATGCCTTGTCCGCGGAAAGCTGGATCGACGAACAGATCCTCCAGATAGCAGATCGGCGTGGTGACCCAGGTGCCTTCGTGCAGAATGCAGATAGCGAATCCCACCACCGTATCATTCACCACTGCGACCCTGCCCAGCACGGGTGAGTTCACGTCCAGCATCCGCTGCCAGGTGCATTCGGTCACCTCTTCCGGCTGCGGACTGCCGTAGAAGTGGGTATAGCCTTCCCAGAGCTGAAGCCATTCGGCTTTGTCATGCGGCCTTACTTCCCGGATATCGATGACCATGCGAGTTTCCTTACAGATGAATGAATTAGCCTGCGAACATTGGCAGGAACCAGGTATTAAGGCCATTATTTTCCTGCGCAGATATTTGTTCAAGCGGCTTAACCATAATTCCCGCCTGCGCAGGGCGATTTGGCACTAAAAAGCCTATTGCAGCGGGGCTGCTGACCGGCTCTATCGGGACAATAAAAAAGTATGTTGTAACTAATTTGAGTGCCAATAAACCCGGCCGCAGCCGGGTGAAGAGACTCCGCTATCAGCAGAGCGGCCTGACGGCGTCGCGCATCCCGCGGGTCAGAATAGCGTCAAGGTCAGCGGCGACCTGATCCACCAGTCCGGGGATCTGGCTTAGATCCTGCTCCCAATGGGACTCCACGCTGAGCACAGCGGAAACCAGCTCGCGGGTGCTTATCTGACCGTCGCGATGGCGGGCCCAGAGCGTCTGGTAGCGCGTCAGCCAGTCAGCATCATCCTGTACCGGATAGCTTGTCCCCTCCCGCTCTCCTCGGTAGAAGGCGATCAGCGCCGCCAGCGCGAAGGTCAGGCGCGGCGGCAGCGTGCCATGCGCCTTCTGCCCTGCCAGCAGCTGCGGCAGAATACGGGTGCGGTACTTGGTCATGCCGTTGAGGGCGATCGACAGCAGCTGATGTTTGATATAGGGATTGCGGAAGCGCCCGGTCACGGCGCTGGCGAATGACACCAGCTCATCGCGCGGCAGGTCCAGCACCGGAATAATCTCGTCATAAATCGCTTTTTCGACAAACGCGCAAATCTCCGCGTCGTTCATCGCTTCGCCGACGGTATCGATTCCAGCCTGGAAGGCCACCGGCACCAGGGCGGTGTGCGCCCCGTTAAGGATCGCCACTTTGCGCTCTTTATAGGGCTTGATATCGTCGACGATACGCACATTCAGCGGCAGCTTATCGAGACGCAGCTCGCTGGCCAGCGAAGCGGGCCCCTGGATAACAAACAGATAGAAGTGCTCAGCGGTATCGAGGAAAGCGTCTTGATAGCCGGTTTGCGCCTCCAGAGCCGCCACTTCATCGCGCGGATAGCCGGTCACAATGCGATCCACCAGGGTGGAACAGAAGGTGTTCGCCGAGGTGAGCCAGTTGATAAAGTCCTGCGGCAGCTGCCACTCGGCGGCATAGCGCAGGACCAGGGCCTGCAGCGCCTCACCGTTATAATCGATCAGTTCGCAGGGGATAATCACCCATCCCTTATCGGCTGCGCCGGCGAAATGCTGGTAACGCTCAAACAGCAGGCGGGTTAGTTTCGCCGGATAGCTGACCGGCGGCGCGTCGTCAAACCGATCCCCGGCATGGTAGCTGATGCCTGCCTCGGTGGTATTGGAGAAGACAAACCGTATCTCCGGGTTATGCGCCAGTCGTAAAAAAGCGTCGTAGTCAGCGTAAGCGCTGATTTCGCGGTTGACCGATCGGATCAACCGCGCGTCGCTAACCGCTTCGCCCTGCTCGTTGAGACCACGGATAATGGTGGTATAGAGGCCGTCCTGGGTGTTCAGCGACGGTGGAAAATCCGTGTCAATGGGGCGAACGACCACGATGCCCGCATTCAGGTCGGTATGCTCGTTGAGCAGGTCGATCTGCCAGTCAACGAATGCGCGCAGGAAGTTGCCTTCACCAAACTGGACGATACGGTCAGGGTACTGCGCGCCGGGGAAATCACGACGGTTTAATGTTTTCACAATGGGTTCCCTCTAATAGTAGTCATACAACCTGATTAATTGGTCCAATAAGTTATCAGGTTTTACGACCACTGAAACCCTGTTTTGATCAAAGCATTCTGCAATAGCGGCCGTCAGGGCAGAAACTTATAGAACAGCGAGGTGGCAGTCATCTTGCCGTCTGGCATCAGCGCATAGCGCGGAATTTCCCCCACTTTTTCCCAACCGCAGCGAACATAGAACTGCTCCGCCCCGCTGCCGGTCGCCGTGTCCAGCACCAGCACTGTCTTCCCTTCCCGGCGAGCGGTTTGCTCCAGCTCCGCCATCAGCGCGTTGGCAATACCCTGGCGGCGGGCATTTTGGTGAACCAAAAGTTTGGCGACATCCGCACGATGCGGCTGATTTTCCGGCTGGCTGATAATCAGCTGCACGGTGCCGACGGGGCGCGAGTCAGCGTCAAGGGCGGCCAGCACGATGCGCTCCCCGGCCGCCACGCTGTCAGCGGTACGTTGCCAGAAGGTCGTCGCGGTTTGCAGACTGAAAGGCAGCATAAAGCTCACCGAGGCGCCGCCGTTAACGCAGCTGGCCAGGATATCGCTTAATGCCGGAAGATGATGAAGAATATCGTCACGCGACAGCGTGCGCAGTGAAAAGGATGTGGTCATAAGAGCTCCCTGTTATCGACCACATCACTATGTTTTTAACCAAAAATTAACACAAGAGAGATCCTGATAGGATTTTCTTATGGCGCACTTTCGGTGAGCGCCGGCATACAGATGCGGTTACGGCCGGTCTGTTTGGCTTTGACCATTTCATCATCCGCCGCCAGCAGCAGCTGGTTAAACAGTTCGGTAATCCGGGCGTGGCCCACCTCGCGGGTCTCCAGTCCCATACTGATGGTCAGATGGATCGGGTTCTGACCGAGGCCGAAGGGTTGCGACTCCACACCGTGGCGGATCTTCTCCGCCAGCACATAGCCCTGCTGAGCGCTGTCGACGACGGCGGCCACCGCAAACTCCTCGCCGCCGATACGGGCAACCATCCCCTGCTCGCCCACCAGGTGTCGAACCTGCTGGGCAAACTGGGTCAGCACGCAATCGCCGCCTTCATGGCCCAGAGCATCATTCACTCGCTTGAAGCCATCGATATCCAGCACCATCACCGTCAGCAGCTTATCCGCCGGCAGCGCCTGGCGCTTCAGCGCCTCGCTCAGCCCGGAACGGGAATAGACGCGGGTCTGGAAATCAAAATCAGCGCGCAGGGCCAGCTGCTTCACCAGCATGTTAATCGCCTCGACGCTGGAGGCGACGATCACCGGGCTTATCAGCATAGCCGCGATCCCCAGGCGGGTGGAAAACAGCTGCCACGGCTGCATTCGCGTATCCGGCGAAAAGTGAATTAACGAGTTGGCCACCAGCAGTATCTCGCCGATGCCGGTGAGAAAGGTCAACAGGCAGGTCAGCGGCAGCGGATAGCGCACGGCGCACCAGATCAGGGCCGGTAACGGGAAGGTAATGCTGCCGGCGCCGCCCACCGCCACGCCGAGGGCAATCGACAGCACCAGCGCCAGCGCTGGCAGCAGCTGGTGAAAGCGAAAACCGCTTAACGCGGATGGCAGCGTCAGGGTCAGAATAAACGGCAGGATAAGCACCGCCGTCGAGAACTGCTCGCTAAACCAGTCCGCCAGCTGGGGAATAAAGGTGGCGCGCTCGACGTCCACCGACCCCAGCGCGCCGACCGCTGCGCACAGCAACGCGGCTAACAGACAGAAACAGAATAAATTAAGCGCGTTAATCGGGCCTGGCATGGAATCGGCGCGTCGTTTATCCCACAGCACCAGCTGTGCCAGGGTCACAATAAAGACAATATTGGAGAAGTTAATCAGCAATGAGGCAAAGCCCATTCCCCAGCGCGAGGTTAATCCGTCATAGACCAGCATTGCCGCAAAGCAGACGGCATAAAAATAGCTGCGATTAAGCCATACGTAGCGCGCAAAAATCCCGGCCATCACGGCGTTGAGCGGCCAGAAGAAAGAGAGCTCCTGCACCAGACGCAGCATGGCGCCCAGAAAATGCAGCAGTAGCGTTAACGTAAATAAGACCAGTGCATCGCGCACGGGTTGTTCTTCACGAAACAGCGTAAATGACCGAATCGACAGTGAAGACATTCAGTAATTATCCGTCTAATTGTTTCAGGCAATTATTATGTTAATAGTTAGTTAGCGGATTATCATAACATGAGAATATTTATCAGGCATACTCCGGCGCCGATCAAATGCAAATTAGCGCACAGACGGCGCGTTCATCTGCAGCACCAGCCAGCGGTGGATCACCTGCACAATATAGCGCTGTTCCTGCTCGCTCAGCGCGCGGCCGTGGGGAATGGCGTGCCATTTTTCCAGGCAGCCGCGACAGCAGGTGGCGGTCGCGTGCTGGGCGATAAACACCGGGTGACCGCGCATCGGCGTCTGCTTGCCATCATTGGCCGGCGCGGCGGGCGCCAGCCGCTGGCGAATAAAATCGGCGGCGTGCTGGTCGATGACCTCCGGTCCCTTATCGAGACAATATTGCCGCTCTTTCCCACCCAGCCGGAAGCGCGAACGAAACGTCGAGCGCGCCAGACGAGCAAACAACCGATCCTGATCGACCATCAGAACACCGACCTCCCCAGCCGCTGAGTCAGTTTCTCCAGCAGCGCCACCCCGGCCAGCGAGTTACCCGCCTCGTCAAGCTCCGGGCTCCACACCGCGATCGCCATCTCCTGCGGCACGATCGCCACAATTCCGCCGCCGACGCCCGATTTCGCCGGCAGCCCCACGCGCCAGGCGAACTCGCCGGCGTTCTGGTACATGCCGCTGGTCATCATCAGGGCATTCACCTGACGGGACTGGATAGGCGCGATAACCGGCTTTTCCAGGTGCGGGGCGATGCCGCGATCGGCGAGGAAGAGAAAGGTTCGCGCCAGCTCGACGCAGCTCATCTCCAGCGAACAGTAATGAAAATAGTTCTGCAGCACGGTGGTGACGTCGTTATGGAAGTTGCCGAAGGATTTCATCAGCCAGGCGATGGCGGCGTTGCGCGCCGAATGCTCAAACTCAGAGCGGGCCACCAGCGGATCGTAGGCGATATCGGCCACGCCGCTGAGGCGGCGGACTATCTCCAGCATCCGCTGACGCGGCGCACTGAGCCGGCTCTGCAGCATGTCGCAAACTACCAGCGCCCCGGCGTTGATAAACGGGTTGCGCGGTTTACCCTGCTCGATCTCCAGCTGCAGCAGCGAGTTAAACGGCTGTCCGGAGGGATCTTTCCCCACCCGCTGCCAGATCTCTTCTTCCTGATAGTGGTTCATGGCCACCACCAGACTCAAAACTTTGGAGATCGACTGGATGGAGAATCGTTCATGCGCATCGCCGGCGGCAAAATGTTGCCCGTCCACTGTACTGATAGCGATGCCAAGCTTGTCGCCGCTGACGCTGGCCAGCGCCGGAATATAATCCGCCACTTTACCGCGGCCAATCAGCGGCCTGATTTCTGCCAGAATGGCTTCCAGCATTGCGTTATTGATCACCGTCGCCACGCGCGGCTCCTTGCCCACCGTCGAATTTTGGTGGGCGAGTATAGCAGACGAGAACGACGGTCGTCAGGGGCAAACGCAGATTAGCGACGGTCTTTCCAGACGGTCTGCGCATTGCAGAACTCGTGCAGACCAAAATGCGACAGTTCACGACCAAAACCGCTCTTCTTCACGCCGCCGAAAGCCACCCGGGCGTCGCTGGCGCAGTAGCCGTTAAGGAAGACGCCGCCGCACTCCAGCTCGCGGGCAAAGCGCTGAGCCTGCGCCTCGTCGGTGGTGTAGACCGTTGCTGACAGGCCAAATTCGCTGTCGTTGGCAAGGGCCAGCGCGTGGTCCGCATCTCGGGCGGTGGTCAGGGTCGCCACCGGACCAAACAGTTCCTGGCGGAAGCCGGTCATTCCGGCGGTGACGTTGCCCAGGACCGTGGGCGCGTAGTAATTGCCCGCCCCTTCGATTTTCTCCGCCCCCAGCAGCAGGGTCGCGCCTTCATCGAGGGTCGCCGTGACCTGCTGGTGCAGTTCATCGCGCAGATCGAATCGCGCCATCGGCCCGACGTAATTCTGCTCGTCGCGCGGATCGCCCATCTTCAGCGCCGCGACGGCGTCGACAAATTTGCGGGTGAAGGCTTCGGCAATGCCGGCTTCGAGGATAAAGCGTTTCGACGCGGCGCACACCTGGCCGCTGTTCTGATAGCGGCCGGTGACGGCGGCCTTTACCGCTTCATCCAGATCGGCGTCGTTCAGGACGATAAAGGGATCGGATCCCCCCAGCTCGAGCACGCATTTTTTCAGCGCTGCGCCCGCCTGAGCGCCAATCGCTTTTCCGGCGCGGACGCTGCCGGTGACGGTCACCGCCGCGATGCGGTCGTCATTGATAATCTGCGAAACGCCGTCATTGGTGGCATTGACCCAGCCAAAAACCCCCTCCGGCAGGCCGGCGGCGGCAAAAATTTCGCCCAGCAGACGGGCGCTGCCCATTACGTTAGGGGCATGCTTCAGCAGGTAGCTGTTGCCGGCCAGCAGGATCGGCACCGCGCCGCGCAGCACCTGCCAGACCGGGAAATTCCACGGCATCACCGCCAGAATGGCTCCCAGCGGACGATATTCGATCACCGCCTGGTTATTTTCCACCAGGGTGGCTTCGGTCGCCAGCATCGCCGGGCCATGTTCGGCATACCAGTCGCAGAGGTTGGCGGATTTCGCCACCTCGCCGCGAGCCTGAGCAATCGGTTTGCCCATCTCGAGCGTGATCGTCTGGGCCACCTCTTCACCGCGGGCGCGCAGCTCGGCCCCAATGCGGCGCAGCGCGTCGGCGCGTGCGGCGAGCGGCGTCTGACGCCACTGGCGATAACCCGCCGCGGCGAGAGCGATAGCCGCGTCGACCTCGCGTTCGCTGGCCCACGGCAGCGAGGAGACCACCTCACCGGTAGTCGGGTTGACGGAGACGGCGTGCGTTGCAGATAAATTCATCGTTATTCTCTCTCTCGTTGCTTGCGAAGTGAGCGTATTCTGGCTTACCTTTCCATTCATTGAAAATGAATAATATTAAGCAACGCATTCACAAAAGAAGAATGGTATGGACCTGACTCAACTTGAGATGTTTAACGCTGTCGCCAGCACCGGCAGCATCACCCAGGCGGCGCAAAAAGTGCATCGTGTGCCGTCCAACCTCACCACCCGCATCCGCCAGCTGGAGGCTGATCTTGGCGTTGAGCTGTTTATTCGCGAGAACCAGCGGCTGCGCCTCTCCCCCGCAGGCCACAGCTTTTTACGCTACAGCCAGCAGATCCTCGCCCTGGTTGACGAGGCGCGAATGGTGGTGGCGGGCGACGAACCCCAGGGGCTGTTCTCTCTCGGTTCGCTGGAGAGCACCGCGGCGGTGCGGATCCCCACCACCCTGGCCCACTTTAATCAGCGTTACCCGAAAATTCATCTCGCCCTCTCCACCGGCCCCTCCGGGACGATGATCGACGGCGTGCTGGAGGGAGCCCTGAGCGCCGCGTTCGTTGATGGACCGCTGGTGCATCCGGGCCTGGAGGGGCTGCCGGTGTTCCCTGAAGAGATGATGATCGTCGCCCCCTACGGCCACGCGCCCATCGCCCGCGCCAGCGAAGTGAACGGGGCAAATGTCTACGCTTTTCGCGCCAACTGTTCCTACCGCCGGCATTTTGAGAGCTGGTTCCATGCCGACAGAGCGACCCCGGGCAGGATCCACGAGATGGAGTCTTACCACGGGATGCTGGCCTGCGTGATCGCCGGCGCGGGCCTGGCGTTGATCCCGCGCAGTATGCTGGAAAGTATGCCCGGCCATCAGCAGGTATCCGCCTGGCCGCTGGCGGAAGAGTGGCGCTGGCTCACCACCTGGCTGGTGTGGCGCCGGGGCGCCAAAACCCGCCAGCTGGAGGCGTTTATAGCGCTGCTGAACGAAGATCGGCGAACAGCGGTTTCTCCATAAACACGCTGAGCGGATCGGGCTGGTAAGGGGCAAACGCGCAGCGGGTCTGATAGCCGTTGCGCGTATAGAGGGTGATGGCCGCATGCTGATGGATGCCGGTCTCCAGGCGCAGAGTATGGCAGTCGCGCTGCCGCGCTTTCTCCTCCAGGGCCGCCAGCAGCTTTTCTCCCAGCTGCTGTCCGCGGTGCTGTGGATCGATATAGACCCGCTTCATCTCGCCAAAACCTTCAGCGCTGAGGACAATGGCCCCGCAGCCAACGGCTTCGCCCTGCGGACTGCGAATCGCCAGGGCGATCACTGTCTCCGGCGGCAGCTGGCCGAGGTCCAGCAGATGGTTGCTCTCTGCCGGGTAGAGTGTCTCCTGCCAGGCGTCGAGGGCGGCAATCAGGGCGGTAAATTCGGCGTCGGTGGGGGCGATGTCGGTAACGGTATACATAGGTGAGCTCCTTTTTTTACGCCACTGTAGCGCGCCTCAGGACGGTTTCCGCCATAGCATTAACTTATATTGCCGCCAACCACTTGCGCTAACTCACTGAAACACAGTAATTTTATCCCCTGCCGTTCGTTTTTGAGAGCTGAATATGCACACCAAAGCCCGTAAAGTGATGATTATTGGCGCCGGCAACGTCGGCGCGTCGGCGGCCTACGCGCTGCTCAATCAGAGCATCTGCGAGGAGCTGATCCTCGTCGACATTAACCAACAGCGCGCCGAGGCACACGCTCAGGACCTCAGCGATGCCGCGGCCTATCGGCCGGGGATGATGACCATCTCTACCCGGGAGGCTAGCGACTGCGCTGATGTCGACATCGCGGTGATCACCGTCTCCGGCGGCGCGCTGCGTCCAGGCCAGAGCCGACTGGATGAACTGACCACCACCGCGAAGATAGTGAAGCGCATCGTGCCAACGATGATGGCCAATGGGTTTAACGGCATCTTTCTGGTAGCCACGAACCCCTGCGACATCATCACCTGGCAGGTATGGCAGCTCTCCGGCCTGCCGCGCAGCCAGGTGCTGGGCACCGGCGTCTGGCTGGATACCACCCGCCTGCGCCGTCTGCTGGCGCAGGAGCTGAACATTGGCGCCCAGAGCATCGACGCTTTTATCCTCGGCGAGCACGGCGACACTCAGTTTCCGGTTTGGTCGCACTCCTCGGTGTATGGCTCGCCGATAGCCGACCTCTACCAGCAGCGCACCGGCCGGCCGCTCGACCGCGAGGCGATGGCCGACAAAGTGCGTAAGCTGGGGTTTGAGATCTACGCCGGGAAAGGCTGTACGGAATATGGTGTGGCAGGCACCATCGCCGAGATCTGCCGTAATATTTTTACCGGCAGCCACCGCGCGCTGGCGGTCTCCTGCATTCTTGACGGTGAGTACGGGGTCTGCGGCGCAGCGGCTGGGGTGCCGGCGGTGCTGGCCCAGGGGGGCGTGGAGCAGATTATCGAACTGCGGCTCGCCGACGAAGAGCAGGCGAAGTTCAGCCAGTCGATTGCGGTAATCAAAGCCAATATCGCGCGTCTGCCCTGATGGCAGACGGCGACGTCTGGTTCAGTCGGCAATGATCAGCTGTGGGGAAAGGGTCACCAGCGCCTCGCGGGTCGCTTCCGGCAGGTGGCTGTCGGTAACGATATCGGTCAACGACTCCAGCGGGGCAATGTTGAACAGTGACCAGGCACCGTATTTCGAGCTGTCCGCCAGCAGGATGCGCCGGCGGGCATTGGCCATCAGATCGCGCTTCAGGGCGGCCTTCTCTTCCGTCGGGGCGGTGATCCCTTTCTCAAGGTCCCAGCCGTTGCAGCTGACGAAGGCGAGATCGGGCCAGATGGCCTGCAGCAGGCGGCGGCCGTGATCGCCAATGCACGACTGGCTGCTGTCATCGATGCGGCCGCCGATAATCGTCACTTCAATCTGCTTAAACTCCGACAAAAACAGGGCGATATGTAAATCGCTGGTGATCACCCGCAGCGGCAGATGGGTGATCTGCCGCGCCAGTTCAATCATGGTGGTGCCGGCATCAAGCACAATGGCGTCGCCGGCTTTCACCAGCGCTGCCGCCGCGCTGGCGATCGCCTGCTTTTCCAGCGGGCTGCGCTGGGCTTTCTCCAGCGTCGTCGGCTGGGCAGGAATAAACCGGTTTAACGTCACCCCGCCATGCGTGCGGCTGATCACCCCTTCCTGATCGAGTTTGATCAGGTCACGGCGAATGGTGGCCGGCGAGGCGTTGGTCGCCGCCACCAGCTGGTCGACTGTCACCAGATTATGGCTTTTCAGGAAGTCCATAATCTGCTCTAACCGGTTATATCCCTTCATGTTATTCCTGCGCGATGTGCATGGCGAGCTCAATGGAGGTTGCCATGCTCTCAGACTTCGCTTTACCTGTCCAGGCAATATCAAACGCGGTGCCATGATCCGCAGAGGTGCGGATAAACGGCAGCCCGGCGGTGATATTCACCCCATCATAGAATCCCAGCAGCTTCAGCGGGATGTGCCCCTGGTCGTGATACATCGCCACCACCATGTCGTACATCCCCTCATGACACTGCATAAACACCGTATCCGGCGGACAGGGGCCGGTCACCTCCACGCCCTGCGCCCGCATGGCGGCCACCGCGGGGGCGACGATGCGGATCTCTTCATCGCCAAACAGGCCGTTCTCCCCGGCGTGCGGGTTGACGCCGGCGACCGCAATACGCGGACGCGGATAGCCGACGCGGCGCAAAAACCGATCCGCCACGCCAATCACCGTCTCAATCCGCGGCTGGTTGAGGGTATCGAGGAACTGGCGCAAGGAAATATGGGTCGTGATATGGATAACTTTAAGTTTCTCGGTATACAGCACCATGGCGTAATCTGTAGTCTGCGTCAGGTGGGCCAGCAGTTCGGTATGGCCGGGATAAGCGTGCCCGGCGAGATGCAGCGCCTCTTTATTCAGCGGTGCGGTAGCGATGGCCGCGACCGCGCCCTCCAGTGCGAGGGCGGTCGCCCGTCTGATGCAACGAAATGCCAGATCGCCCGCCTGAGCCTGGACTTCACCAGGACGCAGCACCTGCGGATCGCTGAGCGGTTCATCGATAACGTTAATCGTCGCCGGGGTAAATACTGCTTCGGCGGGATGGTCGATGATGCGCAGCTCCACCCGCGGCGTGATATTCAGCGCCAGGATCCGCCGCAGCGTCTGCGCGCAGCCTACCACCACCACCGGCGCGCCGCTCAGCGCCCCCTCGGCGAGGGATTTAATAATAATCTCCGGACCAATACCTGCCGGGTCGCCCATTGTGACTGCAATCATTTTAGACACTCAGTTTCTCCTCAATAAAATTCACAACATGTAACAGCGTGGTGTCGGTGCCGAATCCTCCGGCTTTGGTCATCACCGGCCGCGACCAGCGGCCACCGAGAAAATGTCCGTAAGGAACGCAGGCCGCCACCCGGCCACGGATCTGGAAACCGCTGGCACCCAGCGCGTGCGCGACGGCGATGGCTACATCACCACCGGAAAGATACAGCGCGCCCGGAGGGCACTGCGCCACCGCCTGCGCCGTGACGTCGGCAAGCCAGGCGCAGATGCGCTCCCCGTAGGCCGCGCGGCTGAGGCCATGTTCGCGACACTGGGCTTCAATCCCGTGCCGGGCGGCGTGATTCGGGCGGGTGGTCACCACGCAGTGCTGCCCCTCACGCAGCACCTCGGCGATCCGCGAGGCTTCCTCCTTCGGCGATCCGCTAAAGGCCTGTTCGACATCAATTTCAATCTTCCTCACTCGGGAATGAGCCTGCAGCGCAGCGACCTGGCGCTGCGCCATCTCGCTCATCGAACCAACCACCGCCAGCAGAGGCCCCTGCTCGCTGCGGCGAAGGCGGCGGGCCAGCGCCTCGCAAAGTCCCGCCGAGCCAACCAGCAGCGTCTCTCGCGCATGGGGCGCGACGGCGTCGATCACCTGATCCAGTTGGCTGTCTTCCCAGGCGTCGACAATCAATACTCGCTTCTCCTCGCCCGCCATCGCTAATGCCGCCGGGAGCTGGGTAGCGTTCAAGGTCAGACAGGGAAGACGGCTCTGCATGGCGATAATTTCGCTAATCTCCGCCCGGCTCACCGGCGTTTTCGGGTCGCTGGCAAATTCGGTCTGATCGAGGGCCACCCCATACACATAGCAGCGTCCGTCACGGGTATGCCGCCCGGCCGCCGGATACGCCGGCGCCACCACCGCCACCCGGCAGTTCTGCACCGCCATCATGGCCTCCAGCTCGGCTGCGGGGTTCCCGCGCAGCGTGGAGTCGATCTTCTTTACCTGCCAGTGTGGGACGAATGTCGCTGCGTCGCGCAGCAGACCGGTGACCTTGTCCGCCGCTGCGGCGGCGCTCATCGCCCGGCTGTCGCTGTTGAGAATTAATGCCCGCACGGAGGACGTCTGCCCGGCGGTGAATGCCACTTCCACCGCCATTCCCGCCTCTGCGAGGCTGACCCCGGCGTCATTGGCCCCGGTAAAGTCATCCGCCAACACCAGCACGTTGTTATTGCCGTCGTTCATTGTCCTGCCTTGTGGTCGATGAAATTATGAATTGATTATATTCAATCATAATTGATTAAATGTGAGCAAGCTCAAGTTATTAACCCGCCGTATAAATTATAACTTTCCCCACCAGACGAGTTCCATAACTCACGAATGATTGAAAATAATCAATTGCTACCAAGGAGAAACGCGTGGCGACGATACACAGCACGATTATCAGCGGGGCGGGTGCCTCATCGGCTCTGCTCCCGTTATTGGCCGGTAAAACCTCTATCCTGCTGGTGACCGACAAGAACGTCGGGGCGCTGGAAGCAACCCAGGCGATCCATCGTCTGCTGGCGGCTGAGGGGCGTGTAGTTGAGGTCATTGACACGGTACCGGCCGAGCCCAGCCATCACGATGTGGCGCAGATCGTCAGCCAGCTCGACGCCAGCCAGCCACAGTTAGTTGTTGGCATCGGCGGGGGAAGCGTGCTGGATGTAGCAAAATTGCTGTCCGTACTTCTGCACCCTGAGGCGCCCGCTCTGACGGCCCTGCTGGCAGGCGAGCAGCCGCAACGACGGATCGGCTCATTGTTAATCCCGGCCACCGCCGGGACCGGCTCCGAAGCGACGCCGAACGCCATTCTGGCAATCCCCGAGCAGCAGACCAAAGTGGGGATCATCTCCCCGGTGCTCCTGCCGGACTATGTCGCCTTGCTGCCGGAGCTGACCACCAGCATGCCGGCCAGCATCGCGGCGTCGACCGGCATTGATGCCCTGTGCCATCTGCTGGAGTGCTTTACCTCCACCGTCGCCAACCCGGTAAGCGATAACGCCGCGTTAATCGGTTTGCACAAGCTGGTGCGCCATATCGAACGCTCGGTGAATCAGCCGCAGGATCTGACGGCGAAGCTGGAGATGCTCTGGGCCTCGTGGTACGGCGGCGCGGCGATTAACCATGCGGGCACCCACCTGGTACATGCGCTCTCCTATCCGCTCGGCGGCACCTGGCATCTGCCGCACGGAGTGGCCAACGCCATTCTTCTGGCGCCCTGTATGAGGGTGATCCGCCCCCACGCGGTGGTGAAATTTGCTCAGGTCTGGGATCTGATCCCCGACGCGGATCGCACGCTCAGCGAGGAAGAGAAATCCCATGCGCTGGTCGCGTGGCTGGCGGCGCTGGTCAAACGCTTACCGCTGCCCGATAACCTCGCCGCTCTCGGCGTGCCGCAGGAGAGCATTCCCGCCCTCAGCGCGGCGGCGCAAAACGTTAAACGCCTGATGAACAATGCCCCCTGCAGCGTCAGCCGCGAAGAGATCGCGGCCATCTACCAGACGCTGTTTCCAGAACATGCCTAACAGGAGAAAGTAAAATGAGGAAAGCTATCAGCGGCGTACTGACCGCCATCGTCACCCCCTTTACCGTCGAGGGCGCGCTTAACCTGCCAGCGCTACGCCAGCAGGTGCAGCGCCAGATCGCCGCGGGCAACGGTATTTTCTGCGGCGGCACCAACGGCGAGTTTTTTGTCCTCAATGAGGAAGAGAAGATCGCCGTCGCCAGAACCTGTGTGGAAGAAGCGGCCGGTCGCGTCCCGGTGGTGGCCCATATCGGGGAGGTTTCCACCCGCGAGACTCTCCGGCTGGGCCAGCAGATCGCCCGCCTCGGGGTTGATGCGGTATCGGCCATTACCCCGTGGTTCGTGCCCTTGAAGCAGGAAGAACTGATTAACCACTATACGGCGATCGCCGACGCGCTGAGTGTCCCGCTTTTTCTTTACAACATTCCCGCCCGCACCGGGAACACCATTGCCCCGGAGACCGCGCGTCAGCTGGCCAGGCACGAGAATATTGTCGGCATTAAGGATAGCGCCGGCAGCTACGACAGCCTGAAAGGTTTTCTCGACGCGGTGCGCGATATCGACGGTTTCGACGTTCTGAACGGACCGGACTCGCTTATCCATCAGGGATTTGTCGACGGCTGTTCGGCGTGCATCTCGGGGCTTGCCAACGTCGCGCCCGCGGAAATTAACGCCATCTGGTCGCGCTTTCACGCCGGGGATATCGTCGGATCGCGCCAGGCCCAGGAGCAGGTAACGGGCCTACGCACCGATCTGTATAAAGTGGCGTTCTCGCCTGCGGCGGTGAAGAAAGCTCTGCAGCTAATGGGTCATGAGGTGGGCGACAGCCGCTACGCGGTGCAGTTCAGTGACCAGCAGCTGCAGGAAATTCGCGGCATCATTGCCCGTTATTTAGCGTAATACCCGCTGCGTTTCGTAAATAAAACAGACCGGGTACCGTCGTACCCAGGATTCGTACGCCCAGAGAGAGGCTAAGATGAATCATTTTACCGCTGAAGATACCTTTATTATTGTCGGCATTGTCATTGCCTATATTCTGTTTACCACCTGGCTGACATTCCGTATTCGTAGTAAAAATTCCGGGGATTTTATGGAAGGCTCGCGCGCCATGCCGGCCTTAATTGTCGGTATATTACTGATGTCGGAATATATTGGTGCCAAATCAACCATCGGTACCGCTCAGGCCGCCTTTGAGAGCGGCATTGCCGCTTCATGGTCCGTGCTGGGGGCAGCCATCGGTTTCCCGCTGTTCGGTTTGATTCTGGTAAAACGCATCTATAACACCGGGAAAATCACCATCTCCGGCGCTATCGCTGAGAAATATGGCACCAGTACCAAAAATATCATCTCCCTGATCATGATTTATGCGCTGTTGCTGGTTAACGTGGGCAACTACGTCAGCGGCGCCGCGGCTATCTCCACCGTCTTAAAAGTCAACTTACCCGTGGCCGCCTTTATTACCGCCATCGTCAGTACCTTCTATTTCGCTTTCGGCGGCATGAAAGGCGTCGCCTGGGTCACCATGTTACACAGCGCGTTAAAATACGCCGGACTGCTGATCATTCTGGGTTTTGCTCTGTCCAAAACCGGCGGCTTCACGCCGATGATTGAGAATATGCCGGATTACTACTGGACGTGGGATGGCAACATTGGCGCTGGCACCATCTTCGCCTGGCTTATCGGCACCATCGGCTCCATCTTCTGCACCCAGTTTGTTATCCAGGCGATCAGCTCCACCAAAGATGTCCGGTCAGCAAAGCGTTCCACCTGGATCGCCTTCTTTTTCTGCCTGCCCATCGCCCTTGCCATCGCTATCATCGGCGTGGCGGCGAAATATCTGCATCCGGAAATCAACAGCCTGTACGCCCTGCCGGTATTTCTGCAGGACATGAACCCGTGGCTGGCGGGACTCGTGACAACGTCACTTGTGGCCTCGATATTCGTCAGCGTTAGTACCGTTGCCCTAGCCATTGCCTCGCTGGTGGTGAAAGATTTCTACGTGCCATGGCGTAACCCGACCCCGGACCAGGAGTTCAGAGCCACGCGCTGGGCATCGTTAATTATCGGCTTCCTGCCGCTGGTCTTTGTGCTGCTGGTGCCGGAAGTGCTGAAACTCTCCTTCTTCACCCGCGCCATACGCCTGTCCATTACCGTGGTGGCGGTTATCGCCTTCTACGCACCGTTTTTCCGGAGCACCCGCGGCGCCAATGCCGGTCTGATCGGCGCCTGCGTGGTGACCTCCGTTTGGTATTTACTTGGCGATCCGTTCGGCATCAATAACATGTATGTCGCCCTGGCGACCCCGGCGATCATTATGGTCCTCGATCGCTTGATCCCGAATAAATCACAATCATCTCCTGCCCCTGTTGAGCAACGTGGAGTCTAAAACATGACCACAATACCTTCTTTCGACGGCGTCATTCGCCAGCACCCACAAGATGAACATATCGCATGGGCGATGCTCCCCTGCGCCTGCCCGCAAAATCATGCCGCCAACCTGCTTCAGCTGAAAGATGGCAGCCTGATGTGCGTCTGGTTCGGCGGCTCGCAGGAAGGGAAAGCCGACATTTCGATCTGGGGATCGCGGTTAGCCACCGACAGCGATCGCTGGAGCGAAGCGGTTAAGCTCTCTGACGATCCTGACCGCTCGGAACAAAATCCGGTGCTGTTTCAGGCGCCTGACCAGGTAGTGTGGCTGTTATGGACGGCGCAATACGCCGGCAACCAGGATACCGCCATTGTCCGCTACCGCCAGTCACATGACGGCGGGCAAAGCTGGGGTCCCATCGACACCCTGTTGGATCAGCCCGGTACCTTTATTCGCCAGCCGATTAGCGTCATGCCTGACGGCAGCTGGCTGTTGCCAGTGTTTTACTGCCGCACCGAACCAGGCGAGAAATGGGTGGGTAACAATGACGTCAGCGCGGTGAAAATCTCCTCAGACGGCGGCATAAGCTGGCGTGACGTGGCAGTCCCGGAGAGCCTTGGCTGCGTCCATATGAGCATCACCCCGCATCCCGACGGCGGACTGGCGGCCTTCTTTCGCAGTCGCTGGGCGGATCATATCTGGTTCAGCCACTCCAGCGACCAGGGTGAAAGCTGGTCTGCGCCGGCGCCCACGACGCTGCCGAACAATAACTCGTCCATTCAGGCGACAACTCTCGACAATGGCGAACTGGTGCTGGTGTTCAATAATATGAGCGCCGCCGGAGCCACTGAACGCCGTGCCTCGCTGTACGATGAAATTGCGGATGACGATGGCAGTAAGGAGCCGGAAACAACCGGGAAAAGCGCCTTCTGGGGCGCGCCACGCGCGCCGATGACGGTGGCGATTTCACCCGATGGCGGCAAAAGCTGGCCGTGGTTGCGCAATCTTGACGAGGGTGACGGCTACTGCATGACCAATAATTCGGAGCAGAAGCTGAACCGGGAGTTCTCCTACCCCAGCATCAAACAGGGAGCAGACGGTAATTTGCATATCGCCTACACCTGGTACCGCCAGGCGATCAAGTATGTTCGCGTTTCGCCACAGTGGGTGAAAGGAGCAAGCGCATGATTATCGGTAATCTGCAGGCGCTGCAGCAGGCTGGCCTGCCGCCGGCGTTAAACCAGCTTTTGAGCAGCGAGGTCTGCTCGCTGGCCGCCCTGAGCGCCAGAGAGGATGGCCGGTTCCAGCCCGACGGCGCGCCGTGGTTCTGCACCCTCAGCGTGGTGCAAACCCAGCCCGCGGCCGAGCGGCATACGGAATATCATCGCCAGTGGGCGGATATTCAGGTCATCCTGGCCGGCGAGGAGCGGATCCAGGCGGGCATGGCTCCCGCGATGCGCCCGGAAGATAATGAGATTAAGCCCGACCTCTATATCTGTCAGCCGGCCCCGGAGAGTGTCTCTATTCTGCTGCGTCCCGGCGACTTCGCGGTCTTTTACCCCGGCGAACCGCACCAGGCGCTGTGTGCGGTTTCGACGCCAGCGCCGGTCAGAAAGGCGGTATTCAAGATCCCGGCGGCGATGCTGGAGGCGCGATGAAGCAGGCAATTGTAACCGGGGCCAGTTCCGGGATCGGCGCCGCGGTGGTGAGGCAGTTGCTGGAGGACGGCTGGCAGGTGGTCGGCATGAGCCGTTCGCTGCCGCCCTTCTCACAGCCGAACTTTCGCCATCTGACGGTCGACGTCAGCCAACGCAGCGCGCTGCTGGCGGCGCTGGAGCAGATTGAGCCTCCTCAGGCCATCATCCACGCCGCGGGCTCGATGACCGCCGCAACCCTGGGCAATCTGGATCCACTGCACGGCGAGTCGCTGTGGCGTTTACATGTCGACGCGGCCCAGACGCTGGTCAATCACTTCGCCCCGGCCATGAGGCCGGGTGGGCGGATTGTTCTGCTGGGAAGCCGTACATCACGTGGCGCAGCGGGTCGTTCACAGTATACGGCCACCAAAGCCGCGCTGGTCGCCCTTGCCAGAAGCTGGGCGGCAGAGCTGGCGCCCGCTGGGGTGACGGTCAACGTGGTGGCGCCCGGGGCAACCGATACGCCGATGCTCCGTCAGCCCGGCAGGGAAAGCTCCCCGCCACAGCTGCCGCCGCTGGGGCGGCTCATTACCCCGCAAGAGGTGGTCTCGCTGATAAGCTGGTTATTGAGTGAGGGCGCATCGGCGATGACCGGACAGGAGCTGGTGATGTGCGGTGGCGCCTCCCTCGCCTGATGACGCACGCCGCGCCGTCCCCGGACAGCGGAACGACGCGGCGGTGATGATTAACGCAAATAGACAGTCCCGCGCAGATAGGTGGTGGCCTGGCCGCCGATCAGCACCCTGTCGCCCTGCCACTGGCAGCGCAGGTCGCCGCCGCGGGCGGAGCCCTGGCGCGCCATCATGGTGGTTTTCCCCAGTTTTTCGCCCCACCAGGGGATCAGCATGCTATGGGCGGAGCCGGTCACCGGATCCTCCGGCACCCCTTCACCCGGGCAGAAGAAGCGGCTGACAAAGTCATACTCCTCATCCGGCGCGCTGACGCAGATCATTTTGCCAAGCGTCTGCAGGCGCGCCATGTCCGGCCGCACCGCTTCAACCTGCTGACGATCCGCCAGCAGCACCAGATAATCGCGCCCTTCACGTACCTCGACGGCCGCCTCGAGGCCTAGTCCGGCCAGCAGGTCCGCCGGCGGGTTGGCCACCGGGCTGGTCGTCCACGCCGGGAAGTCGAGCGTCAGCCAGTCTCCGCTGCGGGTGACTCGCAGGTCGCCAACGAAGCGGGTGCTGAAGGTGATGGTCGCCGAGGGATGGTCGAGATACTCAAAAATAACGTGCGCCGCGGCCAGGGTGGCATGACCGCAGAGGTTGATCTCGTGCAGCGTGGTAAACCAGCGCAGCTCATAGCCTTCGTCGGTGCGGACGAAGAACGCCGTTTCGGACTGATTATGCTGTTGGGCCATTTTCAGCAGCACATCGTCGGCTAACCACTCGCTGAGGGGGCAGACGGCCGCGGCATTGCCACCGAAGTTTTTATCGCTGAAAGCATCGACCAGATAAAATTGAATTTCCTGCATACACTGTCCTTACTTTTTTTACTTTCCTTCAACATGACATAAAAGCGCCCCTCTGACACTATCCATAGCAAAATTAATTGCTTAACCGCGCCTGGCTGCTTGCAGTGAAACGAGAGGCAGATCACATAATGATTGTCTTTTCGCCAGCAAACGTTTTATGATCGGCGTCACATCTTCCCCTGAATCACCAGTCCAGAGCTTATGACTACGAATACGGTCTCACGCAAGGTAGCGTGGCTACGTGTCGTGACGTTGGCCATCGCCGCGTTTATTTTTAACACCACAGAATTCGCCCCGGTCGGTCTGCTGTCGGATATTGCCGACAGCTTCGGCATGGAAACTGCCCAG
The DNA here is from genome assembly GCF_046602535.1 of Klebsiella sp. 1SOBk10mer. Classification (NCBI taxonomy): domain Bacteria; kingdom Pseudomonadati; phylum Pseudomonadota; class Gammaproteobacteria; order Enterobacterales; family Enterobacteriaceae; genus Klebsiella; species Klebsiella sp. 1SOBk10mer. The sequence continues at coordinate 81,704 of NZ_JBKIUP010000003.1, forward strand.
GTGGGCATGATGCTGACCATCTACGCATGGGTGGTGGCGTTAATGTCGCTGCCGTTTATGCTGCTGACCAGCAAAGTGGAGCGCCGGCGGTTGCTCATCGGCCTGTTTATTCTGTTTATCGCCAGCCATGTGCTGTCGTTCTTTGCATGGAATTTTGACGTGCTGGTCATCAGCCGCATCGGCATCGCCTTCGCCCATGCGGTGTTCTGGTCGATAACGTCGGCGCTAGCCATCCGCATGGCCCCCCCGGGCAAACGGGCGCAGGCGCTCAGTCTGATCGCCACCGGTACCGCGCTGGCGATGGTGTTTGGGATTCCGATCGGCCGCATCATCGGCCAGTATTTTGGCTGGCGAATGACCTTCCTGGCGATCGGCCTGGGCGCGTTAGCCACCCTGGTCTGCCTGGTGAAACTGCTGCCGACCCTGCCGAGCGAACACTCAGGCTCGCTGAAGAGCCTGCCGGTGCTGTTCCGTCGCCCGGCGCTGGTCAGCGTATACATTCTGACCGTAGTGGTGGTGACCGCCCATTATACCGCCTACAGCTATATCGAACCCTTCGTCCAGACGGTGGCGGGTCTGAGCGGCAATTTTGCCACCGTGCTGCTGCTGATCCTCGGCGGGGCCGGGATTATCGGCAGCATTCTGTTCGGCAAGCTCGGTAACCAGCACGCTTCGGGGCTGATAAGCCTCGCCATCGGCCTGCTGCTGGCCTGTCTGCTGCTGCTTCTGCCGGCCTCGCATAACCCGCACCACCTGATGCTGCTCAGCATCTTCTGGGGGGTGGCGATTATGATTATCGGTCTCGGCATGCAGGTGAAAGTGCTGGCCTCCGCCCCGGACGCCACCGACGTCGCCATGTCGCTGTTCTCGGGCATCTTTAATATCGGCATTGGCGCCGGCGCGCTGGTGGGCAGCCAGGTGAGTTTGCATCTCTCTATGGCCTCCATCGGCTATATCGGCGCTATCCCGGCGCTGGCAGGCCTGATCTGGGCCCTGCTGATCTTCCGCCGCTGGCCGGTATCGCTGGAAGAACACCAGCCGCACCACTCTTAATTTAGCCGCAAAAACAGCCCGCCGGTATCGCTCCGGCGGGCTGTTGTCTCTCTGCGCATCACCGCGGTCAGGGATGCCAGGTCGAAATGATCTCCAGCACGCCATTAATAATAAATTGCACGCCCATGCAGACCAGCAGGAAGCCCATCAATCGTGAGATGGCCTCAATGCCGCCTTTGCCTACCAGACGCATAATCGCCCCCGAACTGCGCAGGCAACCCCAGAGAATGATCGCCAACAGGGCAAAGATAATCGGCGGCGCCGCCAGCACCACCCACTCCGGGAAGTCCACCCCGTGCTTAACGGTCGAGGCGGAACTAATGATCATCGCGATGGTGCCCGGACCGGCGGTGCTTGGCATCGCCAGCGGCACAAAGGCGATATTGGCGGTCGGCTCATCCTGTAGTTCTTCCGATTTGATCTTCGCTTCCATCGAATCGTGGGCTTTTTGCTGGGGGAACAGCATACGGAAACCGATAAAGGCCACAATCAACCCCCCGGCGATTCGCAGCCCAGGTATTGATATGCCGAATGTATTCATCACCACCTGGCCGGCATACCATGACACCATCAGGATGGCGAAGACATACACCGAGGCCATCAACGCCTGCTTGTTACGCTCGGCGTTGTTCATATTGCCCGCCAGGCCGAGGAACAGCGCCACGGTAGTCAGCGGATTCGCCAGCGGTAAAAGCACCGCCAGGCCGAGCCCTATCGCTTTAAACAAATCGAACATAGTTAAATAAAGTCCCGTAAATATTCATTTTTTAAAGATGGTTTCAATCCGTGAGTATACCGGCTTCAACAATTCCAACGCCAGCCAGCTGATAAATCACTTTCGCCAAAAATTAACAAGCGTTAGAAAATTCACAAACAGTGACACGTGTCGAATTTTTTTGTTTTAGCAAATCGTGGCATCGGCTAATTCATAATGTTGACTTATGATTGCCTGGGCAATAGTATCACTCGCAACTAAATCATTGCCTGGGCAACCATCATGAAAAGTACCAGCGACCTGTTCAACGAAATGATCCCGCTGGGCCGCTTGATCCAGATGGTTAACCAGAAAAAAGATCGCCTGCTCAACGACTACCTCTCACCTATGGATATTACCGCGACCCAGTTTCGGGTGCTCTGTTCCATTCGTTGCGAGGTATGTATTACCCCCGTTGAGCTGAAAACCGTGCTTTCAGTCGACCCGGGCGCGATGACGCGTATGCTCGACCGCCTGGCGTGTAAAGGCTGGATTGAACGGTTACCCAACCCCGCTGACAAGCGCGGTGTGCTGGTGCAGTTGACGCCAGACGGCGCAGCCCTTTGCGAGCAGTGTCATCAGGTTGTGGGTCAGAAGTTACACCAGGAGTTAACAAAAAATCTGTCGGCGGACGAAGTCGCCATGCTTGAGCAACTCCTCAAGAAGGTCCTGCCGTAAAAATAAGAAGAGGTAAGATGATGTCCAGACGTAATAATGACGCCATCACTATCCATAGTATTTTGTCGTGGATCGAGGATAACCTGGAATCGCCCCTGTCGCTGGAAAAAGTGTCTGAGCGCTCAGGTTACTCCAAGTGGCACCTGCAACGTATGTTTAAGAAAGAGACTGGCCATTCCCTCGGCCAGTACATCCGCAGCCGTAAGCTGACGGAGATTGCGCAAAAGCTCAAGCAGAGCAATGAGCCAATCCTGTACCTGGCGGAACGCTACGGTTTCGAATCGCAGCAGACCTTGACGCGAACGTTTAAAAACTATTTCGATGTTCCGCCCCACAAATATCGCATAACGAATGTACCTGGCGAATCCCGCTATCTGCATCCGCTAAATAACTGATGTTAATCGCCTGTAATATCAAAGACGTATTGAGGAAATCATGAAACTATTCGCTGCCGCAGCTATCGTCCTTCTGTCGCTGGCATCCAGCTTCAGCTTTGCGGAGCAAACCACCACGCCGGTGCGGCAAAACCAGCGTGACACAATGATTCTCCCTTCGGACCATAACGACTCGCCGTTTGATTTCAATCATATGGCGGCCGGCAATGATAAATCTGACGAACTAGGCGTGCCGTACTACCAGCAGCACGACCTGTGATGCCATTACACGCATACTTGTGTATAGCCCCGTCTCCGGGGCTTTTTTTTACCCGCGCGCCATGCCCGGCCGCACCAGACGCAGACCGAAAACGTTGATATAGAGCCCGGCCATGATCAGCGCCGCCCCGGCGAGCTGCAGTCCGCTCAGCGTCTCCCCCAGCAGCAGCGCGGCGCTGGCCATCCCCACTACCGGCACCAGCAGCGACAGCGGCGCCACCCGCCAGGTTTCATAGCGCCCCAGCAGCGAGCCCCAGATACCATAGCCGACGATGGTGGCGATAAACGCCAGGTAAAGCAGCGAGAGAACCGTCAGCATATCGATCTGGCGTAGACTCGCCAGCATGAGCTGCGGGCCATCGATCAGCCACGAGGCAAACATAAACGGCAGCACCGGGATCAATGCGCTCCACACCACCAGCGACATGATCGGCGGGCGGGTCGCCTGGGACATGATTTTTTTGTTGAAAATATTGCCGCAGGCCCAGCTGAGCGCCGCCGCCAGGGTCAGCATAAAACCCACCAGTGGGACATGCTCCCCGCCGAGGCTCCCCTCCACCAGCACCAGCACGCCGAAGATCGCCAGCGCGATCCCCGCCAGCTGCTTGCCCTGTAAGCGTTCGCCAAAGACGAAGGCGCCAAGAATGATGGTAAAAAAGGCTTGCGCCTGCAGCACCAGCGACGCCAGCCCCGCCGGCATGCCCAGGCCGATAGCGCAGAACAAAAAGGCAAACTGGCCAAAGCTAATGGTCAGGCCATAGCCCAGCAGCAGGCGCAGCGGAATGGCCGGCCGGGCGACAAACAGCAGCGCCGGGAAGGCGACCAGCATAAAGCGCAGGCCCGCCAGCATCAGCGGCGGCATATTGTGCAATCCCAGCTTAATCACCACGAAGTTAAGCCCCCACACCACCACTACCAGCAGCGCCAGCAGTCCATCTTTCCTCGTCATACCCTGCCTCTGTCGTTATTAGAATTTTTGTGAACAAAATCAAAGTAGCGAAAAAGCGGTCGCCAGGATAGATCATTATTTTTGGCAGGTTCGGAAGTGCCTATCGCCACCGGGGCGACCTGTACAAGGCGTGATGGCCGTGTTATTTGTGATCGAAGACATAAAATTATAACAACATGACAGGCAAGGAAATCATGATCACCACACTCCGGCGCTCCACCATCGCGCTGCTGGCATCGTCGCTACTGTTGACTATCGGCCGCGGGGCCACACTGCCGTTTATGACCATCTACCTCACCCGACGCTATCAGCTGGAGGTGGATGTGATTGGCTACGCCCTGTCGCTGGCCCTCGTGGTCGGCGTGCTGTTTAGCATGGGCTTTGGCATCCTCGCGGACAAGTTCGACAAAAAGCGCTATATGGTGTGGTCAGTGCTGGTGTTTATCCTTGGTTTCAGCGCGATACCGCTGGTCAATAACGCTATCCTGGTGGTGATCTTCTTTGCGCTGATCAACTGCGCCTACTCGGTCTTTTCCACCGTGCTGAAAGCCTGGTTCGCCGACCGGCTGACGGCGGAGAAAAAAGCGCGCATCTTCTCGCTGAACTACACCATCCTCAACATCGGCTGGACCGTCGGACCGCCCATCGGCACGCTGCTGGTGATGCACAGCATTAATCTGCCATTCTGGCTGGCGGCAGCCTGCGCCGCCTTCCCGTTAGTGTTTATTCAGCTGTTTCTGCAGCGAGATGGCGCCGCCGCCGCCCAGCCAGGGGCTGCCGTCTGGACGCCTTCGGTGCTGCTGCGCGACCGCGCGCTGCTGTGGTTTACCTGTTCAGGGCTGCTGGCCTCCTTCGTCGGCGGCGCTTTCGCCTCCTGTATCTCGCAGTACGTACTGGTGGTCGCCAGCAGCGACTTCGCCGAAAAAGTGGTGGCCGTGGTGCTGCCGGTTAACGCCGCGGTGGTCGTCGCTCTGCAGTATGCGGTTGGCCGGCGACTGAGCGCCAGAAATATCCGCCCGCTGATGACCTTCGGCACCGTCTGCTTTGTGATCGGCCTCGTGGGCTTTATGTTCTCCGGCGCCAGCCTGTGGGCATGGGGGATCTCGGCGGCAGTCTTCACCCTTGGCGAGGTGATTTATGCCCCCGGCGAGTATATGCTGATTGACCATATCGCCCCGCCGGGAATGAAGGCCAGCTACTTCTCCGCTCAGTCGCTGGGATGGCTGGGCGCGGCATTCAACCCGATGCTGACGGGGTTGATCCTCACCCATCTGCCGCACTGGTCGCTTTTTGTCATTCTTATCGGGGCGATTGTCGCCGCCTGGCTGATGATTTTCCGCGGGATCAATGCCCGCCCCTGGCAGCCGGATTCTCCGCTGGCCAACGCCTGACGCCAGCTGGCATGCGGCTGTCAGGTTGCTGTCGGGTCGTTGTCGGGTCGCTGTCGTGGTGGCTGGCGGCCCGCTTTTCCATACTCCATCACAGGTTTACATCCGCAGAACGTTATGGAGCATACAAATATGAACAGCAACAATCAGGTCAAACAATTACGGCTGCAGCGCGCCTGGTCCCAGGAACAGCTGGCCGAAATGGCGGGTCTCAGCGTCCGCACGATCCAGCGCATTGAGAATGGCGAACGCCCGGGACTGGAGACCCTCAGCGCCCTCGCCGCGGTCTTTGAGGTGACGGTGGCCGAGATCGGCGGCGAAGCCTCGCGGGAGGGCGCGCCGGGCCCGGAAGCCTCGCTGGATCTGCGTATAGAGGAAGCGAAAGCGCGGGTGCAGCAGGAGAGCCGCTTTTTTCGTTCGCTGTCGGTGGCGCTGGTGGTCTGCGTGCTGCTGGCGCTGCTCAACCGGTACACTAACCCGCAGTACACCTGGTCCGGCTGGGTCGCCCTGATCTGGGGCGCTCTGCTGGCGGTGAGAGGATTACGCCTGTTCGTGTTCGGCGAATGGATCAAAAACTGGCGCCAGGCGCGCCTGCAGCGGCTGCTGCGTAAATAGCAAGGAAACCGGCGGCGCGAACGCCGCCGGTCCGTTCAGATAGTCACCAGGGCGCGTACGCCGTCGGTTTCCATATCTCCGCCCTTGCCCTGCTGGACGATGGCGCCGCGCGACATCACCAGGTAGTGGTCCGCCAGCCCGGCGGCAAAGTCATAGAATTGTTCCACCAGCAGGATGGCCATATCCCCGCGGCTCGCCAGCTGACGGATCACCTCGCCAATCTCTTTGATGACCGAGGGCTGGATCCCCTCGGTGGGCTCATCGAGGATCAGCAGCTGCGGACGGCTGGCCAGCGCCCGGCCGATCGCCAGCTGCTGCTGCTGGCCGCCGGATAAGTCACCGCCCCGCCGCTGCTTCATGGTCTTGAGCACCGGGAAAAGCTGGTAAATCTCCTCCGGCACCTGCTGCGCCTCGCGGGCGGGAAAGCGCGATAGCCCCATCAGCAGGTTTTCCTCCACCGTCAGGCGCGGAAAAATCTCGCGTCCCTGAGGGACGTAGGCCACCCCGGCCTGTACCCGCTGGTGCGGTTTACGGTGGGTAATGTTCTGATCCTGCCAGCGTACCTCACCGCTGCGCGCCGGGATCAGCCCCATCAGACATTTCAGCAGGGTGGTCTTGCCGACGCCGTTGCGCCCCAGCAGGCAGGTGACTTCGCCCTGGCGGGCGGAAAAATCCACCCCACGCAAAATATGGCTGCCGCCGTAGTATTGATGTAGCTGACTCACCTGTAACATTGGCGCTCCTTAACGTCCCAGATAAACTTCAATGACCTGCTCATTGGCCTGCACCTCCCGCAGCGATCCCTCCGCCAGCACCTGGCCCTGATGCAGGACCGTCACCCGGTCGGCGATAGTCTCGACAAATCCCATGTCGTGCTCCACCACCATCAGGGAGTGCTGTCCGGCCAGCGTACGAAACAGCTCCGCTGTATATTCGGTTTCCGCATCGGTCATGCCGGCCGCTGGCTCATCAAGCAGCAGCAGATGCGGCTCCTGCACCAGCAGCATGCCGATCTCAAGGAACTGTTTCTGGCCATGGGAAAGCAGCCCCGCCTGGCGGTAGCGTTCGCCGTCAAGACGCAGCAGGCGCAGCACCTCATTCAGTCGATCGTCCTGTTCACTGCTCAGCCGGGCGCGCAGGCTGGCCCACACCGATTTATCTCCCTTCATCGCCAGGGCGAGATTTTCCGCCACCGTCAGCGCTTCGAAGACCGTCGGCTTCTGAAACTTGCGCCCGATGCCCTGGCGGGCGATGGCCACCGGTTCGAGGGTGGTCAGATCCACCGACTGGTCATAGATCGCTTTGCCGCTCTGCGGCCGGGTTTTGCCGGTGATCACATCCATCAGGGTGGTCTTGCCCGCGCCGTTGGGGCCGATCACACAGCGCAGCTCGCCGACGCCAATCGCCAGCGACAGGTCCGTCAGCGCCCGGAAACCATCAAAGCTGACGTTAATGTTCTCCAGCTGCAGTACCGGGTCGGTTTGCGCACGAAAGCGATCGCCGGGCAGCTGGCGGGTAAACAGTCCTTCATCCGGTTGCATTAGCGGTCTCCTCGACGCAGCAGGCCCATCACCCCGCGGGGTAAAAACAGGGTTACGATGATAAAGATGAGGCCGAGAAACAGCTGCCAGTACTCCGGCATCGCCACGGTGAAAATGCTCTTCGCGCCGTTGACCAGCCCGGCGCCAAGCACCGGGCCAATCAGTGTGCCGCGCCCGCCGAGCGCCACCCAGATGGCGGCCTCGATGGAGTTGGTCGGCGACATTTCGCTGGGGTTGATGATCCCCACCTGCGGGACATATAACGCCCCCGCCAGGCCGCAGAGTACCGCCGACAGCGTCCACACCAGCAGCTTGAAGCCGCGCGGGTCGTACCCGCAGAACATCAGGCGGTTCTCGGCATCCCGCACCGCGGTGAGGATCCGACCAAACTTACTCTGCGCCAGCGCCGAGCCCAGCCACAGGGTCAGCAACAGCAGCAAAACCGTGGCCATAAACAGGGTGGCGCGGGTGCCGGTGGCGGTGACCGGAAAACCCAGCAGCGTGGTAAAACCGGTGAAACCGTTGTTGCCGCCAAACCCGGTCTCGTTGCGAAAGAACAGCAGCATACCGGCATAGGTCAGGGCCTGGGTCATGATCGAGAAATAGACCCCTTTGATCTTCGAGCGAAAGGCAAACCAGCCGAAAACCAGGGCCAGCAGACCGGGAACCAGCACAACCAGCGCCATCGCCCAGGCGAAATGCTGCGTGCCCCACCAGAACCAGGGCAGTTCGCTCCAGGAGAGAAAAGACATAAACGCCGGCAGACCGTCGCCCGCCGCCTGGCGCATCAGGTACATGCCCATAGCGTACCCGCCGAGGGCAAAGAAAATCCCGTGCCCCAGCGACAGCATACCCGCGTAGCCCCAGACCAGATCCAGCGCCACCGCCACAATGGCGTAGCAGAGGATTTTACCGCTCAGGGTCAGCAGCCAGCTCGGCACCGCCAGCGGATGGGAGGCCGGCAGCAGTGCCAGAAATGGCATGCTCAGCAGCCCCAGCACCAGCAGGATCCCCAGCCAGCGCAGAGGCCGCGGCGCGCGCTGCGCCAGCGTTAAGGTAACAGGTTGGCTCATCAGTCAATCACCCTCCCTTTCAGCGCGAACAGACCCTGCGGGCGTTTCTGAATAAACAGAATAATCATCACCAGGATCAGGATCTTGCCCAGCACAGCGCCCATTTGCGGTTCGAGAATTTTGTTGAAAATGCCCAGCCCAAAGGCCGCCGCCACGCTGCCGGCCAGCTGGCCGACGCCGCCCAGGACCACCACCAGAAACGAGTCGATGATGTATCCCTGACCCAGTTCAGGCCCGACGTTGCCGAGCTGTGACAGCGCCACGCCGCCCAGCCCGGCAATACCGGAGCCGAGGCCAAAGGCCAGCATATCCACCCGCCCGGTAGGTACGCCGCAGCAGGCGGCCATCGCCCGGTTCTGCGTCACGGCGCGGACGTTCATGCCGAGACGGGTGCGGTTCAGGATGAGCCAGGTAAAGCACAGCACCAGCAGGACGAACGCCAGCACCGCCAGCCGGTTCCACGGCAGGATCAGGTTCGGCAGGACCTGCACGCCGCCGGAGAGCCAGGCGGGGTTTGCCACCTCGACGTTCTGCGCGCCAAACAGCATGCGCACCAGCTGGATAAGCATCAGGCTGATCCCCCAGGTGGCGAGCAGCGTCTCCAGCGGCCGACCATACAGATGACGAATAATGGTGCGCTCCAGCGCCATGCCGATCCCGGCGGTCACCAGAAACGCTACCGGCAGCGCGACCAGCGGATAAAAGGCCAGCCACTGCGGCGCGAGCTGCGCCAGCGCCTGCTGAACCAGCCAGCAGCTGTAGGCGCCAATCATCAGCATCTCGCCGTGGGCCATGTTAATCACCCCCAGCAGGCCGTAGGTGATCGCCAGCCCCAGCGCGGCCAGCAGCAGCACCGAGCCCAACGATAGCCCCATAAAGGCCTGGCCCAGCAGATCGCCGAGCAGCAGACGATGTTTGATCTTTTGCAGGCTGTCGCTGGCCGCCTCGCGCACCGCCGCATCCGGCTCATGCTGGGCATCGGTAAAGGGGATCAGGAGCGCCTGGGTTTCCGGGTCCGCGGAATGGCCGAGCAGCGTCACGGCGGCCAGCCGCGCGCTGGCCTCAGGCTGAGTGAGCTGCAGCCGGGCCAGCGCCACCTCCAGCAGGCCCCGCACATTATCATCGCTTTCCGCCTTCAGCCGCTGCTGCAGCAGCGCGGCCATGGCCGGGGTCGCTTCCCGCTGTAGCGTTCGTGCGGCGGAAGCTCTCTCCGTGACGTTGTCACTTAAAATAAGGTGGCTGGCCAGCGCGCCGGCAGCCAGATTGCGCAGGCGGTTGGTCAGACGCACCGGTCGGGTTTCGCCCTGGGGCGCGGCGACGGCACCCAATGGCTGTAATCCGCCCTGTCGGGTGCGGAAAGCATGTTTTCCGTCGTCCATCACCAGGCTCTCGGTGGTCAACGCCCGCAGCAGCGGCAGACGATCCGCCTGCGGCGCTGCCGCCCACTTGGTCAACAGCTGCGCCTGCTGGCTGCGGCTGGCGGCAACGAAGTCGTCCGCCTCCGCGGCCTGTGCCCGCCATGGCAGCAGGATCAGCAGTAGCGTCAACACACTCATGAGACGCAATGCGTTCATGTCGTTCTCCTCTGGTCAGCGGCCGACGGACGCGACGTTCCCGCTCCGTCGGCCCTGGCGCTTACTGGCTGACGGTTTTCACCGGATGGTCAGGTTTCTTATCATTACCGGGGATCCACGGGCTCCACGGCTGCGCGCGGACGGGCTCATCGGTCTGCCAGACCACGTTGAACTGGCCGTTGCCTTCAATTTCACCAATCATCACCGGCTTATGCAGATGGTGGTTGGTGGCATCCATCGTCAGGGTGAAACCGGACGGCGCTTTGAAGGTTTGTCCGGCCATAGCGTCGCGCACTTTGTCCACGTCGGTGGTGCCGGCTTTGGTCACCGCCTGCGCCCACATATGCAGACCCACCCAGGTCGCTTCCATCGGATCGTTGGTCACCACCGTATCGGCATTCGGCAGCTTGTGCGCTTTGGCGTAAGCGCGATAATCGGCGACAAAGGCTTTGTTGGTCGGGTTATCGACCGACTCAAAGTAGTTCCATGCCGCGAGGTTGCCGACCAGCGGTTTGGTGTCGATGCCGCGCAGCTCCTCTTCCCCCACCGAGAAGGCCACCACCGGCACGTCGGTCGCTTTCAGTCCCTGGTTAGCCAGCTCTTTGTAGAACGGCACGTTGGAATCGCCGTTGATGGTAGAGACCACCGCCGTTTTGCCGCCGGCGGAGAATTTTTTGATATTGGCGACGATGGTCTGGTAATCGCTATAGCCGAACGGGGTGTAGACTTCTTCGATATCTTTGTCCTGGATCCCTTTGGCATGCAGGAAGGCGCGAAGGATCTTGTTGGTGGTGCGCGGATAAACGTAGTCGGTTCCCAGCAGGAAAAAGCGTTTGGCGCCGCCGCCGTCCTCGCTCAGCAGGTATTCCACCGCCGGGATGGCCTGCTGGTTAGGCGCCGCGCCGGTATAGAAGACGTTGGGGGACATCTCTTCCCCTTCGTACTGTACCGGGTAGAACAGCAGGCCGTTCAGCTCCTCAAACACCGGTAGCACCGATTTACGCGAGACCGAGGTCCAGCAGCCAAACACCACCGCCACCTTATCCTGGGCCAGCAGCTGGCGCGCCTTCTCGGCGAACAGCGGCCAGTTGGAGGCCGGGTCGACCACCACCGGCTCCAGCTTCTTGCCCAACACCCCGCCTTTGGCGTTGATGTCGTCGATGGCCATCAGGGCGACGTCCTTCAGCGGCGTTTCGGAAATCGCCATCGTCCCGGAGAGCGAATGCATAATCCCGACTTTAATAGTGTCGGCGGCATAGGCCTGGAATGAGAGACCCATAGCCATAACAGAGGCGGAGAGTGCAAAAGCTTTTAATAACGTTCTACGTTGCATGATTCACTCCTGAGTAGCGCAAAAATAAAGAATTAACAGCTAACCAGAGGTGATAAGGCAAAAACGGTGCCAGGTTGTGAGAACAGTGGGATGCGGCGCAGGCGGAGGGCGGAGGCGAAGGAGATGGCAGCGTTGCCTCATCACGGTGCAACGCTGCGCTAAGAAAGCAATTACCAGACGTCGGCGGCGATGGCGGTCACCAGACGGACTTTTTGCCACTGCTGGTCTTCGCTGAGGGCGTTACCCTCTTCCGTGGAGGCGAAACCGCACTGCGGACTCAGGCAGATCTGCTCGAGCGGAACATATTGCGCCGCCTCAGCGAGGCGCGCTTTTACCCCCTGCGGGTTCTCCAGCTCGCCGTTTTTGGTGGTGATAAGTCCGAGGACCACCTGCTGATGGCCGGGACGAATAAAGCGCAGCGGCGCGAAATCTCCGGAGCGGTCGTTGTCATACTCGAGGAAGAAGGCATCGACATTGACGCCGCCAAACAGCACCTCGGCCACCGGCTCGTAACCGCCCTCCGAGATCCAGGTTGAGCGGAAGTTGCCCCGGCAGACGTGCAGGCCCACCGTCAGATCGGCCGGCTTGCCCTCCAGCGCCTGGTTCAGCACCCGGGCATAAATGCGCGCCAGCGCATCCGGATCGTCGCCGCGCTCGCGCACCTGCTGACGCTGGGCATCGGAACAGAGATAGGCCCAGACGGTATCGTCCAGCTGCAGATAGCGGCAGCCGGCGTCATAAAACGCACGGATCGCGTCGCGCCAGGTGGTGGCCAGGTCGTCGAAGTAGTCGCTGAGATCCGGGTAAACGGTGGCATCAATATCTTTCCGACCGCCGCGGAAGTGGAGCACGCTCGGGCTGGGAATGGTCATCTTAGGCTGCGCGTCGCCGCTGATGCTTTTCAGATAGCGGAAATCCTCCAGCATTGGGTGGTCGCCAAACGCCAGTTTGCCGGTAACGCGCACGCCGTGCGCTTTGGTCTGCACGCCGTTGAACTGGATCCCCTGCTCGGCATCGTAACGCTCAACGCCTTGCAGGCCGTCGAAGAAATCAAAATGCCACCATGCGCGACGAAACTCGCCGTCGGTGACCACGTGCAGGCCGCAGTCGCACTGCTGCTGGACCAGGTGACGGATCGCGTTATTCTCAATCTCGCGTAGCTGAGCGGCGTCGATAATCCCCTCAGCCAGCTGCTGACGCGCCTGTTTGATGCTGTCCGGGCGCAAAAAACTGCCGACGATGTCTGCGCGGAACGGGGCCTGTTGACGTTGCATGCTGTCTCCTTAGCGGTGGGCGCGTTAGTTGCCCACCGTGATAGTTCATTATTTGAATTTTTAGACTTCTGGATGGCTATATGTCCAGATACTGGCATGCAGGCCGACGGGCCGCAAACGAGAATATTTCATGGTGCATGAAAAATATTCATTTACCGGCGACAAACGCATAGCCCTCATCTTCCCAGCCGGTGATCCCGCCGAGCATCATTTTCACCGGCCGCCCCAGTTCGGCCAGCTTTAGCGCGGCAACGTCGGCACCGTTGCAGTGCGGCCCGGCGCAATAGACCACAAACAGGGTCTCTCCCGGCCAGGCCGCCATTCTCTCGGCGCTGATCTGGCTGTGCGGGAGATGCAGCGCGCCGGGCAGGTGGCGCCTGGCGAAGGCCTCCTCGCTGCCGACCACGTGCAGCAGGACAAAGTCGACCTCGCCGGCACGCTGGGCGCTGTGCACATCGGCGCAGTCGGTCTCGAGATGCAGCTTATGGCGGAACCAGCGGATAGCCTCGGCGGAGGTGGCGGGGGTAAATTGGGTTACTACACTCATGGCGTCTTCTCCTTGTCTGTGATAACACTACTTTACTGACGCCCATCACCCTTATCTGCCGGCAACCATGACAGAAAACGCTAACATCCTGACAACTCCTTCGGTGACACTGTCACCTCACCGCGTGGTGGCCCTCGCCTACGATGGCCTGTGCACCTTTGAGTTTGGCGTGGCCGTGGAGATCTTCGGCCTGCCGCGCCCGGAAATGGGCGAGCGCTGGTACCAGTTCGCCGTCGCCGCCGTCGATGAAGGGCCTCTGAGAGCCACCGGCGGAGTCCGGTTGATGACCGACGGCGGCCCTGAGCTTCTCGCCCAGGCGCAGACCATCGTGGTCCCCGGCTGGCGCGGCATCGACTCCCCGGTCCCCGAGGCGCTGTGCGCCGCCCTGGCCGCCGCTCACGCCCGCGGGTGCCGGATTATTTCCATCTGTTCCGGGGTGTTCGTTCTCGCCGCCGCCGGGTTGCTCAATGGCCGCCAGGCGACAACCCACTGGCGCTACACCGCCGCGCTGCAGTCCCGTTTTCCGCAGATCCAGGTGGTGGAGGATGTCCTGTACGTGGGTGATGATTTGCTGATGACCTCCGCCGGCAGCGCGGCGGGGATCGACCTCTGTCTGCATCTGGTGCGCGAGGATTTCGGCAGCGAGGCAGCGAATGTGGTCGCCCGCCGCCTGGTGGTCTCTCCCCATCGCGACGGCGGTCAGGCGCAGCAGGTCCTGCGTCCGGTGGCCCGCAGCCGGGAGAGTCTGCGCCTTGGCCAGCTGTTTGATTATCTGCACCAGCATCTCGCCGCCAGCCACACCGTCGCCTCCCTCGCACAGCGCGCCGGCATGGGGACGCGCACCTTTTTGCGCCGCTTTGAAGAGGCCACTGGTAAAACCCCGGCCCGCTGGCTGCTGGAGGAGCGTCTGCTGCGCGCCCGTCAGCACCTGACGGAGAGCACGATGGGCATCGACCAGATCGCTGAGCGCTGCGGCTTTGCCAGCGCTGGCACCCTGCGCCACCATTTTCGCCAGCGCTTCGCGATAAGCCCACTGCAGTACCGTAAACAGTTTGCAACTTCTCCGATTGCAAAATCGTCCCAGCCGCGGACAATAGACGGCCACAGTAAACCGGTCGCCAGGATGGTGGATGATGAAGAAAGAGTGTCGGGTAGTGATCTATAAAGAGGGCCTGCTGGGCAGCCTGTTTTTTGGCGAAGCCAAAGCCGACCCTGACAAAATGAGCCAGTTTCTCAGTAGCTATACCCGCGAAGGCTGGGAGGTAAAAACCATGTCGGTGGAGCGACGCCGTACAGCCCTGTTCTGGTCGCGGGAAGCGTATCTGTTTGTGCTTGAACGGCCCCTCTGACGGTGCCTGCGCCTGGTTTAACCGCTTAAGCCAGGCGTTGCCCGGTATCCGCGCTCAGGGCTGGCGGATATAGCCCTGCTCCTGCATGTTGCGCATGCCCTCCTCGCTGGCGCAGACCATCCCGGTGGTCAGCATGGCAAAACCAAAGCGCTGATAGAATGGGATTTTATCGGCCACCGCATAGATAAAGATTTTGCCGAAGGGCAGCAGCTGCTCCCGGATGGCCAGCATTAGCTGTTGTCCGTAACCCTGCCCCTGGCGGTCGGGGACGATCGCCACATCCGACAAATAGCTGCTCCAGGTGCAGTCGCTGATGGCCCGCGCCACGGCAATCAGCTGACCGTGCTCATAGCCAAACCAGCAGAAGGTGCTATGGAGAAACGCCTGCTCCAGCTGCTGAACATCACGTTCATTCAGCCCGGACTCGGCGACGATGGTCCTCACCCGCCGCCAGTCTACCCGCCCAATCGCCTCTTTCCCCTCAATCACCATCATGACCTTGACTCCCGTTGTGTTCGGCATCTATCCCGAAAGAAAGATGTAGCATGCCGCCGCAGGGGATGCCAGGCGAAAAAACGAACGGAACAAAGCGGGAAACGGAGGAAGGCAAAAAAAAACCGCCATGTGACTGGCGGTAAATCAATGCTTGCATGGATAGATTGTATTTTGCATTTTACGCAGGCAGAGGATCCTGACCTCTCTACGTTTGATCCCGAGGTTAGCATGGTCAACCTCAATAAATCCTCAACGGCCTGCGGCTAGAGCTTCTCCACCAACGCTTTCAGCTGCGCCAGGGTCTGCTGCCGGTCCTCCGCGGCGGCGAGCGGCCACGCCGACTGGCGCACGATGAGCCGGGTCGGCAGCAGCTCGCGGATCCGCAGCTGCGGGGCCGCCATCAGAGCAATCAGCCGCTCCACGGCCCGCTTGCCCAGCAGATCGAAGTCCTGCGCCACCGTGGTGAGCGGCGGCTGAAAGTAGAGACTGTCGGCGGTGTCGTCATAGCCGGTCACCGATACCGCCTGGCTGCCGCTGCGATTGAGCTGGGCCAGCGCGCTGAGTACCCCGAGCGCCATCTGATCGTTCGCCACCACAATGGCGCTGATCCGCGGCTGTAGGTGCAGCAGTTCAAAGGTTTTCTGCCAGCCGCTGGCGGCGCTCCAGTCTCCGAACACCGTGGTTGAACGGGCGATATTCAGACTGTGCAGCGCCTCGCGCCAGCTGGCGAGACGCAGACGAGCGGAAACCGAACTTTCCGGCCCTGCCAGCAGGCCAAATTCGCGATGCCCCAGCTCCCACAGATGGCGCACGCACGCCCCACAGCCGTCGCGATGATCGAAGCGCACGCAGCAGACATCGGCCTCCGGGGAGACGTCCAGAAACAGGCAGGCCATATCCGGGTTCTCTTTAACCAGTCGCTCGGCGGTAGCGCTTTCCAGCGGCAGACTAACGATCACTCCGCGAATATGCTGGGCGCGCAGTTCGTCCAGCCGGGCCTGCAGCGCGGCGAAGTCGGCCTGCGCCGGCATCGCTATTGCCACCTCCAGCTGGTGCAGGCTGGCATGGCTCTTTACCGCGGCGGCGATCTGCGAGGGAGCATGCAAGGTCAGCGAGGCAGTGATAAGCCCAATGGAGGGCGCTGCTTTGCCGGCGAGCAGCTGCGCCGAGCGGTTAGGTACGTAGTGCAGCGCCTGCATCGCGCGGATTACCTGCTCGCGGGTGCGGGCTGACACCACTTCAGGACGGTTCAGGACCCGGGAGACGGTCTGTTGGGAAACCCCGGCCGCGCGAGCGACATCCTCCAGGGTAGCGGTACGACGCGGCATTTTTTCTCCTCAGCAATAACAATGTCGTGCGCTAACATTTTATGTTTAACGCGCGACAAAAAACAGCGCTTTACCCTCGCTTTCGTGATCGTCTGTTAATTTCATTTCCGCCGTCGTTGCTGGACAAAACAAATTATCCGATAACGTTCTTTATCCTGTTTAGCGATCGACATTTTCTGACTTACCGGGGATTACTATGCCAATAAGCGATACCAGTCGCCGCCACGCGCCTGACTTCCACGCCGTCCTCGCCCGCGAAGACTGGCAGAACCAGACCATTACCCATCTCAACCGCCTGCCAGCGCATCCCGCGTTCGCCAGCTGGCGCGATGAGCTTGCCGCCCGCGATAATCGCCCTTCGCCTCGACGTCGTCAGCTGGACGGCGAGTGGCAATTTGCTTACGCCCGCAGCCCGTTTGCCGTCGATGCGCAGTGGCTGACGCAGGACCTGCCAGGCAGCCGCGGGACGCCCGTGCCCTCCAACTGGCAGATGGAGGGCTATGACGCGCCGATCTACACCAACGTCCGCTACCCCATCGACACCATCCCGCCGCGGGTGCCGGAGGATAACCCAACCGGCTGTTACTCCCTGCACGTTGCGATCGATGACGCCTGGCGCGCGGAAGGACAGACGCAGATTATTTTCGACGGCGTCAACTCAGCGTTTCATCTGTGGTGCAACGGCGCCTGGGTCGGTTACTCCCAGGACAGCCGCCTCCCGGCGGCGTTCGATCTCAGCCCCTTCCTGCGCCCGGGCGACAACCGCCTGTGCGTGATGGTCATGCGCTGGAGCGCCGGCAGCTGGCTGGAAGACCAGGATATGTGGCGAATGAGCGGTATTTTTCGCTCGGTGTGGCTGCTGAATAAGCCGCACCAGCGGCTATGCGACGTGCAGCTGACGCCGACCCTTGACGCCCTCTGCCGCGACGGCGCTCTGCAGGTTCAGGCGACCGTCGAAGCGACAGAGGCGGCGCTTGCCGGGCTCTGCGTCGGGGTTAGCCTGTGGCGCGGCGAGCAGCCTGTCGCCGCCCATCGTCAGCCGTTAGGCTCCCCGGCGGTGGATGAGCGCGGCCACTATGCCGAACGGGTCGATTTCTCCCTGGCGGTAGCGGCGCCGGCGCACTGGAGCGCGGAAACCCCGAACTGTTATCGCGCCGTGGTCACCCTGTGGCGTGGCGACGAACTGCTGGAGGCCGAGGCGTGGGATATCGGTTTTCGCCGCATCGAGATCGCCGACGGTCTGCTGCGCCTTAACGGCAAACCGCTGCTGATCCGCGGCGTTAACCGCCATGAACACCACCATTTGCGCGGTCAGGTGGTCAGCGAGGCGGATATGGTGCAGGACATTCTGTTGATGAAGCAGAACAACTTTAACGCCGTCCGCTGCTCACACTACCCCAACGCGCCGCGCTGGTATGAGCTGTGCAACCGCTACGGTCTGTACGTGGTCGATGAAGCCAATATTGAAACCCACGGCATGGTGCCGATGAACCGGCTGTCCGACGATCCGGCGTGGCTGCCAGCCTTCAGCGCCCGCGTCACCCGGATGGTACAGAGCAACCGCAACCATCCATGCATTATCATCTGGTCGCTGGGTAACGAATCTGGCGGCGGCGGCAACCATGAAGCGCTGTACCACTGGCTGAAGCGCAACGACCCGAGCCGTCCGGTGCAGTACGAGGGCGGCGGCGCGGATACCACCGCTACCGATATTATCTGTCCGATGTACGCCCGCGTCGAACGCGACCAGCCGATCCCGGCGGTACCGAAGTGGGGGATCAAAAAATGGATCAGCCTGCCCGGCGAGCAGCGGCCGCTGATCCTCTGCGAGTACGCCCATGCGATGGGCAACAGTCTCGGCAACTTCGCCGATTACTGGCAGGCCTTCCGCGAGTATCCGCGGCTGCAGGGCGGGTTTATCTGGGACTGGGCCGACCAGGCGATCTGCAAAACCTTTGACGACGGCAGCGTCGGCTGGGCCTACGGCGGCGACTTTGGCGATAAGCCGAACGATCGCCAGTTCTGTATGAACGGCCTGGTGTTCCCCGATCGCACGCCGCATCCGTCGCTGATCGAGGCGAAGCACGCCCAGCAGTATTTCCAGTTCGCCCTGCTGTCGACCTCGCCGCTGCGCGTGCGCATCGCCAGCGAATACCTGTTCCGCCAGAGCGATAACGAAGCGCTGCGCTGGCAGGTGCAGGCGGCCGGTGAAACCCTGTATCACGGCAACCTGACGCTGGCGCTTCCCCCGGAGAGCAGTGACGAGATAACGCTGCTTGATGACCTGATTATACCGCCAGGCGCCCGCGCGGTGTGGCTGACGCTGGAGGTGGTCCAGCCCCGGGCGACTGACTGGTCCCCGGCGGACCATCGCGTCGCCTGGCAGCAGTTTCCCCTGCCCGCCCCGCTGGCGCTGCCGGCGCCCACGTTGCCTGCCGGCGCCCCGGATCTCGTCGTCAGCGAGGAGGCCTGGCAGATCCGCGCCGGCACGCAGTGCTGGACCGTCGATCGGCGGACCGGTTTGCTGAGTGGCTGGTCGCTTGCCGGTCAGGAGCAGCTGCTGACCCCCCTGCAGGATCAGTTTATCCGCGCGCCGCTCGACAATGACATCGGGGTCAGCGAAGTGGAGCGCATCGATCCCAACGCCTGGGTGGAGCGCTGGAAAAGCGCCGGCCTGTTCGACCTGGAGGCGCGCTGCGTGCAGTGCGATGCCCAGCGCCTGGCGAATGAGACCCTTGTCGACAGCCGCTGGCACTACCTGCGCGGCGACGAGGTGGTGATTGTCAGCCACTGGCGCATGCGCTTTACTGCGGACGGAACGGTACGGCTGACGGTGGACGGCGAGCGCGCGGAAACGCTGCCGCCGCTGCCGCGGGTCGGACTGCATTTCCAGGTGGCGGAACAGCAGGCGCCGGTGAGCTGGCTGGGGCTGGGACCGCATGAGAACTACCCCGACCGGCGGAGCAGCGCCTGCTTCGCCCGCTGGGAGCAGCCGCTGGCGGCGATGAGCACGCCCTACATCTTCCCGACGGAAAACGGCCTGCGCTGTGATACCCAGGCGCTGGATTGGGGACGCTGGCACGTCAGCGGTCATTTCCACTTCTCCGTTCAGCCATGGAGCACCCGTCAGCTGATGGAGACCGACCACTGGCACAAGATCCAGGCTGAAGACGGGGTGTGGATCACCCTCGACGGCCTGCATATGGGAGTGGGCGGCGATGACTCCTGGACCCCAAGCGTGCTGCCGCAGTGGCTCCTGACCCAAACGCGCTGGCAGTACGAGGTCTCATTGCGTTGCCTTTAATCCGTGGGGGCGGCAGCCCCCACCCTACAAACAGAATAACAAGGGATCATGGTGATGAAATTCTCTGAACTGGCGCCGCGAGAACGGCATAATTTTGTCTATTTCCTGCTGTTCTTTTTCTTTTACTATTTCATTATGTCGGCCTATTTTCCTTTTTTTCCGGTGTGGCTGGCGGACGTTAACCATTTAACCAAAACGGAAACCGGGATCGTCTTCTCCTCCATCTCGCTGTTCGCAATTATTTTTCAGCCGGTATTTGGTCTGATGTCGGATAAGCTTGGCCTGCGCAAACATCTGCTGTGGACCATCACGGTACTGTTAATTCTGTTCGCGCCGTTCTTTATTTTCGTTTTCTCCCCGCTGTTGCAGATGAATATTATCGCCGGTTCGCTGGTGGGCGGGATCTACCTGGGGATTGTTTTCTCCAGCGGCTCCGGGGCGGTGGAAGCCTATATCGAGCGCGTCAGCCGGGCAAACCGCTTTGAATATGGCAAAGTGCGGGTCGCTGGCTGCGTCGGCTGGGCGCTGTGCGCCTCGATAACCGGCGTGCTGTTCGGCATCGACCCCAATATTACCTTCTGGATCGCCTCCGGCTTTGCGCTGGTGCTAGGTCTTCTGCTCTGGCTGTCGCGCCCGGAAAGCAGCAACAGCGCCCAGGTTATTGAGGCGCTGGGAGCCAATCGCCAGGCCTTTTCGCTGCGCACCGCGGCCGAGCTGTTACGTATGCCGCGTTTCTGGGGCTTTATCGTCTATGTGGTGGGAGTCGCCAGCGTCTACGACGTGTTTGATCAGCAGTTCGCCAACTTTTTCAAAAGCTTTTTCGCCAGTCCGCAGCGCGGTACCGAAGTGTTTGGCTTCGTCACCACCGGCGGCGAGCTGCTCAACGCGCTAATTATGTTCTGCGCCCCGGCCATCGTTAACCGCATCGGCGCCAAAAACGCCCTGCTGACCGCCGGGATGATCATGTCAGTGCGCATTCTCGGATCGTCGTTCGCCTCATCGGCGGTAGAGGTGGTGATCCTCAAGATGCTGCATATGTTTGAGATCCCCTTCCTGCTGGTCGGGACCTTTAAATATATCTCCTCCGCCTTTAACCCGCGGCTCTCGGCCACCCTGTTCCTGATCGGTTTTAACCTGTCGAAACAGCTGTCCGGGGTGGTCCTTTCCGCCTGGGTGGGCCGGATGTATGACACCGTCGGCTTCCATCAGGCCTATCTGATCCTCGGCTGCATCACCCTGAGCTTCACCCTGCTCTCGTTCATCACCTTACGCGGCGGCAAAAGCCTGCTGCCAGCAGCGGAGACGCAGACCCCCGCCTGATCCCGGCGCTCCCGTCAGGGATGACGGGGTTTACGCCACAATGCGCGTTTCTCCGCCGCTATTCTCCAGCGCATAGCGCTGACAGGGCGCCCCGGCGGCGATAAGCTCCGCCAGTTCAGCCGAGTGGCTGGTCAGCCAGATCTGGCTGTAGCGGGAGGCCTCGATTATCAGCCGGGCCAGCGCCGGGAGCATGTCGCGATGCAGGCTGTTCTCCGGCTCATTGATCGCCAGAAACGCCGGCGGGCGCGGGCTGAGCAGCGCGACGGCGAGACAGAGAAAGCGCAGCGTGCCATCGGACATCTCCGCCGCCAGCAGCGGCCTGCGGATCCCCTCCCGGCGCATTTTCAGGGCGAAACGCGAGTGCTCGTTTTCACAGTAAAACTGGCAGCCGGGAAAGGCGTCGGCGAGGATCTCGTGCAACATCTCCTCCGCGCCAATCTCGACAATGGTCTGAAAGGCGGCGGCCAGATTATGGCCATCGCTGTCGAGCACCGGCGAACGATACCCCACGGCCGGCTGGCGCAGCGGCGAGTGGCGACCAATGGCGAACTCATGGTAAAACCGCCAGCGGCGCAGGGTCTCCCGCACCCGCGACACTTCGGGAAAACGGTGCGGCTCGCCAAGCTGACCGAACACCGACTCGTTTTCATAAATACTCTCGGTGAAGGTGCTTTTCTCCCCGGTGACATCGACGAGGAACGCCGCCTGATTCTTGCGCTGCAGTACGCGGGAGGAAGGCCGACGGGAGTAGCCTGCCAGCCAGATGTGCTCTTCTTTGACGATGGGATCGAGCATGAACTGCGTCGGATAGGGCAATTTTTCCGGGAAACCTACCTGCAGTTCATAATCAAAGCTCTCCGTCCGACAGGCGATTTGCAGCCGGCGGGGATGGCGATCGAGGGGGGAACGATCTCCGGACCACATCATATTTTCCAGGCCGCCCTCTGCGCTGATAAACCCCGACAGCCTGCCGTCGGCAGCCGCGGTCAACAGATGGATGGCGTTGTAAATATTGGATTTGCCGCAGCCGTTAGGACCGAAGACAATGTTCAATGGCCCCAGCTCCAGTTCGATATCCCTGACTGAGCGAAAGTTTTGTATATGGATGTACTGAATCATGATGCGTCCTGGCCCGGAGAGAGAAGGCTGCCACAGTAGCAAAGCCGCGGCATGGATACTATCGCATCCCCTCACTCCGCCCGGGTTCAACAGAACATTTTTTTCATTCCGCGGGTCAGCGCCACCCGCGTCAGCTTGTCGCTATCCTGATGGGCGTCACTAAAGACGCCAAAGAAATAGCGTTCATCGTCAATGGTTTGACTTACGATACGATAGCTGAGCGGTTGCCCGGACGGCGCACCGTATTGCGCAGGCGTCACCGAGACCTCGGTCGCATCGTCGGCGACGCTGACCAGCAGTCCATCCGCCTTACCGCCCACCAGCATGACCTTAATTATCGGGTGCACCAGTTCCTCCCGGGATGGCATAGATCATTGGCAAACCGCGCAGCGCGGCGGGCGTATCGTCAGCAATCAGCGGCGCCAGCCAGCGTGCGGTCTTAAGTACTTTCTTATAGTTCATTGCGGCCTTGAGTCAAAAAATAGCGTGCTTAGGCTGAGCTAAATATTGATTATTCGAAATAAAAGATGACAAATGATGAAGGAAAAAAGAGGAATTGTGAATCAGCAAAATACCGGGTTATTCTTATTCGTCACACCTTTTCTCGCCTTTATCGGCCCTTACACAAGGAAGTATTACGGTTATGCGTTATGTTCGCCTGTGCCTTATCTCCCTGATTGCCGCCCTGCCACTGGCGGTATTCGCCAGCCCTCAGCCGCTTGAGCAGATTAAAATCAGCGAAGGTCAGCTGGCGGGCCGGGTGGGCTATGTTGAAATGGATCTGGCCAGCGGCCGCACGCTGGCCGCCTGGCGCGCCAGTGAGCGCTTTCCGCTGATGAGCACCTTTAAAGTGCTGCTCTGCGGCGCGGTGCTGGCCCGGGTGGATGCCGGCGACGAACAGCTGGATCGGCGGATCCACTACCGCCAGCAGGATCTGGTGGACTACTCCCCGGTCAGCGAAAAACACCTTGCCGACGGGATGACCGTTGGCGAACTCTGCGCCGCCGCCATCACCATGAGCGACAACAGCGCCGGCAATCTGCTGTTGAAGATCGTCGGCGGCCCTGCGGGATTGACCGCTTTTCTGCGCCAGATCGGTGACAACGTCACCCGTCTTGACCGCTGGGAAACAGAACTCAATGAGGCGCTTCCCGGCGACGTGCGCGACACCACCACCCCGGCCAGCATGGCCACCACCCTGCGCAAGCTGCTAACCACCCCCTCTCTGAGCGCCCGCTCGCAGCAGCAGCTGCTGCAGTGGATGGTTGACGACCGGGTGGCCGGCCCGTTGATCCGCGCCGTGCTGCCGGCGGGCTGGTTTATCGCCGATAAAACCGGGGCCGGTGAGCGGGGCTCACGCGGCATTGTCGCCCTGCTCGGCCCGGACGGCAAAGCGGAGCGTAT
This sequence comes from Klebsiella sp. 1SOBk10mer, assembly GCF_046602535.1. Lineage (NCBI taxonomy): Bacteria > Pseudomonadati > Pseudomonadota > Gammaproteobacteria > Enterobacterales > Enterobacteriaceae > Klebsiella > Klebsiella sp. 1SOBk10mer. The sequence goes on from NZ_JBKIUP010000003.1 coordinate 105,455, forward strand.
CGTGGTGATCTATCTGCGGGATACCGCAGCGACCATGGCCGAACGTAACCAGCAGATCGCCGGGATAGGCGCGGCGCTGATCGAACACTGGCAGCGCTAGCCCGGCGAAGGCCGCGCGCCTTACCCGGCGCGCAGCACCTCGCAGGCGTGCCGGGTGATATGGGCGGCGGCGGCATCGGAGAGATGCCGGTCGGTAATGATGGTGGTAAAGCGAGTCAAGGGCAACGCCATAAACGTGGCCACCTGATTGTATTTCGAACTGTCGCACAGCAGGATACTTCTGGCACTGACCTGGCTGACGGTCTCCTTGACGGTGACTTTGTTCTCATCAGGGGTGAAAATTCCGCGGCTGTCCCAGCCGCTGGCGGAGATAAAGGCCGTATCGATAGCCAGGTGGCGCAAGGTGCGCGCCGCCGACTCGCCGACGCAGGAGCGGTTCTCCCGGCACAGGGTGCCGCCGGTGTGGATCACCCCGCACTGGCTGGCATCTATCAGCAGCTGGGTTATCTCAAAATCATTGGTGACCACCTGCAGGTCGTCCCGGTCGAGGATGGCCCGCGCCAGCGCCAGAGTGGTGGTGCCGGCATCAAGATAGATGCAGCTGTTTTTGGCAATGAGACTGGCCGCCAGCGCGCCGATGGCCTGCTTCTCTTTACTCTGCAGGGTGCTTTTCACCAGATGACTGGGCTCTGCGGCCAGCCGGCTGACGGCGCGCACGCCGCCCGAGACGCTGACCAGCAGCCCCTGTTCTTCCAGCTTACTGACGTCCCGACGGATAGTCATATGGGACACGCCGAGGATCTCCGTCAGCTCATTAATGCTTACCGCCCCACGCTGCTCCACCAGGGCTAAAATACGCTGATGACGTTCAATTGGAATCACCGCTCTCCCCTTACCATTTTTTCACACCAGACCACACCACTTACGCCGGGAGCCTGACGATACCCTGTACTGTTATTGCGCTTGACCGCTGTTTTTACGCTATTTTAGGGCAAGAATCGCCATCGCGCAGCCACTTTCCGCCTGTGAATTTTTTATATTCATGTGGGTTATTCGTGATAACTCTCACATAAATTCACATGATAACGCTTTACTCTATCATTAAATAACATTAATTAACGAATATTCACAAGGAGACCGTCATGACTGCACACACTAACGTCTGCGTGATTGGACTGGGTTCGATGGGCATGGGCGCCGCCCGCGCCTGCCTGCAGGCGGGCCTGAACACCTGGGGGGTGGACATCAACCCCGACAACTGCCACGCGCTGCTGGAGGCGGGCGCCAAAGGCGCAGGCTCCAGCGCGGTGCCTTTCGCCGCTGAGCTGGATGCGGTCGTACTGCTGGTGGTCAATGCCGCCCAGGTGCGGGGGATCCTGTTCGGCGAGAGCGGCCTCGCCGCCCATCTGAAGCCGGGCACCGCGGTGATGGTGTCGTCAACCATCGCCGCCGCCGATGCCCAGGCGATAGCCGTAGCGCTGGCAGAATACCAGCTCTTGATGCTCGACGCGCCGGTATCGGGCGGCGCAGTGAAAGCGGCCGCCGGCGACATGACGGTAATGGCCTCCGGGAGCGATGCCGCCTTTGCCCGCCTCGCGCCAGTGCTGGATGCGGTGGCCGGCAAAGTCTACCGCATCGGGAGCGACATTGGCCTCGGTTCGACGGTGAAAATCATCCATCAGTTGCTGGCCGGGGTGCATATCGCCGTCGCCGCCGAAGCGATGGCCCTCGCCGCCCGCGCCGGCATCCCGCTGGAGACGATGTACGACGTGGTGACCCACGCGGCGGGTAATTCGTGGATGTTTGAGAATCGTATGCAGCACGTCCTGGATGGCGATTACTCGCCAAAATCCGCCGTCGATATTTTTGTCAAAGATCTCGGTCTGGTGAATGACACCGCCCGGGCGCTGACCTTCCCGCTGCCGCTCGCGACCACCGCGCTGAATATGTTCACCTCCGCCAGCAACGCCGGATTCGGCCGGGAAGATGACAGCGCGGTGATCAAGATTTTCAACGGCATTACCCTGCCGGGCCATAAACAGTGAGGAGAGACAAGATGCAGCTTGGTGTCATTGCCGATGACTTTACCGGCGCCACGGATATCGCCAGCTTCCTCGTGCGCAACGGCATGCCGACGGTGCAGCTAAACGGCGTACCGCCCCACGAACTGCCGTTGACCAGTGAAGCGGTGGTGATCAGTCTGAAAACGCGATCCTGCCCGGTGGAAACCGCCGTCAGCCAGTCCCTGGCGGCCCTGCGCTGGCTGCAAGCCCGGGGCTGTCAGCAATTTTATTTTAAGTATTGTTCCACTTTCGACAGCACCGCGCAGGGTAACATTGGCCCGGTACTGGATGCGCTGCTGGCAGAGCTGGGCGAGACGCGGACGGTGATATCACCGGCGCTGCCGGTGAACGGCCGCACGGTCTATCAGGGGTATCTGTTTGTCGGCCAGCAGTTGCTCAATGAGTCCGGCATGCGCCACCATCCGGTGACGCCAATGGAGGATGCCCACCTCGGCCGCTTAATCGAACGCCAGGGCGGCGGTAAAGCGGCGCTGATAGCCTGGCCAATTATCGATCAGGGGCCGGAAGCGGTCGCTGCCGCGCTGGCGGCCATCAGCGATCCGGCGGTGCGCTATGTGGTGCTCGATGCCCTTAGTGAACAGCATTTGCTGACCCAGGGGGCGGCGCTGCGGGAGATGAAGCTGGTCTCCGGCGGCTCTGGTCTCGCCATCGGCCTCGCCCGCAACTGGGCGCAGCGCCACGGAACCCAGGGTGAAGGATCCCTGGCGGGCATGCCGCTGCCCGGCCCGGCGGTGGTGCTCTCGGGCTCTTGTTCGCTGATGACCAACAGCCAGGTGGCGGCCTATCGTGAACAGGCTCCCGCCCGCGCCGTTGACTTAAGCGCCTGCTTTACCGATCTCGAAGGCTATGTCGGGACGCTGGCAGCCTGGGTGGACGCAAACCGCGATGCGCCGCTGGCGCCGATGGTCTATGCCACCACCGAGCCGCAAACGCTGCAGCGGATCCAGGCGCAATATGGCGACAAGGCCAGCAGCGAAAGGGTGGAACAATTGTTCGCCGCCCTCGCCGCCGCGCTGAAAGCGAAAGGATTCACCCGCTTTATTGTGGCCGGAGGGGAAACGTCGAGCATCGTGGCGCAGACGCTGGGGGTAGAGGCGTTCCATATCGGGCCGACGATCTCTCCTGGAGTTCCCTGGGTGCGTGACACCCGCCAGCCGCTCTCCCTGGCGCTGAAGTCAGGGAATTTCGGCGATATCTCGTTTTTTGCCCGTGCCCAGCAGGAGTTTTGTCATGACTGAGCAACAGCTGCGAGATGAGATGGTGCAAATTGGCGCCTCGTTGTTTAACCGCGGTTATGCCACCGGCTCCGCCGGCAATCTGTCGCTGCTGCTGCCGGACGGCAACCTGCTGGCGACGCCGACCGGCTCCTGCCTGGGCGAGCTGCAGGCGCAGCGGTTGTCGGTGGTCACCCTGCAAGGCGAATGGCTCGCCGGCGACAAACCGTCGAAAGAGGTCGCTTTTCACCGGGCGGTCTATTTGCATAACCCGGCCTGCAAGGCGATCGTCCACTTGCATAGCCACTATTTGACCGCGCTCTCCTGCCTGCAGGGGCTCGATCCGCACAATTGTATTCGCCCCTTTACTCCCTACGTGGTGATGCGGGTCGGCGACGTCCCGGTGGTTCCCTACTACCGACCGGGTGACGACCGCATTGCCGAGGCGCTGGCCGGGCTGGCGCCGCGCTATAACGCCTTTTTACTGGCCAACCATGGTCCGGTGGTCACCGGCTCATCGCTGCGCGAAGCCACCAACAATACCGAAGAGCTGGAAGAGACCGCGCGGCTGATGTTTACCCTCGGCAATCGCGAGATCCGTTACCTGACCGCTGACGAAGTGGATGAACTGAGATAAAACCATGCCAAAATTCGCTGCAAATTTATCCATGCTGTTTACCGAGCTGCCGTTCCTGGACCGCTTTGCCGCCGCCGCCCGCGCCGGTTTCGAAGCCGTGGAGTTTCTGTTCCCCTATGAGTATGCCGCCGGGGAAATTAAACAGCGCCTGCAGGAAAACCAGCTGCAGCTGGTGCTGTTTAATACCCCGCCCGGCGACGTTAATGCCGGGGAGTGGGGTCTCGCCGCCCTGCCGGGCAGGAGCGCCGAGGCCCGGCGTGATATTGAGCTGGCGCTGGAGTATGCCTGCCAGCTGGATTGTCCGCAGGTGCATATCATGGCCGGCGTGGTGCCGCCGGGGATGGATCGCGCGGCCTGCGAGGCCGAGCTTGTCGATAACCTGCGCTACGCCGCCGAGTGCTTTGCCCGCCACGACAAGCGAGTGCTCATTGAAGCCCTGAATCCGCAGACCAAACCGGGCTATCTCTACCACAGCCAATATCAGACGCTGGAGATAGCGAAGCGGGTCGACCGGCCAAACATCGCGGTGCAGTTAGATCTGTTTCATGCGCAGAAAGTGGACGGTAATTTAAGCCATCTTATTACTGAGTATGCCGGTCAGTACCGCCATATTCAGATAGCCTCCCTGCCCGACCGCCATGAACCGGACGAGGGCGAGATTAATTATTCATGGATCTATGCGTTACTGGATAAAGCGGGCTATGACGGTTGGATCGGCTGCGAATATATCCCCAGGGCGGATACCCTTTCCGGACTGGAATGGTTTTCGCCCTACCGGAAAAAATAAAGCGCGGTTCTAAAAATATAACTCTCTGTATACCTGTTAATACCCGAGGCAAAACTATGTCGACATCGGCGCTGTTACTTATTGCGTTAGCCAGCGTAGTGCTGTTGCTCCTGCTGGTGATCAAAGCTAAAGCGCATCCTTTTGTGGCGCTCCTGATCGTCAGCCTGCTGGTGGCGTTCGCCACCGGCATTCCGGCGGATAAGATCATTACCACCATTGAAAAAGGGATGGGCGGCCTGCTCGGCCATATCGCCAGCATTATTATTTTGGGATCAATGCTGGGGGTGCTCATTGAAATATCCGGCGGCGCCGAATCGCTGGCGAAAACGCTGACCGGCGTGCTGGGTTCTAAACGGACGATTGCCGCCTTAACCATCGTCGCTTTTATTCTCGGCACGCCAGTCTTCTTTGAAGTCGGCTTTATTATCATCATTCCGTTAATTTACGGCTTCAGTAAAGTCGCTCATATGTCGCCGTTGAAGTTTGGCCTGCCAATGGCCGGAGTGATGTTAACCGTCCACGTGGCATTGCCAACCCACCCTGGCGCGGCGGCCGCGGCAGGTATTCTGCATAGCGATGTCGGCTGGCTGATGCTGGCGGGGATTGGGGTGTCGGTCGTGGTGGGTATCGTGGGTTATTTTGTCGCCCGGTCGATCAATCAGCGCCATTATCATCTGTCGATTAACGTGCTGGAACAGCAGCAAACGGCCGAGGTGCCCGACCTCTCCGTCAACGCGCAGCAGACCCGACTGGCGCCGCCGAATGCGCTGGTTATCGGCGGGCTGATCGTGGTGCCCATCGTGCTGATTGTTTCCGGAACGCTCTGTCAGGCCTTGCTGCTGCCGGAAAACGCGATTCGCCAGCTGATGACCGTCATTGGCACCCCGCCCGTCGCCCTGCTGATCTCCCTGGGGCTGGCCAGCTGGACGCTGGGCATCCGGCGGGGTATGAACCTGAAAAAACTGGGAGAAGTGACCGGCAGCGCGATCCCCTCCTCGGCGGACGTTATCCTTGTCGCCGGCGCCGGCGGCGCCTTTGGCGGGGTGCTGGTCGCCTCCGGCATCGGCAATGCCTTAGCCGAGGCGCTGGAGACGATTCATCTGCCGCTGATGCCCGCCGCTTTCCTGCTGTCGCTGGTGCTTCGGGCCTCGCAGGGCTCGGCCACCGTGGCGATCCTCACCACCTCCGGCCTGCTGTCACAGGCGGTTGCCGGGCTGGAGCCGCTCCAGCTGGTGCTGGTGACGCTGGCGACCTGCTTCGGCTCACTCGGATTGTCACACGTCAACGATGCCGGATTTTGGGTGGTCACGCGCTATCTGGGGCTCTCGGTGCCGGACGGACTCAAAACATGGACCGTACTGACAACCATCATGGGGGTGACGGGCTTCCTCATTACCTGGCTGCTGTGGTTTTTACTGTGAAGTTTATTTGGGTGGCTCCGGCCACCTTATTGGGTCCCCCTCGCGGGGACTGACTCATTATCGCTGCCCGGCTGCTGAGCCGCCGCTTTCAGCGTCACCGGTATAAAATAGCGTACGTGATAGCACCTCTCTTCTGTATCTCCGCCTTCCGTATGGCGTGCCATGAAACATTCTATGTCATACCCGTCGCGACGGCTTACCCCCAGCGTTGGCAGCAGATCCAGATAGAGATCGCTGGACAAACGGGCATAGCGTGACCAGCTGCCGTAGAAATCAACTCCGACATAGAGTCCCGACCGGGCGGTCAACGTGGACGATGGCTTTCGCGCCTCATGACAACCGACAAAGGCGTTAATCTCGACGTTAAGCTCATTTTGACGCGCCGCGGCGTAATCAGAGAGTATGGAAAGTGAGCCCTCTCCGGCGGTAAAAAAACGGTCAACCTTTTGTCTGATAGCCGTCTTGGCGGTGCGTTGCAGCACCATATCCGACAGGCGCAGTTCATACTTCATCGGGTAGCCATAATAGACCCGCTCCGGCAGGGAACAGATCCGCGCCAATGGCAGACGTTCATCATCCGGGGAGAGTTTTTTTAACAGTTTTGCCGTATCCCAGTGCGCTGCGCATCGGTATTCCCGTGGCGAAAGCGAGAACCGTTTCTTAAACTCGCGGGAAAAGGTCTGCGGCGAATCGTAACTTAACTGCCAGGCTATGGCGGCGATCGGTTGCCGCGTTAAGCGCAGACTGACCGCTGCGATGGTCAAGCGCCGCAGGCGAATATACTGCCCGATGGGTAACCGGCCGTATTGATAAAACACCTCGTACACAAACCGACGCGAATAGCCCATATACTGTGCCAGGTCATCGATCGCCGGGTTACAGTAGATATTATCCTCCAGCCACGCCAACATTTTTAAATAGAGTTTCTGCTTCATAAGCACTACATACTTCCTGTAATCTTGTCCTCCGCTAATTCTAACAACAGATACTGGCTATCACTAAGCTTTTTATGCATCGCAAAAATAAAAAATCATCAAAACGCTTAAAACGCTGATCGATATATCCTTAACATTTTGTTTATTAGGAACTTTCGCATACCAATACACCGATATCTCACTTTTCCAGGCAGATATTGCATTAATGAAAAACATCCCTTAGATTACCCCGGCTAAAAAACGTCTGCACCTCACCATTATATTCTTTAATTTATTCTGACACCTTTTTTAATACCCAACAGGGAAGTTATATGACGAATTTTTTGATCAATATAAAAAATCACTATTTGCGGGTTGCTATTGCGGAACTGGTGGATGAAGCGATGAAGACCTACGGGGGATCAGAGTATCAGTTTTCTCAACAATGGAACGCGGATGGGATGGCGCAAGCTAATGTGATCTTCACGGAAATGGTGGCGGGAGAATGGTACCTGTGTCATGACCTGTTTCAGCATGCCCCAGAGCAATACACGCTTTTTATTTTTCAGGATAATGAACAAGCTACCGCCGAAGAGGGTTTACCCAACTGTCTGCGGCAGGCGGTGTTTATGCCTCCCCACGCTCCCGTTCAGCTTCTTAAAGATGAGATAGCCAGCGCGATTCAGCGCTCCCTGCCACCTCATCATGACCCATCCTTCAATCGCCTGCGGCGTTGCATCAATTGCGCCTGCAAGACGGTCAGCGATGCGCAAACCAAAGTCATTTACGCATTCAGTATTGGATTAAGTCCGCATGAAGTCGCCGCGGCGCTTAAAATTAGCCATAAAACAATTCATTCGCATAAAAAGAATATTATGTGCAAGTTCAATTTAAACAGCCGCCAGCAATTTAACAACCTCGTAAAACTACTCGCAAGACGTTAATACAATCGCCATTGTATTACCTCTGCAGATTATCTTCTGGAACGGAAGACGTAGCGTCTTTTGCGTCTTTCCCGAATGTAAGAAACACCACTCCACAAAGAAATAACGGGGCAGAGAATCAGGCATAAAATAATAAACAAGTCACTCATAGCAGACCTAAAAAAAGAAATTTAACCTGGACTGATATTATGCATTCCATTTTATCGAGGCAAGACCAGCATCGCTTTTTGAGAGCGTGAAATAGAATGGTAGGATAATTCCTGGTGACGAGTATTAACCGGTAAGTTAATACGCTGAGCCAATATTTCCAAAAAATGCGATCGGTCTGTTTGCCCTTTTTTGCATTGAGCATGCGAAAAAGATAGCTAAACTTTAGATTCCCTGTAGAGTGAAGGTAGTCACCAAGTGAAACTCACGTTCTGCGTGCGGACATCACGGTTAGTTAAAGGGCACCAAATACAGACTCCCTATCTGGGGGGCAGGCCATACTTTTCTCAACATGCGCTGCACAGGCCATCGCAGCTTTGCTGCAGCGACCGGAATGACTAATGCTAACCACCCTGATTTATCGCAGCCAGGTTGATCCTGACCGCCCGCTCACCGATCTCGACGCTTTAATTCATCGCGCCTGCGGGAAAAATACGCCCCTTGGCATCACCGGCATTCTGTTGTTTAACGGCCTGCAGTTCTTCCAGGTGCTGGAAGGGAGCGAGGAGAGTCTGGAGTCGTTATTCCACGAAATACAAAGCGATCCGCGCCATCGCGATGTGGTTGAGCTGATGCGCGACTATTCGGCCTACCGTCGCTTTCGCGGCACCGGGATGCGCATGTTGGATCTCCGTCTTTACGATAACGATGGCGCGTTGGAGGAGATCCTGCGCATTAGCTCGTTCGGGGTCACCGAGCCAATCAACGACCGGATGTTCCGACTGATTAACGCCTTTATCGCTAACGGTGGGCGCTATTGTCTCCCCGAGCCGTTGCAGCCTTCTCGCTGGACGATGAGGGCCGCCGGGGGCACAGCCACGCCGCGTCATCTGCCCGATCAACCCTGCCAGTTTGCCTTGCAGGCTATCGTCGAACCAGCGAAAAAGCGAATCTCCTCCTTTGAAGCGCTGATCCGCAGCCCTACCGGCGGATCCCCTGTGGAGATGTTTGCCGCCATCCCGGCGGAGGATCGTTACCGTTTCGACCTCGAGAGCAAAGCATATGCCTTCTCTCTCGCAGGTCAGCTACCGCTTGGCAAACACCAACTGGCCATTAACCTGCTGCCCGGTTCACTGTATAACCATCCTGACGCCGTCGGCTGGCTGATGAACAGCCTGCTGGCGGCCGGCCTCAGGCCGGACCAGGTGCTGATAGAGGTCACCGAAACGGAGGTGATCACCTGCTTCGACCAGTTCCGCAAGGTGCTCAAAGCGCTGCGCGTCGCGGGCATGAAGCTCGCCATCGATGACTTTGGCGCGGGTTACTCCGGCCTGTCGTTACTGACCCGCTTTCAGCCTGACAAAATTAAAGTGGACGCAGAGCTGGTGCGCAACATTCATATCAGCGGCACCAAGCAGGCGATTGTCGCCTCGGTCGTCCGCTGCTGCGAAGATTTAGGCATCACGGTCGTGGCGGAAGGCGTTGAAACCCTGGAGGAGTGGTGCTGGCTACAGTCGGTTGGCATTCGCCTGTTTCAGGGCTTCCTGTTCTCCCGGCCTTGTCTGAATGGCATCGGGGAGATTCTCTGGCCGGTAGAGCGCCAGGCTGCGGATCTGTAAGGGCGCAGCGTCCAGTAGCGTCACTGCCAGTGGGCGAGCTTTTCGCCCAGCGCCGCCATGGCGAAGCGCACCGCTTGTGCCACCACTGCCTCGCAGTCACCGGTAAAGCGCATCCGTTGGGTTTCGATCTGGCCGCGAAAGTTCCATGCAAACCATACCGTCCCGGCGGGAGTTCCATCCTCCCCTCCTTCCGGCCCCGCATAGCCGCTGATGGCGATGGCGATATCGGCCCCGGCTAACGTCAAAATACCGGTCGACATTTCCTGAACGCACGCTTCGCTGACAGCGCTATGTACCGCCAGGGTTTCCGCGCGGACCTGCAGCACGTTGCGCTTGGCTTCATCGCTGAAGGTAACCACGCCGGTATCATAAAAGGCCGCGGTATCAGCCTGAGCACAGAGCGCCGCCGCCAGATTGCCACCGGTGCAGGATTCCGCCGTGGTCAGTCGCCAGCCTCTCGCAATAAGCGCCCGGGCCACCCGAGTGGTCAATTCATGGGTATTTTGTGCGTCTTTATCGATTTGGTCCGTCATTCTGACACCTCGCCGACTTTTAGAAGGAACACAGCCTCACAGGCCCTGTTTACAGGATAGCATATCGATTTCTCTGATCGCCGGGCGGCCGTTTACGCCTCCTTTAGCGGATAATATAAAGGCCCGCAGCGCGGGCCTTGAAATGAATAACTTTAGGACAGAGGCGCAATCAAACTTTATGCTCGATCACCCTGCCTTGATTCTCAATCGCAATTTTGCGCGGTTTTTCGCTCTCGGGTATTTCCTGATGGATAGCAATTTTTAAGATCCCGCTATCCAGCTGCGCCTGATTAATCTGGGCGTGTTCAGGAAGCGAGAAACTGAGCTGGAAATCAGCCCGACGAATGCCTTTATAAATCCAGCCCTGGCTGCCGCCGGAATGATTTTCGGTTTGCGCGCGTTTGCCGGTAATATGTAAATTACCGCCTACGGTCTCAATTTCCAGTTCATCATCTTTCCAGCCTGGTACGCTGACGCTGAGCAGAAAATTACTGTCATCCACTTTCTGTAAATCGTAGGCAGGTAAGGTACCCACCGGCGTATCGCCAGTTAACTGGCTGAAAAGACGGTCAATACGATTAAAGCGATCGGCAAAAAGGGAATCAGCAAATACCGGGAGTGCTGACAAGGTTTTGAGTGCCATCATTAACCTCCTGAATATCCATTCAAAAGCTCAACATAAAGGCAAGCATTGCTTGTCCGCTATATAAAATAATAGCTAAAGCGCGTTTTTCAAGACCTGAAATAAAAATTTTCTTCGTCACTCACAGTGAGAAATAACCAGGTCAGGTGGCAAAGTAACCCCCGCCCGACGGCGGGGGTGTGGTGCTTCTGAGTCCCATAACTGATGCTGTTTAACATTCAATAAACAGAAGCGACATGTATATATAACTTGTACAATGGGATGTCAACGCCCGAAACGCGACGCATCCCCCTGCCAGTGGCTTCCTGCAACAGCGCAGGGAGAAACACGGCTCCCCGCATTATCCCTCCGTCAAGAGCGGTGCCTCGATATGACATCCGCCTCGCTGGCGCCAGACGGAAAGACGCTGGTGAAAAGATAATCCGCCAGGGAAGGAACCTTTCTCGTCCCCCCGTGCCTAATAATCTGCATACGCACTTTCTGAGGCATCATAATGACCAGCATTTTTATCTCTACCACCCTGTTCGCCCTCTTCGCGTCGATGTTGATCGGTCTGGGGATGGTATGGAGAGGCATCTCCAACAACCCGGATAACTAATCTTTTTCTACGCCGTTGCCTTTCGTCTGTTGCAGCGGCGGGTAAACGCCCCACCTTCAACCCCATCTACACGCCTTGTTCAGGCGACATATACTCAGTACTTGCGCCTGCGTACATTTATCGCAACAACAATTCACATGGTGAATACGTAACTTCTATTAATATATTTCAGGCCAGAATCATGGCCTGCAATATAGGCAACTTAAACAGTATGTGCCCAGACGTCAGCCATACGCCTGGGGGAAGGAATCACAATCGCATGATTTCAAAATCATTTCTCACAACGGCCCCTCCCTGATGAACTATACTTTCCTTTATACATTATGCTGGAGGTGGCGATGTGCGGACGTTTTGCGCAAGCACAGACGCGGGAAGAATATCTGGCTTATCTTGCCGAAGAGGCTGAACATGATATCCCCTGGGACCCGGCGCCGATTGGGCGGTATAACGTGGCACCCGGGACAAAAGTGTTACTCCTGAGTGAAAGGAATGCGCAACTCCACCTCGATCCCGTTTACTGGGGTTATGCGCCAGGATGGTGGGATAAATCCCCGCTGATCAACGCCCGCGTTGAGACCGCAGCCACCAGCAGGATGTTCAAACCGCTGTGGCAGCACGGGCGGGCGATCTGCTTCGCCGACGGCTGGTTTGAGTGGAAAAAGGCCGGAGAGAAAAAGCAGCCCTACTTCATCCAGCGCAAGGATGGCCAGCCGATATTTATGGCCGCTATTGGCAGCACGCCCTTCGAACGCGGGGATAGCGCCGAAGGATTTTTGCTGGTGACCGCTGCCGCCGATCGCGGTCTTGTCGATATTCATGACCGCCGGCCGCTGGTCCTGGCGCCGGAAGCCGCCCGGGAATGGATGAGGCAAGAAGTCACCGGCGCGGAAGCGGCGGAGATTGCCAGGGACGGAGCCGTCACCGCCGACGATTTCATCTGGCATGCGGTATCGCGGGCGGTCGGCAATGTCAACAATCAAGGGCCAGAGTTAATTGAGCCAGTAGAATGAACGCATGATTCTGTGAGCAATCCCCACCTGATGCGCCGGCTGCGGTGCGATCCAGCCTTGCGAATAAGCGCCCGCGGGTTACCCCGACTGGCTTAACCACTCGCTTAAGGTCAACGAATAGAGCAGACTCGGCGGCGCATCTTTTACATCAGCAATATCGTTAATGTACCTCATCCCGGCTTTCTCGAGAACTTTCTGCGAAGCCAGATGGTTAGCCCGGACAACCGCTGACATCTCCGCAAGTTTAAGCGCCTCGAAGCCATATCTTATCGCGCCAATCGCAAACTCGGTGGCCAGTCCTTTTCCCCATGCCTCAGTGGAAAACCGATATCCGAGATTGTTAATGGTGACATCGTTATAACTGCGTAGACTTACGCCGCCAAAGCCAATGATTTTTTCCGGGGTATCACGCGCCGATATGGCCCAGTTGCCAAATCCGCGATCGTGCCAGTGGGCAAGCCAGCGCTGGAGAACCGTACTGGCATAGTCAATATCCGGATAGGGCCCTGCGGGGTTAAAGGTATTTGTCGCCGGATCGCCATAAATTCGGTATAGATCGACAACATCTTCAGCCATGACAGGGCGAAGACGCAGGCGATGAGTCTCAATATGCAAACGTATCTCCTTGACGAATGAGGTGGGCAGTGCTCCTCCCTGCCGATTAAAACCCCACGATGAGCTCAACCAGTGATGAGGAGCGGTCGAGGAACAGACCCTCGACAATTCTACAATAGTATCTGCCCGGCGATACGCCCAATCCCCATCGAAAAAAGCATGGCCAGCGAGCTCCAGAACGTAATTCTGATGATCGCCCTGACAGGCGGTGCGTTACTCACAACGGAAGAGAGATAGCCCAGCGCAGCCAGTGAAAAAAGTGTAGAAAAGAAGATAGAGATGGATATCAATTTTGCTGGCGATAACAAGGCAACGATCAAAGGCAACCCCGCCCCGACGGAAAAACTCACTGCCGAAAAGAGAGCCGCCTGCAAAGGTCGCGCAGAAAGGACATCCGTTAACCCCAGTTCTTCGCGGGCATGAGCCTCCAGAGCGTCTTTAGCCATAAGCTGCTCTGCTACCTGCCGGGCAAGCGCTGGCTCCACACCACGTTGGATATAAAGTGATGTCAACTCCCGCACCTCTCCCTGATAATCTGCGTCAAGCTCGCTTTTTTCCTGGGCAAGCGCCGCGGCTTCGGTATCCGCCTGGGATGATACCGAAACATATTCTCCTGCGGCCATAGACATGGCGCCAGCAACCAGCCCGGCGACCCCCGCCAGTAGTACACCCGAAGAGCCGCTGTTTGCAGAGGCGACGCCGAGCACCAGGCTTGCGGTTGAGACAATCCCGTCATTTGCTCCCAGAACCGCAGCCCTTAGCCAGCCGACGGTTTCGATGCTGTGTCGTTCAAGATGCATGTCGTTTCCCTTTAAATACGCATCCTCATCGGAATTAGAAAGTGCAGAACATTAATCAATAATCGCTTGTTTCCTTTGACGGCGAAAGGAGAGAAAGATATGCAGCACTCCCATCGCACCATGTGCCCAGAAATAGGTTTCAATGAACACCGTCAGAAACTTATGCCAATGAAGGACTGTTTCCGCCAGCGACGGTGACGCCCATGACGCGGTGTCCAGTACAAACCAGAGTCCACCACAGAGTGCGACCGCTAACAGTGCCAGTACGCCAAGCCCCTGAATCATTGCCGCTATGCCCCCGGCATGGGCTTCAGGAAGACGAAATGTCATCAGCTGTTTACTGTCTTCAACCACACCACGAAAATCAAACGTCGACCAGGCAAAATAGTATCGAAACCCGCGCGTATTAAGCATCCAAACCAGCATCACCGCACCAAGCGCAATCAGCGCTAATCCCGAGACAATATGAAACCATGTGACGACCCCGGTAATATTCAGGTCGCGAAGCGCCTCACTTTCAGTGAAATTAGAGCTAATAATCTGCAGCAGAATCAGGGTGGCGACAATAATATGCAGCATGCGGAAAAAAGGGGTGTCTTTATGCGGTAGTGCATTACGTAACTGTTCGTTCATGATTTGGCCATTTTATGAGAGGATTGGCGAGGTCAGTATCCTGCCTGTTTGTTAATTAAACCTTAACACCCGTGTTTGCAGGGAAATAAGTGGCGCCTGATGTCCTCTTTTTCTGTGTTTGGAAAACGGACAAAGTCGCTGTCACCTGTGCCGCCCCGTTACTGCGACGGAAATATCGCCGGTATCGTTTTTTCTCAGAATTTGAGGGGGGACTGGGGAGAACAGTGTGGAGACATTTGAGGAACAAAAAGGGGTCAATAAACCGGGCATCGCGCCCGGTTATCGTGTCAGCCCGAAATGACCCTACGCACTCAGCCCACGGTTTTCCAGCATCGGCTCAATCTGTGGATCGTGTCCGCGCCACTGGCGATAAAGTTCAGCTAAATCAGTGCTATTGCCGCGCGACAGAATCGCTTCCCGGAAGCGCTGACCGTTCTCACGGGTCAAACCGCCCTGCTCCACGAACCACTGATAGCCGTCATCGGCCAGCATCTGGGTCCACAGATAGGCGTAATAGCCTGCCGCATAGCCCCCGCCGAAGATATGGGAGAAGTAGCTGCTGCGATAGCGCGGGGGAACGGCCGCCAGATCCAGTTGCTCATCCCGAAGTATTTTCTGTTCAAACGCATCCACCTCTTCCGGTAACGAAGTGGTCGACAGCGTGTGCCAGCGCATATCGAGCAGCGCGGCGGCTAGCAGCTCGCTCATGTCATATCCTTTATTGAAAGTTGCCGCACGCAACATATTGTCGCGCAGCGCCTCCGGCATCGGCTCTCCGGAGCGATAATGCTTCGCATAATGGGCAAATACCTGCGGATGGCTGGCCCAATGTTCGAAGATTTGCGACGGGAACTCGACAAAATCCCGCGGGGTATTGGTGCCGGAGAGGCTGGCATAACGCTGGTTGGCAAACAGCCCGTGCAGGGCGTGGCCAAACTCATGGAACAGGGTGATCACCTCATCCCATGACAACAGCGCGCTCTGCTCGCTCTGCGGCCGGGTGTAGTTGCAGACGTTATAGATAACCGGGCGCTGCTCCCGCAGGGTCGACTGTTCGACAAACACGTCCATCCAGGCGCCGCCGCTCTTTGAATCGCGCGCGAAATAATCACCATAAAACAGCGCCATCCCTTCGCCATTGTGGTCGAAGATCTCCCAGACCCGCACATCCGGGTGGTACACCGGGATGTCAAAGCGCTCCACGAAGCGGAGCCCAAAGAGCTGCGATGCCGTCCAGAAGACGCCGTCCTGCAGCACGCGCTCGAGGGCAAAATAGGGTTTAAGCTGCGCGTCATCAATGGCATAGGCAGCCCGCCGCACCTGCTCGCTGTAGTAAAGCCAGTCCCATGCCTGCGCGTGAAACGCCCCGCCTTCGTTGTCGATCACCTGCTGGATGTCCGCCAGCTCACGTTCCGCCCTCGCCCGCGCCGCCGGCGCGATCTGACGCATAAAGCCCAATGCCTCCGCCGGGGAAGCCGCCATTTGATCGGTCAGCGCCCAGCTGGCGTAATCTGCCGCCCCCAGCAGTTCCGCCTGCTGCGCGCGGATCGCCGCCAGCCGCAGCACCAGACGACGGGTATCATGCTCATCGCCCTGCTGATTGCGCGTCCAGCCGGCGGCGAAAAGATTTTCCCGCGTTTGCCGGTCGCGCAGCGCAAGCAGCTGCGGCTGCTGGGTGGTGTTGGTCAGCGTCAGCAGCCAGCGATCGCTGAGCCCTTTTTCGCGCGCCGCCTCGGCAGCCGCCGCTATCTCCTCATCGTTCAGGCCATCCAGTTGATGCCGGTCATCGACCACCAGGCCGCCGCTTTTCGCCGCCCCCAGCAGCCGCTGCTGGAACTGACTTTGCAAAGTGGCCGCTTCAGTGTTCAGCGCGCGCAGCACCGCCTTCTGCGCCGGGTCCAGCGTTGCCCCGGCGTGAACAAAACGTTGCCATGTCAGGGTCAGGAGACGCAGGGATTCGCCGTCAAGCGCGAGCGTCTCGCGCTGTTCGTAGACGCTGTTCACCCGCTGGAATAAGGCCTCGTTGAGCCAGATGTCATTCCCCAGCCCGGCGAGCTCGGCGGAAAATTGTTCATCCAGTGATTGAAGATAAGGGTTGGTATGGGCGCCGGCCATGGCGAAAAAGACCCGCGTCACCCGCGCCAGCAGCTGTCCGCTCTGCTCCAGCGCCTCGAGCGTGTTGGCGAAACTGGCCGGCTGCGGATTGTCGATAATGGCGCGGATCTCCTCGCGCTGCTGCCGAACGCCCTCATCAAACGCCGGCCGATAGTGACTGTCTTCGATCAGGTCAAACCGCGGCGCCTGGTAAGGCAACAGACTGACGCTAAAAAAGGGGTTTTGTTCGGACATCTTTCTCTCCTGCACAGGCTAATCCTGTAAGATTAGGCTTCTCCTTAAGGGGTCGCAATGATTTCCGTTACCGGTCGCCGCCTGTGCGTGCTATGGTATGAAAACACAAAAAGCGTTGAGGAACAGTAAGATGATTATCATGGTCACCGGCGCCACTGCCGGTTTTGGTGAAAGTATTACTCGCCGTTTTGTCGCTAACGGTCATAAAGTGATTGCCACCGGACGTCGCGAAGAGCGCCTGAAGACGCTGAAAGACGAGCTGGGCGATAATCTTTATATCGCGCAACTGGACGTCCGCAACCGCGCCGCTATTGAGACGCTGATTGCTGACCTGCCCGCCGAGTGGCAGGCTATCGATGTGCTGGTGAACAACGCGGGTCTGGCGCTCGGCCTGGAGCCGGCGCACCGCGCCAGCGTGGAAGACTGGGAAGATATGATCGACACCAATAATAAAGGGCTGGTGTACATGACCCGCGCCGTCCTGCCGGGCATGGTGGCGCGCAATCGCGGCCATATCATCAACATCGGCTCCACGGCGGGCAGCTGGCCTTATGCCGGCGGTAACGTCTATGGGGCGACCAAAGCCTTTGTGCGCCAGTTCAGCCTCAATCTTCGCACTGACCTGCACGGCACCGCGGTGCGCGTCACCGACATCGAGCCGGGCCTGGTGGGCGGCACCGAGTTCTCTAACGTCCGCTTTAAAGGCGATGACGCCAAAGCCGGTAAAACCTACGAGAACACCGAAGCCCTGACGCCGGAAGATGTGACCGAGGCGGTCTGGTGGGTGGCCACCCTACCGAAACACGTCAACATCAACACCCTGGAGATGATGCCGGTGAGCCAGAGCTTTGCCGGGCTCAGCGTTCACCGCCAGGGCTAACCGTCAGCCACCCGGCCTGATGGCCGGGTATGGGCGGAACCGCAAAAAACGCGTAAAATAGTGCGCATAACCCCATAAAAAGTAACCATCAATGGCCGCAGAATCGCAACTGAATCCGACGCAACCCGTTAATCAGCAAATTTATCGCATCCTCCGCCGGGATATCGTTCACTGCCTCATCCCGCCTGGCACGCCGCTGTCGGAGAAAGAAGTCTCCGTGCGTTTTGCGGTATCTCGTCAGCCGGTGCGCGAGGCCTTTATTAAGCTGGCGGAGAATGGACTTATCCAGATCCGTCCCCAGCGCGGCAGCTACGTCAACAAAATCTCCCTGTCTCAGGTGCGCAATGGTTGCTTTGTCCGCCAGGCGATTGAGTGCGCGGTGGTCCGCCGTGCCGCTGGCATGATTAACGATGAGCAAGTCTATCAGCTGGAGCAGAATCTCCATCAGCAGCGTATTGCCGTCGACCGCCAGCAGTTAAACGATTTTTTCCTGCTTGATGATGAATTTCACCAGAAGCTATCGGTTATTGCCGATTGTCAGCTGGCCTGGGATACGGTGGAAAACATCAAAGCCGCCATTGACCGCGTGCGCTACATGAGCCTTGACCATGTCTCCTCCCCGGAGATGCTTCTGCGCCAGCATCACGAAATTTTTACCGCGCTGGAAAAACGCGACGCTGAGGCAGTCGAGAAAGCCATGAGTATTCATTTGCATGAAATCAGCGAATCTGTGCTGCTGATCCGCCAGGAGAATCGCGACTGGTTTAGCGAAGAGTAAGGACCAGACGGCTGCGAAATAAGGCTGACGCAGCCGTCGTGACGGAGGGGATTATCTGACCACCAGCACCGGCGTTTTGGCGTAGCGCAAAATGGACTCGGCGTTGGAGCCCAGCAGATGGGTGGAGATCCCCGGTTTGCGGGAGCCAATCACTATCACATCGAACGCTTCGTTGTTACTGATAGCCAGAATTTCATCGCGCACGTTACCAAACACGACCCGGGTATGGATCCGTGACATTGGCAGGTCGAACAGTCGCGCCACCTCGCGCATCTTTTTCTCTGACTCTTCCTGCATATAGGCTTCGAATTTACGAATATCCGCCGTAAATCCGCGTAATAACGAACGGCTGCTGTTCGGCAGGACGTTGAGCAAGGTGATCTCGCCATTTTCCGCCGATGCGAGAAATTCCGCGTGACGCACTGCCTTATCGCTTAAATCCATTTCAAAAACATCAACAGGCAATAAAATCTTTTTATACATGGCCCGCACTCCTTTTCCAGAGAAAATGATTTTTCAATAACTTAACTATGCCATTTTTGCGGTGAATGACCAGCCATTATTCGGAAAAATAACAGCTAATTATCTTTAGTAAATCAGGGAAATATAGAGTTATGTAAGGACATTGCGTTCGATCATATTTTTAGCCTGCTAAAAGCGATCAACAGCAAAAAAGATTTATCAGCGGAACCGTGCAGAAACAGCAGAAGAGCCGGTGTCGACCCCATGACCGACACCGGGAACAAATGATTATTGCGCCTCAGCCCATGCGGCAACGGTGGCTTTCGCCCCCTGACGCTGTAGCGCTACATAGGCGCGGGTCACCGCCGAGACGAACCGCGCTTCCTGCGGCAGCTCCCGGCCAAAGATGGCCTCAATGCCCAACAGCGCTTTGACGCGCGCTTCGCCATCGGCGCTGGCGGCTACCGCCTGCTGGATCACCGGCAGCAGCGGATCGCAAATTTCGATTGCCTGGCCGGCGTCGTCAACACCGCCGACATAGCGCATCCACCCCGCCACGCCCAGCGCCAGCAGCGTGAAGTCATGCTGGTGCGCCAGATGCCAGCGTACCGAGTCCAGCATGCGCTGCGGCAGCTTCTGGCTACCGTCCATTGCAATCTGCCAGGTACGGTGTTTGAGCGCCGGATTGCAGTAGCGGTCAATCAGCAGACTGGCATAGTGTGACAGATCCACCCCCTGCACTTTTAAGGTCGGGGCCTGCTCGTCCAGCATCAGCGCCAGCGCCGCGCGGCGGTAGTTGTCATCCTGCATACAGTCGTTGATATGCTGATAACCGGCCAGATAGCCGAGATAGGCGAGGAACGAATGGCTGCCGTTGAGCATCCTCAGCTTCATCTCTTCGAAAGGCACCACATCGGCGACCAGCTCCGCCCCCGCTTTCTCCCACTGTGGACGTCCGGCGACAAAATTATCCTCAATCACCCACTGGCGGAACGGCTCACAGGCCACCCCAGCCGGGTCGCGCACGCCGGTCAGCTGTTCAATTTTATCGAGGGTTTCCGCGGTCACCGCCGGGACAATGCGGTCCACCATGGTCGACGGAAAGGTGACGTTCTGTTCTATCCATGCAGCGAGGTCCGCGTCCAGCGCCCGGGCGTAGGCGCAAACGACGTTGCGCATCACATGACCGTTTTCCGGCATGTTATCGCAGGACATCACGGTAAAGGCAGGCAGCCCTGCCGCCCGGCGGCGCGCTAAAGCCTCCACCACCACGCCCGCTGCCGATTTCGGCTGGCGCGGGTTAGCGAGATCGGCGGCGATCAGCGGGTGATCGAGCTGCAGCTCGCCACTGGCGGGCGAATGGCAATAGCCTTTCTCGGTAATGGTGAGGGAGACAATGGCCACCTGTGGCTCACACATCGCCGAAAGCACGGCCTCGAGACCATCGACCTGGGCATGCAGCGCCTGCTTCACCACCCCGACCACGCGCGCGGTCCACGCGTCGGCGGACATTTCGGCCACGGTATACAGCAGATCCTGCTGCCGGAGATCGGCGATCTGCTGCTCGCCGCCAATCAGGTTGACTTCAGTGTAGCCCCAGTCACTGCCGTACTCGCTGGCCAGTATATCGGCGTATACCGCCTGATGGGCGCGGTGAAACGCGCCAAAACCCAGATGGACGATACAGGGGACCAGCGCGTGGCGATCGTAGCCGGGCAGGATGGCGTTAGCGGTTAAGAGGGTGTTTTCCATGGTAACTCTCGTTGTTATGTGGCTCATCAACCATTCTCTGGGAGAACTCTCGAGGAGAATGCCTTTGTGCCTCAACCATCTCACGCAATTGGTATAACATCTTTGATTTCTGTCAACTACCATACAAGAAGCTTTTGCCGGGTTGTGCTCGCTGGCGAGCGGTCACAAAATCTCTGAGATGACAGGAGAAAATCCACCACGAAGCGGTAAGAGAAGACGGAACATGGCACAGGCCACGCCTCCCTGCGGGCCTGTTGCTTCCAGGCCGGTTAATCGATGCGGGTTTTGACGATAAAGAAGTAGCACAGCGCCCCGGCGAAGGTCACGCCGGCGGCGATCACCAGCGCCAGATTGAAAGAGTGGGTGGTATCCACAACCCAGCCGGTGACGATCGGCGCGAAGGAGGCAAACACAAAGCTGCCAAAGTTCTGGATCGCCGCCACCGACGCCACTTTATGTTCCGCCACCAGCACCTGTACCAATCCCCAGGCCGAGGTGCCAGCGAAATGGACGCAGAACAGCGCCATGGAGATAAACGCCACCGCCTGGGTCGGCGTGTTTGATTGCACCACCAACAGCGTGCCGAGCGCGGAAAGCACCAGTCCGGCTACAATCGCCGTTTTGCGGGTTTTCGCCAGATCGTAGCCTCTGCGCGCCAGCGCATCGACCACCAGCCCATTGACCCACATGCCCACCGCCGCAGCGAGAAACGGGATCGCCGCCACCCAGCCGGTTTTAGCAAGGCTCAATCCCTGCTGCGCCTGCAGATAACCCGGCAGCCACGCGATATACAGCCAGCCGGTATAGTTCACCCCGGAGAAGCCGAGGATCATCCCCCAGGTGGTACGTCGTTTAAACAGCGCCAGCCATTCGCTCAGTTTCAGCGCCGGTCGGGCCGCCTCCTCGCTGGCCAGATAGCGTTGCTCCTCCTCCTGCAGGGTGAATTGCCGCCGGTTACGGTATCCCACATACCAGCACAGGCCGACCAGGATACCGGCTACACCAATCACCACAAACATTGTCCGCCAGCCCCAGGCCAGCTGCATGATGACCAGCGCCGGCGGGGCGATGGCCTGACCCAGCACCGTCGAGGAGTTAAATATCCCCACCGCTGTGCCGCGCTCTCGTTGCGCATACCAGTCGTTGATCGATTTCACGCCGGCGGGCATAAACGGCGCTTCGCCGATCCCGAGGCCAATGCGCAGCAGAATAAAATGCGAGAACGAATTGACTATCCCGGTCAGGGCCTGCATCGCAGACCAGAATATTAGCCCGGCGCCCAGCACAACCCGCGGTCCGAGGCGATCCAGCAAAATGCCCGAGGGCAGTTGCGCGAAGCCGTAGGAGAGCGAAAAAGCGGAGAGCAGCACCCCGAACTCGGTGGCGCTCAGACCCAAATCGGCGCGTATCGCCTCCCCGGCGACGCTCAGGGAAGAGCGGTCCAGAAAGTTAACGATACCGGCGATAAACAGCAGCGTCAGGGTGATCTTCTGCACCCGACGGATGCGCAGCGGCGTTGCACCCGCCTGTGGGGCAAATGTCTCAATAGCCATCGTTGTTCCTTACAGAGTCATAACCCAATATGATGTCTGATAAGTAAGGCAACAGGTCGACTACCATACAAGAATTAGGGTTTAAAAAAGTGGCAGGGATCACATTAGACGGGCTTATGCCCGTCCCCAGCCCGCCACGATGATCAGCATCCCACACAGCGCGATGGCCGCCCCCGCCCAGTCATAATGGGTTAATTTGACTCCGTCAACGACCCGCAGCCAGAGCAATGCGGTACAAACATACACGCCACCGTAGGCGGCATATACCCGCCCGCTGGCGGTTGGATGGAGCGTCAGGAGCCAGACGAACAGCCCCAGCGCCAGGCCGGCGGGGATCAGCAGCAGCGGCGTGGCCCCGCGTTTTAACCATAGCCACGGCAGATAGCAGCCGACGATTTCACACAGAGCGGTGGCAAAGAACAGCAGCGTGGTTTTGAGCATTAAAAGATTCGTAAAAGAGACAAAGCGTTGAACTATTCTACGCGATAATAGCCCTTTCCCTATGCTGTTTTGTCGGCTATGCCCGGCAAAACAGCTGTAGTAAACTTAACCTGAGGGTTAACCCATCACCTAAAGGAAATCGTGATGAACATGACACTGAACAAACGCTGGTGCCTGACCGCCATTCTGGCGTTAAGCGCCGTGGTCTATACCTCCAGCTCATTCGCAGCCACCGACCGGCTGGTGATTGAGTCAGGCGACAGCGCGCAAAGCCGTCAGCAGGCGTCGATGGAAAAAGAGCAATGGAACGACACCCGCAGCCTGCGCCAGAAGGTGAACAAACGGGCGGAAAAAGAGTGGGACAAAACCGATGTCGCCTTTGACGCGCAGGATAACTGCCAGAAGAGCGCCAACGTCAATGCCTACTGGGAACCAAACACCCTGCGCTGCCTTGACCGCCGTACCGGCCGGGCGATCAATCCCTGAGCATGCTGGCGCCTGCGGGCGCCGCCTTTCCGTCCCCTCTTTTCCGCTTTGACCACAGGAATTCCCATGACCGACGCGCTACACGTCAGACTCCGCCCCCTTGAGCGCGAAGATTTGCGCTTTGTTCACCAGCTCGACAACAACGCCAGTGTGATGCGCTACTGGTTTGAAGAGCCCTATGAAGCCTTCGTTGAGCTTTCCGATCTGTACGACAAGCATATTCACGACCAAAGCGAGCGTCGCTTTGTGATCGAATGCAATGGCGATAAAGCCGGACTGGTGGAGCTGGTTGAAATCAACCATGTGCACCGCCGGGCCGAGTTCCAGATCATCATCTCGCCCGACTTCCAGGGAAAAGGCCTCGCCACCCGCGCCGCGCGGCTGGCGATGGACTATGGCTTTACCGTGCTCAATCTGTATAAGCTGTATCTGATTGTCGATAAAGAGAATGAAAAAGCGATCCATATTTACCGCAAGCTCGGCTTTATGGTCGAGGGTGAACTGATCCATGAGTTTTTCATTAACGGCGAGTATCGCAACACCATCCGCATGTGTCTGTTCCAGCATCAGTATCTGGCGGAACACAAAACGCCGGGGCCCTCCCTGCTGAAGCCGACGGCTCAGTAATAATCAATGCGGTTTTTAATCGTGTAGTGGCGGGTCAGCGGCGGCTGGACGCTTTCATCGATCACCTGCAGCTCACAGCTCAGCGGATTGTCATGGCGATCGTAGTCGCAGGTCTGGCGCACTGTGCCCAGCGTGCGGTCGTTGAAGGTGCTGATGGCGGTATAGTCCATTTTCTTGCGCGGATCCTTCGACGGCGTGGAGGCAACGGTAAATCGCTCCTCTTTGGCGGTGGTGGTTTTCCCCAGCGGATAGCCATCGCTGTCGTAGCGGTAGGTGGCGGTGGTCTCTTTGCCGCGGGCGCTAATAATAAAGCCGTTATCATCCGTTTCCCAGCTCACGCCGGTGGCGGGCATCTCCGCCAGCTGACATTTCCCCTGCAGACGCAGCCGCTTCTCATGGGTGCGGCCATCGACGTAATAGTTGGCGTCCAGCAGCAGCGTCGCGCCGGTGTTATTCTCCACATCCTCCAGCGTCAACAGATCGAAACATCCCTCTTTTGACAGCTGCGCGCTCACCTTTTTGACCACCACATCGTGTTCGTCCAGTAGGGTCTGGCTAAAATCTTTCACCGGTCCGCGCAGCGGATCGAACTCAAACTCATTGGAAAAACTCGCCATCTCCGGGGTGAAGGCTTCCGGGACGCTTTCGCGGTCGCACGCCGTCAGCAACAGCGCGGTCGGGATCAGCCAATACAGTCTTTTCACAGGTGATTCCTTTTGTGTACATCCAATCATATTAGCAAATACAATTGTTTACACCAGTTCTGCTATGCTTAAATCTGGATAACATCGATAAGGAGCGTAAGATGAAACTATCCCTCTGGACAGGCGCCGCGCTGCTGCTGTGCTCCACGACCGTACTGGCGGCCCCCGACTCCTGTGAACGGGTCAAAAATGATATTCAACAGAAGATCATTAACAATGGCGTACCGGAAACGGCCTTCAGTCTGGCCATTGTGCCCAACGACCAGGCGGACCAGCCCGGCGCTCAGGTGGTCGGTCATTGCGCCAATGACACCTTCAAAATCACCTACACCCGTAACAGCGACAGTCCCGCCGAAAACGACGCACAGTAAGCCCACTTCGCTTTCAAACGAAAGATCTTATCCCTGCATTGACCAGGGATAAGATCTGCCGGCTACCCATAATGTATTATCGCTCACCCCGGCGTCTGTTAATGACGCGGCGGCCCTTCTCCGCCCAGCATAACCATCATGGAGTGAGCAATGTCGAATCAGGAATCTTCCGGCGGCGTCACCCGACGCGCGTTACTTAAATCCACAGCCCTCGGTTCTCTGGCGCTGGCCGCCGGCGGGCTTCCCCTCCCCTTTACGCTGCGCAGCGCCGCGGCGGCAGTACAACAGGCTGCCGGCGACAACACCCGCATTGTCTGGGGCGCCTGTTCGGTCAACTGCGGCAGCCGCTGCGCCCTGCGGTTACACGTGCGTGATGATGAAGTGGTGTATGTCGAAACGGATAACACCGGCGACGACCGCTATGGCGATCACCAGGTCCGCGCCTGCCTGCGCGGGCGTTCGATTCGCCGGCGCATCAACCACCCGGATCGCCTTAACTATCCGATGAAGCGCGTGGGAAAACGCGGAGAAGGTAAATTTGAGCGTATCAGCTGGCAGGAAGCGCTGGATACCCTTGCTGACCGCCTGAAGCGCGTCGTCGCGGAATATGGCAACGAAGCCGTGTACATTAACTACTCATCAGGAATTGTCGGCGGGAACATCACTCGCTCCTCGCCTTCCGCTTCGCCGGTGGCGCGGCTGATGAACTGCTACGGCGGCTCGCTTAACCAGTACGGTACCTACAGCACCGCGCAGATCGCCTGCGCCATGCCCTACACCTACGGCAGTAACGACGGCAACAGCACCTCAGATATTGAAAACAGCAAGCTGGTGGTGATGTTCGGCAACAACCCGGCGGAAACCCGCATGAGCGGCGGCGGCATTACCTGGTATCTGGAACAGGCCCGCGAGCGCTCCAACGCGCGGATGATCGTTATCGATCCGCGCTACACCGATACCGCCGCCGGTCGCGAAGATGAGTGGATCCCCATTCGCCCCGGCACGGACGCCGCGCTGGTCGCCGGTATCGCCTGGGTGTTGATTAACGAGAATCTGGTGGATCAGCCGTTCCTTGATAAATACTGCGTCGGCTACGATGAGAAGACGCTGCCGGCCGGGGCGCCTGAGAATGGCCACTATAAAGCCTATATTCTCGGCGAGGGCGACGACGGCGTCGCCAAAACGCCGCAGTGGGCCTCGCGTATCACCGGCATCCCAGCCGATCGCATCATTAAGCTGGCGCGCGACATCGGCATGAGCAAACCGGCCTACATCTGCCAGGGCTGGGGGCCGCAGCGCCAGGCCAACGGCGAGCTCTCGGCCCGGGCAATCGCCATGCTGCCGATCTTAACCGGCAACGTCGGCATCAACGGCGGCAACAGCGGCGCCCGCGAATCGACCTACACCATCACCATCGAGCGTCTGCCGGTGCTGGAAAACCCGGTGAAAACCGCCATCTCCTGCTTCACCTGAACCGACGCTATCGCCCGTGGTCCGGAAATGACCGCCACCCGCGACGGTGTGCGTGGCAAAGAGAAGCTGGATGTGCCAATCAAATTCCTGTGGAACTACGCGGGCAACACCATCATCAACCAGCACTCCGACATCAATAAGACGCACGATATTCTGCAGGACGAGAGCAAGTGCGAAACCATCGTGGTCATCGACAACTTTATGACCTCGTCGGCGAAATATGCCGACCTGCTGCTGCCCGACCTGATGACCGTTGAGCAAGAGGATATCATTCCCAACGATTACGCCGGCAATATGGGCTATCTGATTTTCATCCAGCCCGCCACCTCGGCGAAGTTTGAACGCAAACCGATTTACTGGATCTTAAGCGAAGTGGCGAAACGGCTCGGCGACGATGTCTACCAGCGTTTTACCGAGGGGCGCACGCAGGCGCAGTGGCTGCAGCATCTGTACACCAAAATGGTGGCGAAAGATCCGGCGCTGCCGGCCTACGAGGAGCTGAAGCGAATGGGCATCTACAAACGCAAGGATCCGAACGGCCACTTCGTCGCCTATCGCGACTTCCGCCGCGATCCCGAAGCGCATCCGCTCAACACCCCGTCCGGCAAAATTGAGATCTACTCCAGCCGGCTCGCCGAGATTGCCGCCCGCTGGCAGCTGGAGAAAGACGACGTCATCAGCCCGCTGCCGGTCTACGCCTCCACATTTGAAGGCTGGGACGATCCGCTGCGCAGTCAGTATCCGCTGCAGCTATTTGGATTCCACTATAAGGCGCGCACCCATTCCAGCTACGGCAACGTGGATGTGCTGCAGGCCGCCTGCCGTCAGGAAGTGTGGATCAACCCGCTTGACGCGGAAAAACGCGGGATTAATAACGGCGATCTGGTGCGGGTGTTCAACCAGCGCGGCGAAGTCCGGCTGCCGGCGAAAGTGACGCCGCGCATCATGCCGGGCGTGTCGGCGATGGGCCAGGGCGCGTGGCACGACGCCAATATGGCCGGCGACCGGGTTGACCATGGCGCCTGCATGAATACCCTGACCACCCATCGCCCGTCGCCGCTGGCGAAAGGGAATCCGCAGCATACCAACCTGGTCGATATCGAGAAGGTTTAAGGAGTAAACCATGAGCACGCAATATGGATTCTTTATCGACTCCGCTCGCTGTACCGGGTGCAAAACCTGCGAGCTGGCCTGTAAGGACTATAAAAACCTGACCCCGGAAGTCAGTTTCCGTCGCATCTACGAGTACGCCGGCGGCGACTGGCAGCAGGACAACGGCGTCTGGCAGCAGAACGTTTTTGCCTATTACCTCTCCATCGCCTGTAACCACTGCGCCGATCCGGCCTGCACCAAAGTCTGCCCGAGCGGGGCGATGCACAAGCGCGAAGACGGTTTTGTGGTGGTGGATGAAGAGGTGTGCATCGGCTGCCGCTACTGTCATATGGCCTGTCCGTACGGCGCGCCGCAGTACAACGCCGACAAAGGCCATATGACCAAGTGCGACGGCTGTCATGAGCGCGTCGTCGAGGGGAAAAAGCCGGTCTGCGTCGAGTCCTGCCCGCTGCGGGCGCTCGATTTCGGGCCGATTGCTGAACTGCGTGCTAAGCACGGCCAACTGGCGGCGGTAGCCCCGCTGCCCTCGGCGCACTTCACTCAGCCGAGCATCGCGATCAACCCTAACCGCAACGCCCGGCCGTGTGGCGATACCACCGGTTATCTGGCAAACCCGAAGGAGGTGTGAGATGGGAAGCGGATGGCATGAATGGCCGCTGGTGCTGTTTACGGTACTGGGGCAATGCGTGGTGGGCGCGACACTCATCAGCGGTCTGGTCTGGCTCGAGCTGGCGGACCAGCGCGAAGCGCGGCAGCGTCTGGTGCGCAGCATGTTTTTTATCTGGCTGCTGATGGGGATCGGCTTTCTCGCTTCAGTTATGCATCTCGGTTCGCCACTGCGCGCGTTTAACTCGCTGAACCGCGTCGGCGCCTCGGCGCTGAGCAACGAAATCGCCAGCGGCGCCTTGTTTTTCGCTGTGGGCGGATTCTGGTGGCTGCTGGCAGTGCTGGAAAAAATGCCGGCGGCGCTGGGCAAAATCTGGCTGGTGATCACCCTGCTGTTGGGGCTGCTGTTTGTCCTCGCGATGACCCGGGTTTATCAAATCGATACTGTACCGACATGGTACACTGGCTACACCACCAGCGCCTTCTTCCTGACGATACTCCTTAGCGGGCCGCTGTTCGCCGCCCTGCTGTTGCAAATGGCGAAAGTCGACGTTAACGGCTGGTTTATTGCTGGGTTGAGCGTGGCCGCGCTGGTCATCAGCGCCGCGGTGATCGTCATGCAAAGCGCCGGGCTCAGTACTATTCACAGCTCCGTTCAGCAGGCGGCCAGCCTGTTGCCGAATTACGGCAGACTGCAGGCCTTACGCCTGATCCTGCTGGCGCTGGGACTCAGCTGCTGGCTGTGCCCGCTGATCCGTCGCCAGCCGCCGCGCGCGGCGGGGCTACTGGCTGGTCTGCTGCTGGTCTTGATTGCTGAATGTATTGGCCGCGGCCTGTTTTATGGGCTACATATGACCGTCGGTATGGCGGTTGCCGGTTAATGAGACGGCGCGCCGGCGCGCGCCGCAGAAAGGAATAAGTGATGATGCCGTTCCCACACCGCGACGCCGTCGCGTTAAGCGCCCGTACCCTGGGCGCGTTGTTCTCTTATGCGCCGAATAACGCGCAAATCGCGCCGCTGGTCGCCGCCTTCCAGGACGGCAGCTGGCAGCAACAGTGGCCCTACCCGGTTGCCGCCCCGCTGGCATCGGGGTTTGCCGCGTCGGTTGAAGAGTCGTTGCCGGAAGCCTGGCAGCGCCTGTTTATCGGACCATGGGCCCTGCCGGCGCCGCCATGGGGATCCGTCTGGCTGGATAAAGAATCGGTGCTGTTCGGCGAATCCACGCTGGCCCTGCGCGAATGGATGCGCGCGAACGGCATCGCACTGGACGCCAATCGCAACGAGCCGGAAGACCATTTCGGCACCCTGCTGCTGCTGGCGGCGTGGCTGTGCGAAACGGAGCAGGAGGCGTTGTTTGGCCAGCTGCTGGCCTGGCATCTGCTGCCGTGGTCCGGACGCTTCCTGAGCGTCTTTGTCGAACGCGCTGCCCACCCCTTCTACCAGGCGCTGGGTCAGCTGGCGCAGGCGACCCTGGCGCAGTGGCAGGAGAATCTGCCGATCGCCGTGGCGGAAAAGCCGCTCTAT
Source organism: Klebsiella sp. 1SOBk10mer (assembly GCF_046602535.1). Lineage (NCBI taxonomy): Bacteria > Pseudomonadati > Pseudomonadota > Gammaproteobacteria > Enterobacterales > Enterobacteriaceae > Klebsiella > Klebsiella sp. 1SOBk10mer. The sequence goes on from NZ_JBKIUP010000003.1 coordinate 135,174, forward strand.
CGCTAATCCCTTTACCGCGCCGGTAGTCGGCGCGGTTTCCTTATTTGCACGCCTGACCGTGACCCGCACTTATCGCTTTTGCATATAAGGTTATTCCCTATCACAATAAGGCCATGTTTTCCGACTCTCGCCATGACCGATGCACCGTCTTCATCCCTATCCTGACGTGCAGGTGATGTTTCGTCGCCTGCTGATCGCCACGCTGATTGGCCTGCTCGCCGCCCTGGCGGTGGCCCTGTTTCGCCATGCCATAGTGGTGCTGGAAACGCTGTTTCTCGGTAACGACAGCGGGAGCCTGGTCAACGCCGCGCAGTCGCTGCCGGCGTGGCGGCGGCTGATTACCCCGGCGCTGGGGGGACTGGCGGCAGGGACACTTCTCTGGCTCTGGCAGCGGCGCAGCATTGCCCGCCCGCACGCCGCCACCGATTATATGGAAGCCCTGGAAACCGGGGACGGTTGCTTCGATACGCCGGCAAGCCTGGTGAAGTCGCTGGCCTCGCTGCTGGTGGTGGTCACCGGCAGCGCGATTGGCCGGGAAGGCGCCATGATCCTGCTGGCCGCGCTGGCGGCCTCGCTGTTCGCCCGCCGCTTCACGCCGCAGGCAGAATGGAAGCTGTGGGTCGCCTGCGGCGCCGCCGCCGGGATGGCCAGCGCCTATCATGCCCCGCTGGCCGGCAGCCTGTTTATCGCTGAAATTCTCTTTGGCACGCTGATGCTGGCCTCGATTGGGCCGGTTGTCATCTCGGCTGTGATCGCCCTGCTGCTCACCCAGTTTCTCAACGGCGGCGCCGCGCCGCTGTACCATGTCGTCCTGCAGCAGGACCTTAGCGCGCTGCACTATGGCCTGATGCTCGCCACCGGACTGCTGGCCGGGCTGTGCGGGCCGCTGTTTATCTGGCTGATGGCCTACAGCCACCGCGGGTTCGTCAGGCTGAAGCTGGCGCCGCCGTGGCAGCTGGCGCTGGGCGGGCTGATAGTCGGCGGCTTATCGCTCATCACTCCGGCGGTGTGGGGCAACGGCTACAGCGTGGTGCAAAGCTATCTCCTGCTGCCGCCGCCCGGCGCGCTGCTGGTGGCGGTATTCCTGTGCAAACTGCTGGCGGTGCTGGCCAGCAGTGGCTCCGGCGCGCCGGGCGGGGTGTTTACCCCCACGCTGTTTGTTGGTCTGGCGATGGGCATGCTGTTTGCCCGCTTCAGCGGGCTGTGGCTACCGGGGGATCAGGAGATGGCTTTGATGATGGGACTGACCGGCATGGCGGCGTTTCTTGCCGCCACCACCCATGCGCCCATTATGTCGACCCTGATGATTTGTGAGATGACCGGGCAGTATACGCTGCTTCCCGGCCTGTTGATCACCTGCGTGGCGGCGTCGGTGCTGTCGCGGACGTTACGCCGGGATTCGATCTATCGCCATCACGTTGCCGAGCATGTCTAAGTCGACGTAGCGGCTTAGCTCACGCTGCTCGGCGCGCGGCAGATACGGCAGCTCGCCAATGAGCGGCGCCGGCAGCTTTTTGCTGAGCACATCGATGATTTCGGCGTAGTGCGCCAGACCGGGGTTAATGCGGTTGGCCACCCAGCCGATCAGCGGTAGCCCGTCATTGGCGATCGCCTGGGCCGTCAGCAGCGCATGGTTGATGCACCCTTCCTGGATCCCCACCACCATCAGCACCGGGAGCTGCTCCTGTACCACCCATTCGGAGAGCGGTCGCAGGTCGTTCATCAGGCTGCGCCAGCCGCCGGTGCCTTCAACCACCACATGTTCAACCTGCCCGGTCAGCCGCTGCAAACCATCCGACAGCAGACCGTAGTTGATCGGGCAGCTGTGCGCCACGCTGCTTTCGTCTTCGCTTAAGGCGATGGGATTGACAGCCTCATAGGGTAACGCCAGCGTGGAGACGCTCTGCAGCACCAGCGCGTCTTTGTTACGCAAACCGTCCGGCGTCTCTTTGCTGCCCTTCGCCACAGGCTTGTACCCGGCCACGCTTTTGCCTCTGGCAGCAAGTGCCTGCAACAGCGCACGGGAAACCACTGTCTTCCCGACAGAGGTGTCTGTACCTGTAATAAAGAAACGCTTAAACATCACTAACCCCACAGTTTTGTCGATGAAATATACGGGAGAGAAATAATCAACAGTGGGCAAAGTCTACGTGAAGCCGCTGGGGGTCAGCTTGAGATAGCGCAATTTTTGGTGTGACTATGAAAAAATGTTAACCCTGTAACAGTCGTATGAGTAAGGATCCGTTATAGAGCGCATCCTTGACCAACGCCGCGCCAGCCATCGTTCCGCGGTTGGAGAACTGGGTGCTTTCAACCGCGATATGCTGGCTGTAGGCCGGGAGTGATTGTTGCCGAATGCAGCTGGAAATTGCCGGAAAAAGAATGTCTGCCGCCAGGTTAAACGGCGAGCCAATCAGGATTTTCTGCGGGTTAAACAGATTGACCATGATCGCCAGAATGCGGCCGACGTGATTACCGACGCCGCTGATAATGTCCCGGGCCAGCAGATCGCCCTGCAGCGCCGCCTGACATAGCCACTCCACGCTCAGCGGACGCTGATGCAGTAGCGAGCTCATCGACTGCGCCATCCGCATCTGCGCCAGCTCCAGCACGCTCTCCACGCTGGCGATCGTTTCCAGACAGCCATGGTTGCCGCAGTAGCAGCGTTTGCCGTAGGGGTCGACCTGGGTATGACCGATCTCCACGAGACTGCTGCTGCCAGCGTGCAGCAGACGTCCATCGGTGATAACCCCGGCGCCGACGTTGTGATCGATCACTACCTGAATGACGTCCCGGGCGCCGCGCGAGGCGCCAAACAGCGATTCCGCCATGGTCCAGGCGCTGATGTCATGCTGAATATAGACCGGCACCCCGGTATGGTTGGCCAGCGTTTCGCCCAACGGGACGTCTTTGACTTCTTCATAAAACGGCATGCGATGAATAATGCCGTTTTCAGTATCAATGATACCCGGCATCGTGATGGCGATGGAGGTGAGACGTTCCAGCTTCTTCTGGTGGCGAATAAAGAAGCGATCGATATGGTCGATAATCCGCGTCAGAAACGGCGTGCTGTCGGCAAGCGCCAGCTCCAGCTGCTCCTCCACCACCAGCTGGCTGCTTAAATCACGCAGCGAAAGGTGGATCTCGCCGCGGCTGATGCGCACCGCCAGATAGTGCCATGCCTCGGTTTCCACCATCAGCCCCACCGCCGGCCGCCCGCGGCTGCCGGGCTCCTGAATTTCGGTCTCCTGCACCAGGTGCGCTTCCAGCATTTCGCGGACAATTTTGGTGATGCTGGCGGGCGCCAGTTGCGCAAATCGGGAGAGGTCGATACGCGATACCGGGCCGAGCTGATCAATCAGGCGATAGACGGCGCCCGCATTGGTCTGCTTGATTTGATCGATATGGCCTGGTTGACTATCCGCTACCACCATTGACTCCCTTTATTTTCGCGCTTCGAAATAAACTTTCGGCTATGGTGAAGCACTTCGATGGTGAACGTCAAATTTTTGCTTAGCCTTGTGATTTACCGCACATTTCCAGCCCATTTTTGCTTCAATTGCGCTCGCTTTTCCAGGCCAGCAGCGTGTCACGAAAGCGTTTTGCCAGCGCTCCCTGCTCATGGTGTTTCGACCACACCAGCCACATCTCTGACACCGCATCCTGTTCGTCGATCGGCAGCCAGCGCATTTCGCTGAGCTGCACGCGCTGAAAGGAGGCCGGCAGGATCGACACCCCCAGTCCGGCGGCCACCAGGCCAATAATGGTCATCGCCTCCCCCACCTCCTGGGCAATCACCGGCGTATGGCCGTAGCGGCGCAGCAGGCCAAGGATATCGTCATACAGGCCGGTACCGACATGCGGGTCGAAAAAGACGAACGGCTCCCGCGCCAGCGCCGCCAGGCTGACCGAGGGCAGGCGGGCCAGCGGATGGTCCGCCGGGACCATCGCCAGCAGCGGCTCACGCAGGACCCGCTGCCACGCCAGGGTGTCCGGCAGTTGGGTATTGCGCAACAGGCCAAGGTCGAGGGCCCCCTCGCTCAGCGGGACAATCTGTTCGCGGGTATTGGTCTCGCGGGTGAGAATATGCACATCCGGGTAGCGCTGACGAAACAGCGACAGCGTATCGGATACCGCCTTGATGAAAGGGGCCGAGGAGGTAAAGCCGATACGCAGTTCGCCCGTTTCCCCATGGTGCAGGCGGGCGGCGCGGGCGGCGGCGTCCTCCACCTGGGCGAGAATTTGTCGGCTGTCGGCGAGAAACTGTTTGCCCGCCGCCGTCAGGCTGACGCTGCGGTTGGTGCGGGCGAACAGGCGGGCGCCGGTCTGCTGCTCGAGGATCTGAATTTGCTGGCTTAACGGCGGTTGAGAGATGTTCAGTCGCGCCGCGGCGCGGCCAAAATGCAGCTCCTCGGCGACGGCGACAAAGTAGCGCAGATGACGCAACTCGATATTCATATTTAAAACCTCTTATTTGAGATTATTAATATATTAGACAGAATATTTACATTTTCATACCCTAAAAATGTGAGCTGAATGGTCACAACACTCTGTTGGTAAGCAGCAACTTCTATCCAAGGAATTCTCTGTGAGTCGTACAACAACCGTTGACACCGTGCCGGCGGACGAGGTCAGCGTCGCTGGTGCATCCCGCCCGGATCAATTTATTAAGCGCGGCACCCCGCAGTTTATGCGCGTCACTCTCGCGCTGTTCTCCGCCGGTCTGGCCACCTTTGCCCTGCTCTACTGCGTGCAGCCGATCCTGCCGGTGCTGTCGAACGAGTTCGGCGTATCGCCGGCCAGCAGCAGTATCTCTCTCTCCATTTCCACAGCGATGCTGGCGGTGGGCCTGCTGTTTACCGGCCCACTATCGGACGCCATTGGCCGCAAGCCGGTGATGGTCACCGCCTTGCTGCTGGCCGCCTGCTGCTCGCTGTTGTCGACCATGATGACCAGCTGGCACGGCATCCTGATTATGCGCGCCCTGATCGGCCTGTCGTTGAGCGGCGTGGCGGCGGTCGGCATGACCTACCTGAGCGAGGAGATCCACCCCAGCTTCGTGGCCTTCTCCATGGGACTCTATATCAGCGGCAACTCCATCGGCGGCATGAGCGGCCGCTTGCTCACCGGGGTCTTTACCGATTTCTTCGGCTGGCGCGTGGCGCTGGCGGTGATCAGCGGGTTCGCTCTGGCAGCGGCGATTATGTTCTGGCGTATCCTGCCCGAGTCGCGCCATTTCCGCCCGACCTCGCTGCGGCCAAAAACGCTGCTGATTAATTTCCGCCTGCACTGGCGCGATCGCGGCCTGCCGCAGCTGTTCGTCGAAGGTTTCCTGCTGATGGGGGCCTTTGTCACTCTGTTTAACTACATTGGCTACCGTCTGATGATGTCGCCGTGGTCGTTAAGCCAGGCGGTGGTGGGTCTGCTGTCGGTGGCGTATCTCACCGGAACCTGGAGCTCGCCGAAAGCGGGCGCCATGACCGTACGCTATGGCCGCGGTCCGGTGATGCTCGGCTTTACCGGCGTGATGCTTTGCGGCCTGCTGATGACGCTCTTTTCTTCCCTGTGGCTGATTTTCATCGGCATGCTGCTGTTCTCCGCCGGCTTCTTCGCCGCGCATTCCGTCGCCAGCAGCTGGATTGGCCCACGCGCGCGCCGCGCCCGCGGTCAGGCGTCATCGCTATATCTGTTCAGCTATTATCTTGGCTCAAGCCTGGCGGGGACGTTAGGCGGGGTGTTCTGGCACCGCTACGGCTGGAACGGCGTCGGCGGATTTATCGCGCTGCTGCTCCTTGCCGCGCTGGTGACCGGCACTTGCTTGTATCGCCGACTAAAATAATCGCCCGTGACGTGGCCTGCGGGCCACGTTTCACCACATGCCCATGATAGATGACAAGCCCATCAGCTCTCTGACGGCATCAACGGACAGTAAGGCAATAAACAGCCAGGTGAACGGATTCATAAACCACCCCCGAACCTCCAGACCTGTGTAATCGATCACAGTTTAGTCACGATACGTTGCCGATTTCTGCAATACCGCTCACAGAGCCACGCTTTTTTTCCTGCTATCTCCCGGCTGATGCTATACCACGCCTCCTGCGCGCAACGCTCGACCCGCCAGGCGTATCAGGATAGTGTAGAGGCATACCGATAATCTGTTCATTCACCTGTCACGGACCGAACGCTACTATGACTGAAAATACGCCTTATCAGCAGCTTACCCGCACCTTTCAGCGCCTGTCGCGCTTTTCGCATCTCTCCGCCATCGCCGGCTGGGATATGTTCGCCATGATGCCTCCGGGCGGTAGCGCCGCCCGCAGCGAAGCGCTGGCGGAACTCGGCGTGCTACAGCATCAGATCCTGACCGATAAAAAAGTGGGCCAATGGCTGCAGGCGGCCCGCCAGCAGGATCTCAACGACCTCGAACAGGCCAACCTGCGGGAAATGCAGCGTCAGTACGATCAGGCGGCGCTGCTGCCGGAAAGCCTGGTGGAGGCCAAATCACTGGCCGGTAGCCGTTGCGAACATGCCTGGCGCAGCCAGCGGCCGGCTAACGACTGGGCTGGCTTTGCCGAAAATCTGCGTGAGGTGGTCAGGCTGAGCCGCGAGGAAGCGCAGATCCGCGCCGACGCCCGGGGCGGCTCACGCTATGACGCGCTGCTTGATATTTTCGAACCGGATATGACCAGCGCCCGGCTGGACAGCCTGTTTGCCGACCTCAAGTCCTGGCTGCCATCCCTGCTGCGGCAAGCGGTCGACAAGCAGGCGACGCGAACTTTGATCGCCCCTCAGGGGCCGTTCCCGATCCCTGAGCAACGCGAGCTGGGCCTGCAGGCGATGCGCATCCTCGGCTTTGACTTTGACGGCGGGCGTCTGGACATCAGCGCCCACCCGTTCTGTGGCGGCGTCCCTCAGGATGTGCGCATCACCACCCGCTACAACGAAAACGACCTGCTCAGCGCCCTGTTCGGCGTGATCCACGAGACCGGCCACGCCCGCTATGAGCAGAATCTGCCTCGCCCGTGGGTCGACCAGCCGGTAGGACTGGCCCGCTCTACCGCTATCCATGAATCGCAAAGCCTGTTCTTTGAAATGCAGCTGGGACGCAGCGAGCGCTTCCTCCACCGCCTGTTGCCGGCGGTGCGCGAACGCTTTGGCGATCGGCCGGCCTTTAGCGAGGAGAATTTTGTCGCCTGGAACCAGCGGGTGAAACCAGGCTTTATTCGCGTTGATGCCGATGAGGTCAGCTACCCGGCGCATGTGATCCTGCGTTATGAAATTGAACGCGCGCTGATCGACGGCGAGATCGAGGTGGAAGATATTCCGTCGCTGTGGGATGAGAAAATGCAGCACTGGCTGGGACTGTCGACCACCGGCAACTACCGGGACGGCTGTATGCAGGATATTCACTGGACCGACGGCGGCTTCGGCTACTTCCCTTCCTATACGCTGGGGGCGATGTACGCCGCGCAGCTGATGGCCGCCGCCCGCCGCGCGCTGCCGACGTTAGACCGCGATATCGCGGAAGGGGATTTCAGCGCCCTGTTTGACTGGCTGCGGCAGAATATCTGGCAGCATGGCAGCCGCTTCACCACCTCGCAGCTGATCCAGCAGGCCACCGGAGAGGATCTTAACAGCCGCTACTTCCGCGACCACCTTACCGCCCGCTATCTGTAATCGTCCGCGCCGGGCTGCCCGGCGCGTCCTTCGCTCCCCGCCTTGTACATTCGGTTACACGCCGATACCAAACACTCACGGAAAGCCCGAAAAGACAAGCATATAGTAATTTCACCGGCCCCGCAGTGGGGTTGAAATTAAGAAAACTTTTCGAGGATATCAGAATGAAAAAAGTATTAGCTCTGGTCGTTGCCGCTGCTATGGGTCTCTCTTCCGCCGCTTTCGCTGCTGACGCAGTAAGCACCACTCAGGCGCCTGCTGCTACCCACAGCACTGCTGCCAAGACCACCCATCATAAAAAACACCATAAAGCCGCAGCAAAACCAGCTGCAGAGCAGAAAGCTCAGGCTGCCAAAAAACACAAGAAAGCTGAAGCGAAACCAGCCGCTGCCCAGAAAGCCCAGGCCGCTAAAAAACACAAAAAAGCAGAAGCTAAACCAGCCGCTCCGCAGAAAGCCCAGGCCGCTAAAAAGCACCACAAAGCTGCCGCTAAACCGGTAGCCCAGAAAGCCCAGGCAGCGAAAAAACACCACAAAACCACCAAACACCAGGCCGCTAAACCTGCTGCACAGCCGGCAGCATAATTCCTCCCGGTGAACCAACCTTCTTAAATAATCGGCGCTGTTTCAGCGCCGTTTTTTCTGGAGAGCACTATGCTGCGGCGCTATCGTTTTGAGCTCATCCTGATCCTGTTAATCATTTGCGCAGTGGTTGCGACCCGCTTTTTCCTCTATTAATTGTTTCGCCCCCTCTCCCGTTTTGCCGCCTGGCGCAGACTTCCCGGAAGGTGAATGTCGCGCAAATATTATTGCCTGCCTCTTACCACTCTCTGTACCCTGCCGCTGCCAGCGGCGCAAATAATGCCCGGCGCCCGAAGACGCCAGACACGTTAGCAAGAAACCATCGCGCGCCTGGCCCCCACGCGGCGGCCAGACTCATCACAAAGCACGTACCGCTTCCATCACCAGATAGCCGGTTGCGCCCCAGATGGCCACGGAGACCAGGGAAACATAGACCAGTGCGCGAATACCTTTTTTAGACATATACCCTCCGAACGCCGGGGAAATAGAATTCAGGCTATCATCGCCGGTATTACCTCTCTATTTACTCAACGGCGGGGTGACGGTAACAATGTTTTCGGTGAGAAAATGTTTCGCATTGAAAATTATTACGTGAGGCGTAAAGAAGTGCGAATTCTGGTGAAGTTCTGGCGGGTAAACGTATTATTTTTGCGCATTCCGCTGACAAACCAGGAATAACCTTAAAGAAGTGTTGCTGCATTATTCGCCAATTTCAGTACGTTCTGATACACGAATGTTCTTGCGCCAGACCGCGCTTTCTGCGGAAATAGCAGCAGAAGGTTACTGGTATTAACCGATTGAAATCAGACGGTTTTACCCGCGCCAGGGCCCGCCGAGCGCAGATGAGACATGCCGTTTGGCCTGATAAGAATTATTGTTTACTTTCATAAACTTAAATCTCCTGCTACTGTCAATAGACATCATAGCCTCCCCAGAGAGTGATATGCGTAGAAACGTTCTGTTATTACTGTGTTCATTTTATCTGTTACCTCTGGGCGCACATGCCGATGATAACGGACTGAGCGCCAAAGATATTAAGACGTTGTTTTTCGGTCACGATGACCGTAAAGCGGTGAGCCGTCCGGAGGAGAGCCCGTGGGACGCGATTGGCCAGCTGGAGACCGCCAGCGGCAATCTGTGCACGGCGACGCTCATCTCCCCCAACCTGGCGCTGACCGCGGGCCACTGCCTGTTAACACCCCCGCGCGGCAAGCCGGATAAAGCGGTCGCTCTGCGCTTTATTTCCCGCAAGGGGAACTGGGTGTATGAGATCCACGGCATTGACGGACGAGTGGATCCCGGCTTAGGCAAGCGCCTGAAAGCCGACGGCGACGGCTGGATCGTTCCCTCCGCCGCGGCGCCCTCGGATTTTGGCCTGATCGTGCTGCGCTATGCTCCCTCAGGCATCACGCCGATCCCGCTCTTCCCCGGCAGTAAGGCCGATTTAACCGCGGCGCTGAAGGCGGCGGACCGGAAAGTGACCCAGTCAGGTTATCCTGAAGATCATCTGGATAATCTTTATAGCCACCAGGACTGCATCGTCACCGGCTGGGCGCAAAACAGCGTCCTGTCGCACCAGTGTGACACCCTGCCCGGCGACAGCGGCTCGCCGCTGCTGCTGAAAACCGCGGACGGCTGGCAAGTGATCGCCGTGCAAAGTTCGGCTCCCGGCCCGCAGGATCGCTGGCGAGCGGACAACCGCGCCATCGCGGTGACCGGCTTTCGCGATAAGCTGGAGGCGCTGGCCGGAGAGTAATTACCCCTGCTGCTGGCGCCGCTGCAGCAGGTCGGCGATCGGCATCGGTTTACTGAAGTAAAAGCCCTGTAGCCGGTCGCAACCGGCCCGCCGCAGCAGCGCCAGCTGTTGCGGATCTTCAACCCCCTCAGCCACGACCGTCATCCCCAGCGCGCGGGCGATGCGCACCGTGCCGCGCACCATCTCCGCCGCCTGCGCATCACAGTCCACCCGCCCGGCGAGGGATTTGTCAATCTTCAGGCTGTCAAAACGAAAGCGGCGTAAATAGCCGATGCTCGAATAACCGGTGCCAAAATCGTCCAGCGCCACGGCGATGCCCTGGGCCTTTAGATTCTCCACTACCGCCTGCGAACGTTCCGGATTTTCCAGCACATAACTCTCCGTCACCTCCACTTGCAGGCGCGACGGCGGAAAGCGGCAGGCAGCGACCGTCTCCATCACCCGGCTTTCAAAGGCCGGATCGCGAAATTGCGCCGGGGAGATGTTCACCGACAGCAGCAGATCGCTCACCGGCTGCAGGTCGCTGCAGGCACGTTGCAGAACGAACTGGCCGAGGGTGTCAATCAGGCCGCTGCTCTCGGCAATGGCGATAAATGCATCCGGCGCCAGCGCACCCTGCGGGCGACGCGGCCAGCGCAGCAGCGCTTCAACACCGGTCATCGTCAGGGTATCGGCATCGACTACCGGCTGATACCAGACCTCAAATTCATCCTGCTCCAGCCCCTGACGGATGCCATTCTCGATCATCAGCTGATGACGTCGCACGGCATCCAGCGCATCGTCATACCAGGCCGTCTGCCCCTTGCCGCTCTTCTTGGCGTGGTACATGGCGATATCCGCCCGGCGAAACAGTTCGGTACTGGAGCATTCCGCCGGGGTTCCGCTGGCGATGCCGATGCTGGCGCCGATATAAATTTTGCGTTTGCTCAGTGCCACCGGCGCTTTCAGCAGCTCCAGCGCCGCCCAGGCGAACGCCGCCGCCCGGTCGATCGCTTGTTCGCCGCTCACCGCCATGGCGAATTCATCCCCGCCCATTCTTGCCAGCATGGCCTCCGCCGGCACCCGTTTTTGCAGCGCGCTGGCGATATGGCGGATCAGGGCGTCGCCCACATCGTGGCCATAGTTATCATTCACATCTTTAAATCCGTCCAGATCGATAAACACCACGCACTGCATGTCGTGCTTACTCGTGTCGCACACCTGGCTTAACCGCAGCAGCAGCGCTCGTCGGTTGGGCAGCCGGCTGAGCCAGTCAATCAGGGCGATCTCCCGCGCCTGACGTTCGCCGCGGGCCAGCTTATACATGCCGAGGCTGCTGAACAGAATAAACAGCAGGATCAGGCTGGCGGCCACCCCGGCGATCAGCCGCATACTGCCTGATGAGGCCAGGGCCGCTTCGGCGCCGGGCAGACGCGGCTGCCACGCCAGATAGCCCAGCACCTCGCCTCCCTGCGTGCGCAGCGGAATACGGTGTTCCCCGGGGCTGTCGCTGAGATGGAGATGACTTATCTGGAAGGTGTCGCCTAAACGCTGCAGCAGCTGAGGACTGATGTGCCGGGTAATGACCAGATAGCGCCGGGTATCGTCAGCCACCTGCAGCCGGCCGGTCGTTGGCCGGATCAGGCCGATGCCGACGAAAGCGATCCCTGCCTCGGTGCGCGTGATGCCGGCGAAGGCGTTTTTGCCCTCGCGCAGAGCCTTTGCATGATAACGGATCAGGCTGGTCAGCCCGGCGCCGAGAAATGAAAGGTCTGTCCGGGGCATCACCTGACTCTGAAAGGCGCCCCACAAAATGTGATAATGTTCATCAAGGACAAAGGTGCCGTCGTACAGGTTATTGATTTTGAAGCCCGATCCCCAGGTGTCGTACAGCCATTTTTGATCCAGTCTGGGGGCGTAAGTCTGGGTCACCGCATCGTCCCAGATAGCATTGTCCAGCACCAGGGACAGCACCCGGTTGACCGATGTCTGCACCGCCCCTTCCACCGACAGGACCGAACGCTGCTGGTCAATTTCATTGGATTTGCTGGCAATGAGGTGTTGCGACAGGTAAAGCAGGGAGATCACCGACGCGGTGAGGCCGAGCCCGGCGAGAAAAATCATTATTGACAACGTCCTGGCGGAAGGAATTTTCCGCCAGCCGAAAGCTGTGAACATGCGCAGTCCTCATCGTCACCGGGCACAATAACTGCGGGGCCGGTCTTGAGGTAAGCATACTACAGCGGACCCGTTTTGCCGCCTGGCTTTGCAGGCGGCGCGACGTCAGGCGAGTTTAATTAACACCATGCCGGCAACCAACAGGATGACTCCCGCCCAGCCTTTGTTATTCAGGCGCTGGCCAAACAGCACCCAGCCGGCGGCGATGGTCGCCGCGATACCGAAGCCGCCCCACAGCGCATAGGCAACCGACAGATCGATGCCTTTTACCGCCTGCGACAGGGCGCTGAATGCGCCCAGCACCGCCGCCAGCGACAGGATGCCATAGACCTTGCGGCGGAAACCGTCGGAAAACTTCAAAAAGACGTTGGCAATAATCTCCAGAACAATGGCGATAGCCAACCAGGCGGCGTGGATCCACTCAAACTGCTGCATGAGCCACCTCCTGCTTCGACGACGCTTTTTTCTGGGTGCCGGACTTAATCAGGACGATCCCCACCACCAGTGTGGTCAGACCGGCTATTTTCAGCAGCGACAAGCTTTCATCAAATAACAGAACGCTGAACAGGGTGATCAGCAAAATGCCAATCCCTTCCCATAACGCGTAAGCCACGCCGAGGGCAATTTTTTTAACTGCAAAGGCGAGAAAAATATATGACAGAGCTATCATGGCCAGCATTAAAATATAGCCGGTATGCCCACCGCTGATGCTTGCCCATTTCATCGACAACGTGCCGGTAATTTCAGCAACAATAGCTAAAGCTAATAAAATCCAATAAAACATGATCCCTTCTCCTGCTTGAGAATATAATCCATTACCGTTTACGCGACGCGTAAACCGGAAAATTTCTGACGTAGATTTCGCTGTGCGCTTGGCGCCAGCTCAGGCAGAAAGAAGGTGACTATAGCGCCGAATGCCAGTGCTGTTCGCCGGCAAAACGGGAAAAAGTGAGGGATACTGCGGGGTGATTTAAAATATACATCCTGAACTGATTGTCCATAAAATTACAATTATCCGCGGTGTTGCTTCTCGTCCGGTGCGGATGGAAATTGTCCTCAGTAGTTAAACACAGGTAGATTTGTAGCATAGTGCTACATTTAATTCAAAGACTTTGCAATTCTTTACGCCGCGGTTTTGCAGCAATGCGTTTTTTCTGAAAAAAAACGTCATTATGCTAATGTAACGCAACCTGTTAACAGGCAAGGAAGATTGAGGACGGGATCCTATGGCTAAACCTATTATTACACTTAACGGACTAAAGATGGTCATCATGCTGGGCATGCTGGTGATCATCCTGACCGGCATTCGCTTTGCGGCAGACATTATTGTCCCGTTTATTCTCGCGCTTTTTCTGGCGGTGATCCTTAATCCGCTGGTGCAGCTGCTGGTCCGCTGCCGGGTACCGCGCGTGCTGGCGATCTCACTGCTGATTGGCCTTATCGTGATGTTAGCCGTTGTGCTGCTGGCCTCGCTGGGGACCTCGCTTAACGAGCTGGCGCGCACCCTGCCGCAGTACCGCAACTATCTCTACGAACCGATGCAAACCATCGCCCCCTGGCTGCAGCGCCTGGGTTTTACCGTCTCGGTGGTGGAGCTTAACAAATACATCGACCCCAACGCCGTGATGACCCTGGTCACCAGTCTGCTCACTCAGCTGTCGAACGCCATGTCCTCGATTTTTCTGCTGCTGCTGACGGTGGTGTTTATGCTGCTGGAGGTGCCGCAGCTCCCCGCTAAACTCCAGCAGCTGATGTCCCGCCCGGTAGAAGGCATGGGGGCTATCCAGCGCGCTATCGACAGCGTGTCGCATTATCTGGTGCTGAAGACCGCGATTAGCCTGGTCACCGGGCTGGTGGTCTGGGGGATGCTGGTTCTGCTGGACGTGCGCTTCGCCTTTATGTGGGGGCTACTGGCCTTCGCGCTGAACTATATTCCCAATATCGGTTCCGTACTGGCGGCCATCCCGCCGATCCTGCAGGTGCTGGTGTTCGGCGGCCTGTACGAGGCGCTGGTGGTGCTGGCCGGCTATCTGATCGTTAACCTGGTGTTCGGCAATATTCTCGAACCGCGGATCATGGGGCGCGGCCTGGGGCTCTCCACCCTGGTGGTGTTCCTGTCATTGATCTTCTGGGGCTGGCTGCTGGGTCCGGTCGGTATGCTCCTGTCGGTGCCGTTGACGATTATCGTCAAAATTGCCCTTGAGCAGACCAGCGGCGGGCAGAGCATCGCCTTCTTATTAAGTGATGTGAGCAAACAGTAACCCTTCCCCGGGCCGGTGGCTGACCGGCCCTCCTCTCCTTGTCACCTGCAGTAGACCACTACGCCTTTTGTATTATTGATCCTCATCACAAAGGGCCACTCACCATTGTTACTCTCAGGCTAACGATTGGCCGCCGTGCTTAATTGATGCTCCGCGCCCCGCGTCGCACACTACCCTCCACCAGGACAAACAAAACGATTTGTCGAATCAGGAGGTTAATAATGAATGCCGAACAAACGACGGGGCGGGTCTGGAACCGTCGCCGGACGGAAAAGCAACGGCGGCTGGCCGAGGCCAACATCCCGGGCAAAGTCATCCCCACTGACCAGCTGGTCAGCGTACTGGAAAACCTGCTCGCCCCCGGCGACCGGGTGGTGCTGGAAGGCAACAACCAGAAGCAGGCCGATTTTCTCTCCCGCATGCTGGCGGAAGTCAATCCGCAGAAAATCCACGATCTGCATATGATCATGCCCAGCGTCGGGCGCAGCGAGCACCTTGAGCTGTTTGAAAAAGGCATCGCCCGTAAGCTCGATTTCTCCTTCTCCGGTACCCAAAGCCTGCGCATTTCGCAGCTGCTGGAAGATGGGCTGCTGGAAATCGGCGCCATTCATACCTATATCGAACTCTACTCCCGCCTGTACGTCGATCTGTCGCCTAACGTCGCGCTGATCGCCGGCTACAAAGCCGACCGCAAAGGTAACCTCTATACCGGGCCGAGTACCGAAGATACCCCGGCGCTGGTGGAGGCCGCCGCCTTCCACGACGGCATTGTTATCGCTCAGGTCAACGAACTGGTGGACGACGAGTGCGATCTGCCCCGCGTCGATATTCCCGGCTCGTGGATTGATTACGTGGTGGTCGCCGACAAGCCGTTCTTTATTGAACCACTGTTCACCCGCGACCCGCGCCTGATTAAGCAAGAACACATTCTGATGGCGATGATGGCGATCAAGGGCATCTACGCAGAGCATCAGGTGCAGTCCCTCAATCACGGGATCGGCTTCAATACCGCCGCCATCGAACTGCTGCTACCGACCTACGGCGAACAGCTCGGCCTGAAAGGCAAAATCTGTAAACACTGGACCCTGAACCCGCATCCGACCCTGATCCCGGCGATCGAGAGCGGCTGGGTGGAGAGCGTGCACTGCTTCGGCGGCGAGCTGGGGATGGAAGAGTACATCCGCGCCCGCCCGGATATCTTCTTTACCGGCCCGGACGGCTCCATGCGTTCCAACCGCGCCTTCTGCCAGCTGGCGGGTCAGTACGCGGTGGATATGTTTATCGGTTCAACCCTGCAAGTTGATGGTTACGCCAACTCATCCACGGTAACTCGCGGCCGCCTTTCCGGCTTCGGCGGCGCGCCGAACATGGGCCACGATCCGCACGGCCGCCGCCACGCTACCCCTGCCTGGCTCAATATGATCACCGAGCCGGACCCAATGCAGCGCGGTAAAAAACTGGTGGTGCAGATGGTCGAAACCTTCCAGGCCGGCGTGAAACCGACCTTCGTTGAGACCCTCGACGCGGTCGACGTCGCTAAAACCTCCGGCATGCCGCTGGCGCCGGTGATGATTTACGGCGATGACGTCACCCACGTGCTGACCGAAGAGGGTATCGCCTATCTGTATCGTGCGGAAAGCCTGGAAGAGCGCCGGGCGATGGTCGCCGCAGTGGCCGGGATCACCGACATTGGCCTCGGGGTGGACGCAAAACGCGTGGCTGCCCTGCGTCAGAGCGGCAAAGTGGTCTACCCGGAAGATCTGGGTATTCGCCGCAGCGAGGCAACCCGTTCACTGCTGGCCGCCGGCAGCGTCGCCGACCTGGTGGAATGGTCCGACGGACTGTACAACCCACCGGCAAAATTCCGGAGCTGGTAATGAAAATTCTCTCTCCCCTGCACGCCGAAAGTCGCGTCAGCTGGCTGGCGGACACCGCCAGCGCCTGCCTGATTGACGAAGCCCGTCTGAGCCCGAAACCGGGTCTGGTCGACAGCCGCGGCAGCGGCGCGCATCAGGACCTCACGCTGGCGCTGATGGAACGCTCCGCCCGCAGCCTGCAGCCGACCTTCCATGCGCTGGCCCAGCAAAGCTGGCGCCGCCCGGCGGATATCGCGCTGCGCGAAACCGTCGGCCGCCTCGGTCGCGAAGGCGAAGCGCAGATGATGCAGGCCACCGGCGGGGTCAATACCCACCGCGGCGCCATCTGGGCGCTGGGGCTGCTGGTCAGCGCGGTGGCGATGTTGGGTGGAGAGGGTCAATCACAGACGATCGCCGACACCGCCGCCGCCCTCGCCCGCCTGCCCGACAGCCTGGCGCCGAAAAGCTTCAGTAAAGGGCTGCGCGCCAGCCGCCGCTGGCAGGTGCCTGGCGCGCGCGAAGAGGCGCAGCGCGGTTTCCCGCATATCACCGCCCTGGCGCTGCCGCAGTTACAGCAAAGCCGCGCCCGGGGCGCCAGCGAGCCGCAGGCGCGACTTGACGCGCTGATGGCCATCATGACCTCGCTGAGCGATACCTGCGTGCTGTCGCGCGCCGGCATGAGCGGCCTGCAGACCATGCAGCAGGGCGCCCGCGAGGTGCTGGCGGCCGGCGGTTGCGCCAGCGTCGCCGGACGCGCCGCCCTGGCGCGGCTTGACGCGCAGATGCTGGCGCACAACGCCTCGCCGGGCGGCGCCGCCGATCTCCTTGCCGCCACCCTGTTTCTCGACCGGGTTGCCGGCTAACGCATTCAGAGGATGTTATGGAACAGATTACATTGTCATTTCCTGCCAGCCGCGCCCTCAGCGGCAGAGCGTTGGCAGGGGTTGTAGGTTCAGGCGATATGGAGGTGCTCTATACCGCCGCCGGGAGCGATACGCTCCGCGTGCAAATTACCACCTCGGTGGATAACAGCCAGGCGCGCTGGCAGGCGCTGTTCGACCGGCTGAACCTGATCAACGGCCTGCCCGCCGGACAGTTGGTTATTCACGACTTCGGCGCCACGCCGGGCGTCGCCCGTATTCGTATTGAACAAGTCTTTGAGGAGGCCGCTCATGCGTAACGATCGCAGCTTTATCGAACTGCGCGCTCGCGAACGCGCCCACGCCCTGCTGGACGACGGCAGTTACCGCGAACTGCTGGATCCGTTTGACGGCATTATGTCGCCGTGGCTCGGCGCGCAGGGCATCGTCCCGCAGTCCGACGACGGTATGGTGGTCGCCAAAGGCACGATCAACGGCCAGCCGGCGGTGGTGATTGCCATCGAAGGCACCTTCCAGGGCGGCAGTATGGGCGAAGTCTCCGGCGCCAAAATGGCCGCCGCGCTGGAGCTGGCGGCGGAAGATAACCGCAACGGTATCCCGACCCAGGCGGTGCTGTGCCTCGAAACCGGCGGCGTACGTCTGCAGGAGGCCAACCTCGGTCTGGCCGCCATCGCCGATATTCATGCCGCGATTGTCGACCTGCGCCGCTACACCCCGGTGGTCGGCATCATCGCTGGCACCGTCGGCTGCTTCGGCGGTATGTCCATCGCCGCGGCGCTGTGCAGCTATCTTATCGTCACCCGTGAAGCCCGTCTTGGTCTCAACGGCCCACAGGTTATCGAGCAGGAAGCCGGCATTGAAGAGTACGACTCCCGCAACCGGCCGTTTATCTGGAGCATGACCGGCGGCGAAATTCGCGCCGCCAGCGGGCTGGTCGACGCGCTGGTTAACGATGGCGTTAACGCCGTTAAAACCGCGATGAACGAGGCGATCGCCAAAGGCGTACCGGCGCAGCACCGCAGCGACAATTATGACGATTACCTGCGCCGTTTAAGCCAGTTCGACACCCGCCAGCAGGCGGATACCGCGCAGATTAAACAGCTTTTTGCCCGGGAGGAGAAATAATGAGCCAGTTCCCAAACCGCGCCGCGCTGTGGCTGAACAAACTGGCGCCCGACGCGCCGCTGATGAGTGGTCTGTGCCCTTCGGTGCAGGTCGCAGATGGCCAGATTGATGGCGAAAGCGTCCGCTTTATCGCCGTGGTACCTGACGCTAACAACCACTACCCGCGCGCCGCCGGCGGCGAAGTCGGCCTGCTGGAAGGCTGGACGCTGGCGAAAGTGGTCAACGAAACCATCGCCGCTGACGCCGACCAGCCTGGTAAACGGCCGATCGTCGCCGTGATCGATGTGCCGAGCCAGGCCTATGGCCGTCGCGAAGAAGCCTTTGGTATTCACCAGGCGCTGGCCGGAGCGGCAGGCGCCTACGCCAAAGCCCGTCTGGCCGGCCACCCGGTGATTGGCCTGATTGTCGGCAAAGCGATGTCCGGGGCGTTTCTGGCCCACGGCTATCAGGCCAACCGCCTGATAGCCTTTAACGACAGCGGCGTACTGGTTCACGCGATGGGGAAAGCATCGGCCGCGCGCATTACCCTGCGCAGCGTAGAGGCGCTGGAGAAACTGGCGGCAACCATCCCGCCGATGGCCTATGACGTCAACAACTACGCCACGCTCGGCCTGCTCTCTGCTCTGCTTGACATCAGCAATCCGGACGCGCCTGACGACCACGATCTGGCGCTGGTCAGCCACACCCTGCGCGACGCCATCGCTGACGCGCGCCAGGATCCCTCGCTGAAGTGCCGCCTGGGTGCGGAAAACCGCCGCAGTTCGCAGCAGGTCCGCGACCTTATGCGTGCCAGCTGGTAAGACGTTCGTACGTAAGTAGTAGAAGAAAACCTGCCGGAAGCCGTCCCCCGGAGCGCGTAATAACCGCGCCGGGCAGGGACGGCTTTTAGAAAAAATAACAATCGCGCCAGTACTCTATTTTATTTACAGGTGATTTATGACTTATGTGATTATTCATGCTCTTGCCCCGATTTTCGTCATTATGCTGCTGGGTTTCTGGGCCGGTAAGGCCGGGATGGTAGATAACAAAAATGTCTCCCTGCTCAATATCTTTGTAATGGATTTCGCCTTACCCGCTACGCTGTTCAGCGCCACGGTGCAAACCCCATGGGCCGGTATCGTCGCCCAGTCGCCGCTGGTGCTGGTGCTCACCGGCGCGATGTGGATCATCTACGCCGGGATCTACTTCCTCGCCACCAGCGTGTTCAAACGCACCCCGCAGGATGCCGCGGTGCTGACCCTCACCGTCGCGCTGCCGAACTACGCCGCGCTGGGCCTGCCGATCCTTGGCAGCGTGCTGGGTGAAGGCGCGTCAACCTCGCTGTCGGTGGCGGTCTCTATCGCCTGCGGTTCGGTCCTGATGACCCCGTTCTGCCTGCTGATTCTGGAGCGTGAAAAAGCCCGCGCTGCGGGTGAAAACAGCGGTTCTACGCTGGCGATGCTGCCGGTGCTGATGTGGCGTTCAGTGAAAAAACCGATCGTCTGGGGCCCGCTGCTCGGGGTGGTGCTTTCCGCTATCGGCATTTACATGCCGGACCTGCTGCTGGCCTCCATCAAACCGCTGGGCCTGGCCGCCACCGCCGCCGCGCTGTTCCTCACCGGGGTGATCCTGTCGGCACGTAAACTGCAGCTCAATGCGCTGATCGCTACATCAACCATCGTAAAACTGCTGGTGCAGCCGTTTATTGCCTGGGGTCTGGTGATGCTGCTGGGTCTGCACGGTTCTATCGCCATTACCGCGATCCTGATGATTGCCCTGGCCGCCGGCTTCTTCGGCGTGGTGTTCGGCAACCGCTTCGGCGTGCAGTCCCCGGATGCTGAAGCCGTGCTGTTGTTAAGCTCGGTTCTGTGTATCCTGTCGTTACCGCTGTTTATCTCTTTGACTTCAGGACTGTAAACCATGTCATCAACGCCGCGTCCCCACGATTTAGTTTGGTTAAACCACGCCAGCGCCCTGGAAGATATTGCCGAGCCGTGGGTGGTTCAGCAGTGGCGAGCCGCGCTGCCGGTGGTGGTGAGGCGCGACGTTGACGGCCAGGCCCGCATCCCGGTTGGGGTGCGGGGCATGAAGCGCGAGCAGCGCGTCGCTGGCTGGGTACAGGCGCAGAATATCGTGCGCAGCGTCACCCCGGAGATGCTGGTGGAGCGCGAGCGCCTGCTGGGCTCTCCTTTTGTTTCGCAGCCGCCGGTGCAGGCGGCTATCGCCCTGACGCTGGACGACTGGCCCTGGCGCTGGGGCGTCACCGGCAGCACTGGCTACGCGCTGGCGACCGAAATCCCGGTACTCCATGCAGCAAGCGATTTGGATCTGCTGATCCGCGCGCCGCAGCCGCTGGCCCGCGAGGCGCTGCTGGAATGGCAGTCCCGGGTGGCCAAGCTCCCGTGCCGCGCCGATACCCAGGTCGAAACGCCGTACGGCGCCTTCGCCCTCAATGAGTGGCTACGCGATGGGCGGGCGCTGCTGAAAACGTCACACGGTGCGCGCTTAACTACTGCGCCGTGGCGCAGGGAGGAATGATGAAGATTTTGTTTACTTTTCCCGGACAGGGCGCCCAGCGTCCCAACATGCTGGCGGCTATCCCCGACCGCGAAGCGATCCTCAGCCAGGCGCGCGCCGTGCTGGGGGATGAAGTCGAGACCCTCGATAGCGCTGATGCGCTAAAACACACCCGTGCGGCCCAGCTCTGTCTGCTGATCGTCGGGGTAGCCTGGGCGCGCGAGCTACAGCGCCAGGGCGTGGATCCGCAGATGGTCAGCGGGCTCTCTATCGGCGCCTTTCCCGCAGCGGTCATTGCCGGCGCGCTCGATTTCGCCAGCGCGCTGCGGCTGGTAGCCCTGCGCGGCGATCTCATGGAGCAGGCCTATCCTGAAGGTTACGGGCTGACGGCGATTATGGGCCTGACCCGCCCGCGGCTTGAGGCGCTGATGCAGGGCCACGAGGTCTATCTTGCCAACCTCAACGCCGAAACGCAGATTGTTATCGCCGGACGCGATGAAGCCATGGCCGAAGTGGCACAGCTGGCGCTGCAGGCGGGCGCCAGCAAGGCGCAGCGGCTGGCGGTCAGCGTGCCATCGCACTGTGCGCTGCTGGATAAACCCGCCGCCGCGCTGGCAAAAGCCTTTGCCAACCTGACCTTAACGCGCCCGCAGTGCGCCTATTTAAGCGGCTCGACGGCGCGCGTGCTGTGGGAGCCGCAGCGGATCGCCGACGATCTGGCGATGAACATGGCGCGCACCGTCCACTGGCAGGAGGCGATGATCGCCGCTGATGAACGCGACGCGAGGCTGGCAATCGAGATGCCGCCCGGCGGCGTGCTCACCTGCCTGACCCGCCAGGCGGGCTGGCGCGGGGAGACCCTTTCGCTGGAACGCAGCGGCGTGGACGTTGCCCGCCATCTGGCGCAGCGGCTTAACGAATAAGGCTCCGGGCGTACATCCTTCCTTCCGCAGCCAGCGCCAGCAGGTCGGCATCGCGCTCGCGATGGTGTGAATAGACAATCGAGATCAGCTGGCGCATCTGGTACGGTTCCGCCAGCTTTAACAGCTGTACATCTTTTTCATAGACTTTCTTCATTCGCCCCGGCAGCAGCGCAAACCCGACGCCCGCCTGCACCAGGCTAATCATCGAAAAGATGTCATTCACCCGGGTGACGATCTCCGGCTCGAAACCAGCGATATGGAATGCTTCCCGAAATCCGGCATAGGTGGCGAACCCCTCCGCCAGCGACACAAACTTGCGATCGGCGTAATCGCGCAGGTCGGCGAGTTGTGAAGCATCCAGCTGCTCCGTCGCCGGGGCGGCGAGAAAAATATCGTCCTCAAACAGCGGCACCACGTCGAAAGCGGTATTATTGAACTCCTCTTCATTGGTGGCGATCAGGATAGCGTCGAGAGCGTCGTCTTCCAGCATATCCAGCAGCATCTGGTTAGAACCCATGGTCAGATCCAGCTCCAGCTCAGGGCGCCGCAGCTTCATGCCCATGATAATGCGCGGGACGGTTTCCAGGGTCAGGGAATAAAGAGTGCCGATGCGCAGCCGCCCCTGGCCGACGCCGGCGACTTTGCGCGTCGCCTCAAGCCCCCGGCTCATCAGACTCATCACATCCTGACAATATTCCAGCAGCGTCCATGCCGCCTGCAGCGGCAGTAAATTGCGCCCTTTGTGAACAAACAGCGGGCAGCCCACCCCCTCTTCCAGCGTATGCAGCGCGCGGTGGACGCTGACGCTGCTGAGCTTCATCGCTTCGGCGGTTCTGGCGATATTGCCTTTCGCCATAAACATCATAAAGACCGACAACTTGCGGAAGGTGATCTCCTGGTTGATATCGTCTTGCATAGCCCTTCCACACTCCTGATTTGCTTTTCTTTTTCAATTCAAATCAGTATATCGTTTATGACGGCAAAGTTGCAGGCAGAGCGCGGCGCAGGCGGGGAATAGACGCAAAAAAGGGAAGACCGTGGTCTTCCCTTTTGTTCACTATCAAGTTTGCTTTTACAGCGCCATATCATGCTGCGGCGAGGCGTCGCGCTGAGGCTCAGCCGGCTTCGCGGTCGCGGTGGGCGCAGCCGCTGGCATCTGGATCACCGGCGGTTTCGTCAGCTGCAGGGTCGCGGCGGTATCATCCCAAACCTGCTGGGTCAGCGCCACGTTGCCGTTCAGCTTCTGGCCGTAGCTCGGCACGATCTGGTGGATACGGGTCTGCCACTCCGGCGAGTTAAACTGCGTCGGGAACATCTGCTTGAGCACATTGAGCGTGATCGGCGCAGCGGTGGAAGCCCCCGGCGACGCGCCAAGCAGCGCGGAAATGGTTTTCTGCTGATCGACCACCACTTCGGTGCCCAGTTTCAACACGCCGCCCTTCTCTGCGTCTTTCTTAATGATCTGCACGCGCTGGCCGGCCTGGATCAGCTTCCAGTCCTCTTTACGCGCGTCAGGGTAGTACTCTTTCAGCGCGGCGAAGCGGTCATCATCGCTGAGCATCACCTGGCTGACGAGATATTTCACCAGATCGAAGTTGTCGAGACCGACGTGGGTCATCGGCAGCACGTTGTCAGTGGTAGTGGTGCTCAACAGGTCGAAGAAGGAACCGTTCTTCAGGAACTTGGTCGAGAAGGTGGCGAAAGGCCCAAACAGCACCACGCGCTTGCCATCGAGGTAGCGGGCGTCAAGGTGCGGTACCGACATCGGTGGTGCGCCGACCGAAGCCTGGCCATACACTTTCTCGAGGTGCTGCGCGGTGACCGCCGGGTTCTCGGTCATCAGGAACGAACCACCCACCGGGAAGCCAGCATAGTTGTCCGCTTCCGGAATACCGGTTTTTTGCAGCAGCTTCAGCGCGCCGCCGCCGGCGCCAATAAAGACGTATTTCGCATCGATGGTCTGCGCCTCGCCGCTCTGCACGTTCTTAATGGTCACGTGCCAGGAGTTATCGGCATTGCGTTTGAAATCGGTGACCTCAGAGGAGGTTTGCAGGGTGAAATGGCTGTTTTTCTTCAGGCTGCCGATCAGCTGCCGGGTGATTTCGCCATAGTTAACGTCGGTACCCACCGGCGTCCAGGTGGCAGCCACTTTCTGCTGCGGATCGCGGCCTTCCATCACCAGCGGCGCCCACTGTTTAATTTGCGCGTGGTCGGTGGAGAATTTCATCCCCTGGAATAAGGTGGTCTGCTGCAGCGCGGTATAACGCTTCTGCAGATAGTCGACATTATCGCCCCAGACGAAACTCATATGCGGCGTGGAATTAATAAAGGAGTGCGGGTCGTGCAAAATACCGCGCTTCACCTGTGCCGACCAGAACTGACGGGAAATCATGAACTGTTCGTTAATATCCAGCGCTTTGCTGACGTCAATCGATCCGTCCGCCCGCTCCGGCGTATAGTTCAGCTCCATATTCGCCGAGTGACCGGTACCGGCATTATTCCAGCCGTTGGAGGATTCCAGGGCCACGCCGTCCAGTTTCTCCACCATCGTCAGGTTCCAGTCCGGCTGCAGCGCCTGCAGCCAGGTGCCAAGCGAGGCGCTCATGATCCCGCCGCCAATCAGCAGGAAGTCGGTTTTTTTAGAGGTATCCGCTTCAGCATGCGTCGCCGCGCTGACGAACATCGCTAATGCGGTAAAGGAAATAATCGTTTTTTTCATTGCAGGCATAATAGAATTATCACGTAGCACACGGTAATAAGAGGCAGCATATTAACGCACTTTTACTTTATTTTAAAATATCATTTACACTCTCGCATTTTTAATCAAATAATTATTTAACTTAAAAAATCAGAGCGGCACTAAAAAATAAGCGCCGGCGTAAAATCTCACTGAGAATTCAGCGCAATTACCGGAATAAATAGAGGAGAGGAATTTCTTTAGTTAATAAAGTGCAGGCGCGCATACCGTTTGTGCGCGCCTGGCTAAAGGCTTAATGGGCGGGAGTGACAGCGCTGCGCTGGGCTTCGCGCAGGGCGAGACGCAGATGATCGTGATGTTTGGTCAGCAGCTCCCGCGCGTGCCAGGCGTCCAGCCCGCTGAGCAGCATCAGGATGGCGGTGCGGCACTGGTGGTGGCAGCTGGTCAGCGCGGCTTTCGCTTCGCTGCGCGTGCAGTCGGTGGCCGCCATGACAATCGCCACCTGCCGCTCCGCCCAGTGTGGACTGTCAGCCTGCAGATCCACTCGCAGGTTGCTGTACACCCGGCCGTCACGGATAGCGAGGCCCGTCGACACCATGTTAAGGATCTGCCGCTGGGCCAGCCGGGCCTTCGGATTGGTCAAGCCCGCCACCGCTTCCGGCCCGGTTTGCGGAGCAATAATAATATCCGCCAGCTGCGCCGCCTCGCTGGCCGCCTGCTGAGTCACCACCGCGATCGGAGCCCCCAGCGACCAGGCGTGGCGCATCGCCCCCCAGACCCATGGGGTCTTGCCGCTAACGGTAAGCGCCAGCAGCATATCGTGGCTGGAAAAGTCCAGCGACTGCAGCTCGAAGGCGCCTAGATCGTAATTATTCGCCGCGGTCTCCCGCTCGGCCATCGCCGGCGTCTGCCCACCTGCAATCAGCCCCACCAGCGCGTGTTTGCCTTCCGGAGAGTAGTCGCTGACCGCCTGGACAGCCGTGCGGCCTGATTCCCCGGCGCCGATAATAACCAGACGCCCTCCCCGGCTCATTGTCGCGGTGGCAATATCAATCAACCGGGCGATATCCGGCAAACAGGCGCCAACCGCCTCCGATATCTGCTTATCATCCTGATGCAGCATCGCCAGCATGTCGGCGGTGGCGAGGCGATCGATGTGGGTGGTATCCGGGTGACGACGTGCCTGCATTGACGCGGTTAGCGAACTGCTCATAACAACCTCCATTTACGACAGAAAAAGCGCATCTCGGCGAAATCAGCGGCCTGATGCATATCCTTATATTCATCAGGACTATTTAACCTCTGTCGCCACTATAAGGGGAATCTTCCGCGCTTTACCGCCGTCGGGGTCACAGTTTACCGTCCCGATCGCCCATTCACGGGCAATTGCCGATTATCTGAACAATCCTGTCTCAGCTCTCATCTTCGCCGTCCGCCTGCATGGCCAGCCAGAAGGATTGTTGACAGAGGTTATAAAATTGTTTGCGCATTGGCTGCACCACCAGGCCGGCGCTATCGATAACCTGCCACTCGATCCAGCACTCCGGGCAGGAGGCGGCATCCTGTTGCGGAAGTTCGAGTTCGTAGCGGTGCTGGATCACCACCCCGCTGCGATGTCGCCAGCGCGCGATCTGCCACTCTGCTTCCGCTTCATGGTCCTGTTCACGATGCTGCGCCAGTTGTTCAACGTGCTGTTGCCGGAGAATATCCCGGACCAGAGATGCCAGTTCCATCATGTCTGCCTTAAGCCTGTGGCGAAAAGCGACAGTTTATCGTGGACGGGACGAGGCTACCGTAGCAAAAGCGGCCTTTTGCTTTGATTACACGGCTTTATGAATGCCACGCTATCAGCGATAATAATCATTTACTGACTCTATCCGGGATCGTCATGAAGGCATCAGAGCACCCGCCTCGCGTTCGTCAACGCCCCTTACCGCTAAAGCTGAGCACCGCCGTCTCCTTGATGATCGGCAGCGTGATCGGCGCCGTGCTGCTGCTGGTCTATGCCCTGTGGTATATGCAGATCAGCAATGCCACTCGCGATGGTCTGAAAGAGACCGCGCTGGCGGTGGCGCGCACCATGGCCGATATGCCGCAGGTGAAGCGCGGACTGGAGGCGCCGCCGCAGCAGCAAATTATTCAGCCGCTGGCGCAGACCATCACCCGGCGCAACGACCTGCTGTACGCTATCGTCACCGATATGCAGGGTATTCGCTATTCGCATCCGGACAGCTCAATTATTGGCAAACCCTTCATCGGCCACGATATCCAGCCGACGCTGCAGGGAAAAGAGAACGTGGCCATTAACCACGGCGTGCTGGCCCCGGCGCTACGGGTGTTTACCCCGGTGTTCAACGATCAGCATCAGCAGATTGGCGTGGTGGTGGTCGGCATTTCGCTGAGTAAAGTGGACGAGCAGATCGCCAACAGCCGCTGGGACGTGCTGCTGACCATCCTGTTCAGCGCGCTGGTTTGCGCCCTCGGCACCTGGAGCCTGGTGCGCGGCCTGAAGCGCGTCCTGCTGGGGCTGGAGCCGCACGAAATCTCCACTCAGTTTCAGCAGCGTCAGGCCATGCTGCACGCCCTCAAGGAGGGGGTGGTGGCCGTCGATGCCCATGGTGAGGTTAACCTGATCAACCCGGCGGCGCGCGAGATCCTCTTTTCCGGGCCGGACAAGACGCTCGCTCATACCCCGCTGCTCGCTGACCTGCAGACGGTTTTGCACAGCGGCGAGCCGATGTACGACCGCGAGCTAGGATGCAATGGCCTGTTGCTAATCAGCAACACGGTGCCTATCCGCAGCCAGGAGGCCGTGGTCGGCGCCATCTGTACCTTCCGCGATAAGACCGAAGTCAGCCAGCTGCTGCAGCGGCTGGACGGTATGATGAGCTATGTCGATGCCCTGCGCACCACCTCCCATGAATTTATGAATAAACTGCACGTGATCCTCGGCCTGCTGAATATGAAAAGCTATGGCAAACTCGAGGAGTACGTGCTGCAGACCGCCCATCGCTACCAGGCGGACATCGGCGATATTCAGCACCGCATAAAATCCCCGGTGGTCGCCGGCTTTCTGATAAGTAAAATGCAGCGCGCCACCGAGTGCGGCTTTACCCTTAAGCTGGCGGAAGAGAGCCTGGTGCCGGATTGCCCGAACGAGAAGCAGGTCACCGTGCTGGTGACGGTGCTGGGCAACCTTATTGAGAACGCGCTGGATGCCATGAACGGTCAGGCGGAGGGCGAGATCGGCCTGCTGCTGCACTATCAGGACGGCTGGCTAAGCGGTGAAGTGAGCGACGACGGGCCGGGGATCCCGGAAAACAACATCGACGCTATCTTTAACAAAGGCTTCTCCACCAAAGGCGAGAATCGCGGCGTCGGGCTGTTTCTCGCCAACCAGCAATTACGCGAGCTGGGCGGCACCCTCGCCGTCGAGTCGGAACCCGGCGTATTTACTCAATTTTTTGTTCATCTCCCCTGGGATAGTAAAAGGAAACGTGCGTGATAAATGTGTTGATTGTTGACGATGATGCCATGGTGGCCGAACTGAATCGCCTGTACGTGGCAAGGGTTCCCGGCTTTCGTTGCAGCGGGAGCGCTTCGACGCTCAGTCAAGCCCAGGAGATGATTAACGATCCGCAACAGGAGATCGATCTGGTGCTGCTGGATGTCTATATGCAGCAGGACAGTGGGCTCGATCTGCTGCCGACTATCCGTCAATCGGGGCGCGCCATCGACGTCATCATGATCACCTCAGCGGCGGATGCCGCCACGGTGCAGACCGCCATGCATTACGGGGTAGTCGATTACCTGATCAAACCCTTCCAGTTTCCCCGTTTTGAAGAGGCGCTCACTACCTGGCGGGAGAAGCGCAAGCTGATAACCGGCCAACCCTATTACGAGCAGGCCGACGTTGACCGCCTGCTGCACGGCGGCACGCCGGAGGCCAGCGACGCGCGCAAGCTGCCCAAGGGGCTGACCGCGCAAACCCTGCGCACGCTGTGCCAGTGGATTGACGCCCACCCGGACGTTGAATTCTCTACCGATGAGCTGGCGGCGGCGGTGAATATCTCCCGCGTTTCCTGCCGTAAGTATCTGATCTGGCTGGCGCAGATCAATATTCTCTATACCACTATCCACTACGGCGCCACCGGGCGGCCGGTCTATCGCTACCGGCTGGTGGCCGAACAGTACAGTTTGCTTAAGCAGTACAGTCAATAACGCGGTAGCCGCTATCCAGCGCCGCAAAGCGCAATCGCTGCGGCGATGAAAGTATAATGTCGCGATTTTTGGTGACGAAAATCGCGTCGATATCCTGCCGTTGACGCAGCGCTGCACAGCCTTTCTCGACGCCGAGACCGAACAGCAGCGTGGTCCAGATATCGCCGTCTAAAGAATCAGTGGAAATCACCGTGACGCTGTCGAGTTCGTTATCCAGCGGGTAACCGCTGCGCGGGTCGAGAATATGGTGCCAGCGCCTGCCATCCTGCTCGAAATAACGTTCGTAGGTGCCCGAGGTGACCACCGACTGTCCGTTAACCGTCAGAGAGCCGATCAGCGCCTGCGCATCGGCAAACGGTTTTTTCAGGCCAATGGCCCATTCGCCAAGGGTATGCACGTTGCCGCCGAGGTTGATCAGCGCCTTTTCCACCTGCTGCTGACGGAGATAATCACGCACCCGGTCAGCGATATAGCCTTTGGCGATCGCCCCAAGATCCAGCTCCATCCCCGGCTGCTGAAGAAACACGCTGCCGGTTGCCTCATCCAGGATCACCTCTTGCGGGCGGGTCAGCGCCAGCCGGGCCCTGATTTCGCCGGCGTCAGGCACACGGTGTCCCTGAAAGCCAATTCGCCACAGCTTCACCAGCGGCCCAATCGCGAGGTTAAAGGCGCTGTCGCGCACCATGCTGGCGGCTTTGGCGCACTGAATGAGCTGAAAGACCGGGCGGCTGACCGTCACCGGGTGACGTCCGGCGGCGTGGTTGATATCCATTACCTGCGACTCGGCGCGGTTAACGGTAAGCAGATCTTCGTAGCGTTTGATTAACTGAAATACGCGGGAGGCCAGCGCCTCATTATGGGAGCAGAGTTTGAGCTGGATGGGAGAACCCATCAGAACGGCGGAGTAGCTATAGACGCGGTTATCAGACATCGGGCTCTCCTTAGAAGGGATAAGCCGGGCGGCGAGAGCGCCAGCCCGGCATCAGCAATTACGTCTTATCCTCTGGCGCGTTTCGCCGCCTGGCGACCCGCGAGGGTGCCGAAGATGATGATATCCGCCACCGCGTTACCACCGATACGGTTGCCGCCGTGGATCCCGCCGACCACCTCACCGGCGGCGTAGGCGCCGCGGATCGGCTGCCGGGCAACGTCCAGCACTTCGCCATCGGTGTTAATGGTCACGCCGCCCATGGTGTGGTGCACCCCCGGGGCGATACGGATGGCATGGAACGGACCTTCGTTAATCGGCGCGCGCAGCGCGGTGGTACGGCCAAACTGTTCATCATGCTGTTTTTCCACCGCCCCGTTGTAGCACTCGAGGGTGGCGAGGAAGGCATGGTAATCCATCCCCAGTTTATCCGCCAGTTCACGCGGCGAGCTGGCGCTGGTGACGAAGCCTTTGGCGATGTACTCATCGGCGGCTTTGTTTTTCGCCCGCACATGTTCGTCAAAGACGATGTACGCATAGTGTTCCGGTAGGGCGATAATCGCCGCGGAGACTTTATCGCGGGTCTCCATTTCGTTGAAGAAGCGGTTACCCTGCTGGTTGACGAGGATCGCCCCGCCGCCGCGAATCGACTCGGAAATCAGATAGGAGGTCTGCTGTTCAACGGTCGGGTGGATTTGAATTTCGCCCATATCCACGGTACCGGCGCCAATGCGCTCCAGCAGCGCGATACCGCTCCCGGTGGCCCCTTTGTGGTTGGTGGTGACGAAGCCTTCGAGGTCAGGACGATACTTCACCACCATCGCGCTGTTGGCGCTGAAGCCGCCGGTGGCCACCACAATGCTTTTAGTCTGGATCTCTACGATCTCGTTTTCGTCGTTGATCAGACGCACACCGCTGACTTCATCGCCGCTCATCAGGATCTCTTCCACCGAGGTATCCAGCAGGACGTCGATGCCGCGTTTGGTGATGTTGCGCACCAGGCCGCTAATCAGATAGCCGCCGACCGCTGACCCGTCGCGCGGACGGTGGGTGCGGTCAATGCTCATCCCGCCGGTGGTGGTGATATCATTGAGCATAATGCCGCGGTCCGCCAGCCATTCAATGGCTTGCGGGGCATTCTCCACAAAGCGGCGCAGCAACTGCGGATTGTTTTTATTGTGCCCGCCCCTCAGGGTTTCCTGATAGAACAGCTCTTTGCTGTCCTGAATGCCTTTCACGCGCTGGAAGCGGGTCTCCGCGGCGTTCATCCCGGCGGAAGCCTTGATGGTGTTCCCGCCAATGGTCGGCATTTTCTCGACGATCAGCACGCTGGCGCCTTCGTCGTGAGCCTGAATGGCGGCCGCCAGGCCGGCGCCGCCGCTGCCGACGACCACCACATCATAGCTTTTCGGCGCAGCGTCATTGCCGCCCTCTTCCGCCGCCAGCGCTTTGCTCGATTTCAGCATCGCTTTGGCGACCGCTTTTTTCACCGCCTCGCTCTGGCTGGTGGCCCCGGAAATGGCGTCGACGTGCGGGGTATTGGCGGTGAGAATACGTTCGCGGATCTCTTCGAAGCTGGTGGTGAACTCCACGGTCTGCACCGGGCTCGCCGCCAGTTCGATATCGGCGATATGGTCATTTTCGAGGCTGACGTTGATCACCAGTTCATTGGCGTCATCCTGAACGGTTTCAACAAACATCCCCGGCTTAAATTTAGCGTCGCCCATGCTCATGTCGCGGATCATCGCTTCCACCAGCGAGAAGCGCCACAGCGGTTCCGGAATGTGCAGCGCTTCGCGCTGGGTGCTGTCGATAAATAGCTCCAGCTCTTCACCCGCGGCGATACGAGCCGCCCAGTCAGGATAGGCGATGCAGGCGCGGCCCACAGCGATCAGGTCATAGCCGTGATCGAGGCCCAGCTCGGCATCGGCAACGTTAACCACCCCGCCGACGCCCATCACCGGCACCTGAGCCAGAGTGTCAGAGCGCATGGCGCAGTATTTCTCGATCAGCGGCGTCGGGTCGCTGGTATCGACGATAGAGGGACGCAGGGTCGCGCCCACCGAGAAGTGCAGATAATCGACGCCGCGAGCGGCCAGTTTTTCCAGCAGATACATGGTGTCATCGAAGCGGATCCCCGGGACCTCCATCTCTTCTGGCGAGAAGCGGTAGCCGATGATAAAGGCATCGTCAGCGTACTGGCGGGCCATTTTATGGGTGATGTCGAGAACCGCCAGCGGGAAGCGGGCGCGATTGTCGCGGCTACCGCCCCATTCGTCGTCGCGCTGGTTGGAGTTTGGCGAATAGAACTGCTGAATAAGGTAGGTGTTGGCGCCGTGAATTTCGACCCCATCGAAGCCGGCAAGGATAGCGCGGCGGACGCCCTCGCCAAACTTGGCGATCATCCCCTCCACTTCTTCTCCGCTCAGCGCCCGCGGCATCGCGGCGCCCTCACGCGGGGCGGCGATGGCGCTCGGCGCCACGGGCTGACGTCCGCCAATCAGCTGCGGGTCGACCATGCGGCCGCCGTGATAGATCTGCAGAATCGCTTTCGAACCTTCCGCTTTAATTGCTTCAGCGATTTTCGCCAGGCCGGCGATTTTTTCATCGTTATCGATACCGATAGCGCCCGGGAAGGCCAGACCGTAGTCATCAATAAAGCAGCACTCAACAATAATGGTGCCGATACTGCCGGCGCGGGCGCGGTAGTACTCCACCAGCTCGCTGGTGACAGTCCCGTCGAAATAACCGGTGCAGGTGGTCATCGGCGCCATCAGCAAACGGTTTTTCAGCTCCGTACCATTTGGTAAAGTAAATGGCTGCAAAATACGTTCGTTACTGGTCATAAGTTACGCTCCAGATTTTGAAATATTAAAAATTCAGAATGGGGTGACGGAATCATTAATGGTTGTGGTTTTTTAATTCCTGTTGTCATGCTAATAATATAGCGACTTTTTTAGTTACTAAATCAATTACGTTAGTTATAAAACTATTTAACCCCAGCAATAACATCGCTACCCCTATTGTATTATTAAAATAATAAATGGCATTTACATAATACAAATAAAGGATAACATTTTAGATACTTCCGTTAACATTCAAAGCGACCAACCATCAAGATTATTTGTTTTTATTTCATAGGCATAGGCATGTGTCGAGTAAAAACAGCATTAATTGTACATTTTTATTTTAACATTTATCGATATTTTCGCCAAAATAACACCTCATCAGATAGGGTTATATCGAAAATAAAAAAAATAGTGAAATCACCTGCTTTTCTTGATCTCGATCAATTGCAACGACCATTGAAAGCGCAATATATAAATAACCAACAAATTTAATTTAACGCCCATCAAACCGCGTTAAATAATCGCCAAGACGATACTCAGAAACGCAAAATAAAAACTAAAGTAATTTTTGTAATTAAAGAAATCACTGAGCGCATCGCTGGCGGAAACGTTATTTTCAACAACTTGCAGATACTCATTATGAAAGAGAAAAAGACAACCATACCGCCTGCCGGTGCAGTCAATCCAACGACTGCGAATAAAAAACGTCTCCTGATGATGGCGCTGCCGATTATCGTTGCTGTGCTGTTACTCTTCGTCCCGGTCCCGGACGGCCTGCCGCCGTACGCCTGGCACTACTTCGCTATCTTCGTCGGGGTGATCGTCGGGTTGATTTTTGAACCACTGCCTGGCGCCGTTATCGGCATCACCGGCGTGGTGGTCATCGCCCTGTGCAGTCAGTGGCTGCTGTTCAGCCCGGAACAGATGGCCGCACCCGGCTTCAAAATGGCTGGCGCCTCCTTTAAGTGGGCGGTGAGCGGCTTCGGCAACTCCACCGTGTGGCTTATCTTCGGCGCCTTTATGTTCGCCGCCGGCTACGATAAAACCCAGTTCGGCCGCCGCCTGGCGCTGATTCTGGTGAAATATCTCGGCCGTCGCAGCCTGACGCTGGGCTACGCCATCACCTTCGCGGATCTGCTGCTGGCGCCGTTTACGCCGTCGAATACGGCGCGCAGCGGGGGCACCATTTACCCAATTATCGCCAACCTGCCGCCGCTGTACGGTTCAAAACCGAACGATCCGAGCGCGCGTAAAATCGGTTCCTATCTGATGTGGGTAGCGATCACCGCCGCCTGTATTACCAGCTCGATGTTCCTGTCGGCACTGGCGCCGAACCTGCTGGCGCTGGCGCTGGTAAAAAGCATCGTCGGTATCAATATCTCCTGGGGCACCTGGTTCATCGCCTTCCTGCCGCTTGGCGTACTGCTGATCCTGACCATGCCGCTGCTGGCCTACTGGTTCTACCCGCCGGAAGTGAAAGTCAATAACGAAGTGCCGCTGTGGGCCGCTCGTGAACTGGAAAAACTGGGCAAACTGTCGCGCAATGAGATCCTGCTGCTGGTGTTCGTCTGCTTCGCGCTGATGATGTGGATCTTCGCCGCCGACTGGATTGAACCGGCCCTGGCCGCCCTGCTGGTTATCGTGCTGATGCTGTGGACCGGCGTGCTCTCCTGGAGCGATATCACCAACAATAAAGCGGCGTGGAACACCTTTGTCTGGTTCGCCACCCTGGTGGCGCTGGCCGACGGCCTCTCCTCCACCGGCTTTATCGCCTGGCTGGGTAAAGAGGGCGGCGCGCTGATGAGCGGTATCTCCCCGGGGATGGCGACCATCGTCCTGCTGCTGGCGTTCTACCTGCTGCACTATCTGTTTGCCAGCACCACCGCGCACACTACCGCGCTGCTGCCGGCCATGCTGACCATCGCTGCCACCATTCCGGGAATGAATATGGAAGTGTTCGTTCTGCTGATGGTGACCTCGCTGGGCGTGATGGGGATCATCACCCCGTACGGTACCGGCCCGAGCCCGATCTACTACGGCAGCGGCTATCTGCCAACCAAAGATTACTGGCGCCTCGGCACCATCTTTGGTGCCATCTTCCTGGCCGCCCTGCTGCTGATTGGCTATCCGTGGATGTCCATGATGTTCTGATTCATAACCGCCGGGAGCACCCCGGCGGTTTTTATCTTTATGGAGTAAGTGATTATGTCGACTAAACCGTTTGTTTATCAGGATCCATTCCCGCTGGCGCACGACGATACCGAATACTATCTGCTCAGCAAAGAGCACGTCTCCGTCGCCGAGTTTGACGGCCAGGAAGTGCTGAAAGTGGAACCGCAGGCGCTGACCCTGCTGGCGCAACAGGCCTTCCACGATGCCGCCTTTATGCTGCGCGTCTCCCATCAGCAGCAGGTGGCCTCGATTCTGCTCGACCCGGAGGCCAGCGATAACGATAAGTATGTCGCCCTGCAGTTCCTGCGCAACTCGGAAATCGCCGCCAAAGGCGTCCTGCCCACCTGTCAGGACACCGGCACCGCCATCATCATGGGTAAAAAAGGCCAGCGCGTCTGGACCGGCGGCGGCGACGAAGCCGCCCTGGCGCAGGGCGTGTACAACACCTATACCGAAGATAACCTGCGCTACTCCCAGAACGCCCCGCTGGATATGTATAAAGAGGTCAACACCGGCACCAACCTGCCGGCGCAGATCGATCTCTACAGCGTCGACGGCGACGAATATAAATTCCTGTGCATGGCGAAAGGCGGCGGTTCCGCCAATAAAACCTATCTCTATCAGGAAACCAAAGCGCTGATCACCCCGACGAAGCTGAAAAACTATCTGGTCGAGAAGATGCGCACCCTCGGTACCGCCGCCTGCCCGCCGTACCACATCGCCTTTGTCATCGGCGGGACTTCGGCGGAAGCGACGCTGAAGACCGTCAAGCTGGCCTCCACCCGCTACTACGACGGCCTGCCAACCGAAGGCAACGAGCACGGTCAGGCGTTCCGCGATGTGCAGCTTGAACAGGAACTGCTGCAGGAAGCGCAGAACCTCGGCCTCGGCGCGCAGTTCGGCGGCAAATACTTCGCCCACGATATCCGGGTGATCCGCCTGCCGCGCCACGGCGCCTCCTGTCCGATCGGCATGGGCGTCTCCTGCTCCGCCGACCGCAACATCAAAGCCAAAATCAACCGCGACGGCATCTGGATTGAGAAGCTGGAGAGCAATCCGGGGAAATATATCCCTGAACATCTGCGTCAGCAGGGCGAAGGCAAGGTGGTCAGCATCAACCTGAATCAGCCGATGAGCGAGATCCTGGCGCAACTATCTGCCCATCCGGTTTCCACCCGCCTGAGCCTCAACGGCACCATTATCGTCGCCCGCGATATCGCGCACGCTAAGCTGAAAGAGCTGCTCGACAACGGCGAGGAACTGCCGCAGTACGTGAAAGATCATCCGATCTACTACGCCGGCCCGGCCAAAACGCCTGCCGGTTACGCCTCCGGCTCCCTCGGCCCGACCACCGCTGGCCGCATGGACTCTTACGTCGATCTGCTGCAGTCCCACGGTGCGAGCATGGTGATGCTGGCGAAAGGCAACCGCAGCCAGCAGGTCACCGACGCCTGCCACCAACACGGCGGCTTCTACCTCGGCAGCATCGGCGGCCCGGCGGCGGTGCTGGCGCAACAGAGCATCAAGAGCCTCGAGTGCGTGGCCTACCCGGAACTGGGGATGGAGGCTATCTGGAAAATCGAAGTGCAAGATTTCCCCGCGTTTATTCTCGTCGACGATAAAGGCAACGATTTCTTCCAGCAGATCCAGAACAAGCAGTGCGCTGGCTGTAAACAGCACGGCTAACACCCCCTTCTGGCGCTAACAGCAGGCCGTCGCCGTTCAGGTGACGGCTTTTTTTATGCCCGCGCCGCGCCAGCTTGAATTCACTTCCTGCCAGGCTATGCTCAACTACAAGTCCTACCTTGCTTGCTGAAAAATAACAATAATTCTCTTTCTCAGGTGCTTCTATGAACAGGATAAACGTGGTTATCCTCTGGGTACTGGCGCTGCTCGCATTACAGCCGGCGCTGGCCGCAGAGCCTCGGCAGCAGCCAACCGCTCGCGAAAAGGCGCGCACGGTATATATTTTCCACCAGCCGGTAGTGATGTTGCAGGCGACCTTTGGCCAGACGACGCCAGAAGAGCGCGTGCTGCGCACCCGCAGCGCCCTGCGCGCATTTACCGAGGATGATATTCGCCAGCCGCTGCGGATCGTGCCGGTTATTCGCTATGGTCAGCCAGGACGGCTGTTTCTGATGAACGGCAAACCGGTGCTGCTGTTGAGCCAGGCGGATCTCGACGAAGGTGATGATTTAACCCTCGACCAGGCGGCCCAGCGGGTGCTGGCGCGGATGGAAGCCCAGCGCACCGGCCTGCAGGAACAGTTCAATCAACGCTATCTGCTGATCTCCGCCGGTAAGGCCCTCGCCGGGGCGCTGCTGCTGGCGCTGTTTTACTACGGCGCTTTCCGCGCCTGGCGGCGGGTACGGCGCTTTTTCCAGCTGCGGATCCTCGAAAAGCGCAGCGCTATTCCCCAGCACTGGCGGCGCTTTCTCGGCAATATCGAGGTCCGATTGTATGCCGCGCTGGCGATCCTCGTCGGTGTCCTGGCCTGTTACATCTGGCTGAGCTGGGCCTTCAGTCTGTTTCCCTGGACGCGCGTATGGAGTGAATCGCTGGGTGACTGGTCGCTGGGGGTGATCCGCGATATCTCGCTGTCGATTGTCGCTTCCCTGCCGGGGCTGATGATCGTGGTGCTTATTTTTCTCATTACCTGGCTCATCATTCGCCTGGTGAAAGTGGTTCTCGACCAGGTCGCCGCCGGCCGCATTCAGGTTCCCGGCATTCATCCGGAGACCGTGAGCGCTACCCGTCGGCTTATCTCGGTGGTCATCTGGCTGTTCGCCCTCTCCGCCGCCTACCCGTTTCTTCCCGGCGCCAACTCCCTTGCCTTCAAGGGCATCAGCGTGTTCTTCGGCCTGATGCTGACCCTCGGCTCGACCGGGGTAATGAACCATGCGATGAGCGGCCTGGTGCTAATCTACTCCAGGGCGCTGCGTAAAGGCGACTGGATCCGCCTCGCTGACAATGAGGGACAGGTCAGCGAGATTGGCGTGCTGGCGACCAAGATCCTCACCCGTGAGAATTACATCGTGACGGTACCGAACGCGGTGGTGGTGAGCGGCAAGATTGTCAATCTCAGCGCCGAGAGCAGCGACGGCGGGTTCAATCTCACTACCAGCGTCACCATCGGCTACGATACGCCCTGGCGCCAGGTTCATGCGCTGCTGGAGCTGGCGGCGAGACGCACCCCCGGGGTCGATCAGCAAATTGCGCCGGTGGTGCGTAAGCTGGGGTTGCTCGACTGGTACACCTCGTATGAGCTGCAGGTGCGCTTATTACCCGCGACGAAGCTGCCAGATGGCCGTAACGCGTTACACAGCAGCATTATTGATGTGTTTAACGAATTCGGGGTGCAGATTATGTCGCCGAACTATGTGATGCAGCCCCGAGCCGCGGTGGTGGTGCCGCAGGAAGCCTGGTACGCCGCCCCGGCTGTCGCGCCGCAGGAGCCTGAGAAATAAGGGTTAACGTATCGGCAATGTCGCCGGGTGGCGGCTACGCCTTACCCGGCCTACAGGATCCTCTCACAGGCTTACACCTCGCAGACCCGGCAAGCGCAGCGCCGCTGCGCAATCTATCGGCGCCGTACCCGCCATTATGCCGGGTGGCGGCTACGCCTTACCCGGCCTATGTACGTACGACCTGCCGTTAATTTATTCACCATTGTTGCTGAAACTGCCGATGCTGGCGGCCTCAAAATCGCTGAGACGTTCCCGGAAGGCCGGGGCAGCCCGCATGGATGCGGGCTGAGGGCCGTGTTTTGCAGGGACGCTGCCTCGGCCCGACCCGATGCCTGCAGGGATAAGTCGAAGGCACCACGCAGTGGCGATTTTGCTGGCCGGAGCCCGGGGGTACAGGGGGCGGCGGCGACTGGCCGCCCCCTGTGCGCTCCCTGCGCCATAAGAGACATAACGCAGAAGATCAACCGGGAGCGCAATCTGCCCGAAATTAACATAGCAGTTGTAGCCCTGCCAAACGTTATGGCCCTACCAAACATAGTGCGAACAGGGACATTTCCGGTTGTGCCGTTATTTCGCCGGGTGGCGGCTACGCCTTACCCGGCCTACAACAACTGCCGGGCAATCCGACTCGGACGACGACTTAACCCCGCCCGGCGTCGATGTCGTCAAACACCTGCTGCGCCAGATGCATCGTGGCATTGGCCGCCGGCAGCCCGCAATACAGCGCAGAGTGCATGATCAGCTCTTTCAGCTCATCGCGGGTCACCCCGTTGTTAAACGACGCGCGTAGATGCATCTTCAGCTCCGCCTCGCGATTGAGAGCGATCAGCATGGCAATGGTGATCATGCTGCGGGTGTGGTGGTCGAGCCCCGGACGCGTCCAGGTCTCACCCCAGGCGTAGCGGGTGATAAAGTCCTGAAACTCGTCATTCAACGGCGTCAGATGCTGCAGGGTACGGTCGACGTGGGCGTCGCCCAACACTTTGCGCCGCACCGCCATTCCGTCCTGGTAGCGCTGTTTATCCTCCATGGCGTTCTCCCTGGAAAAAGCTCAGCAGCGCTGAAGTAAAGCTTTTCGCCGCCTCAATGTTTGACAGATGCGATGCCGGCAGAACCACCACCTGGGAAGCGGGGATCTGCTGCTGCAGAAAATTGGCGTCAGCGACCGTGGTGACAGGGTCACTTTCACCGGCGATGATTAACGTCGGCAGCGGGATCTGCCCCACTTCGCCCCGCAGGTCGGCGGCGGCCAGCGCCTCACAGCAGGCGGCATAGCCTTCGGCATCGGTATGGGTCAGCTGGTGACACAGGGCCTCCACCACCTCCGGCGCCTTCTGGCGAAACGCGTGGGTGAACCAGCGGTCCGCCGCCCCTGCGGCCACTACCGCCATTCCTTCCTGGCGTACCGCCCGCGCCCGCGACAGCCAGCTGGCCTGATCGCCGATGCGCGCCGCGGTGTTGGCGACGGCCAGACCATAAAAACGCTCTGGCGCAAAGCGGCCCAGCCACAGACCGGTCAGACCGCCCATCGAAATCCCGCAGAACCAGGCCCGGTCGATATTCAGATGATCGAGCAGCGCAATTACATCTTCCCCCAGCTGGGCGAGGGTCACTTTGCCATTTTTCGTCGTTTTACCGTGGCCGTGGGTGTCGTAGCGCAGCACTCGGAAATGGGCGGTTAGCGCCTCAATCTGCGGCTGCCACATCGCCCGGGTGGTGCCCAGCGAGTTGGAGAGAACGATAACCGGCGCACCTTCCGGTCCGTCGAGTTGATAATCAAGATTCATCATGTTGCTCCTGATAACGCGCCAGCACCTGGCGCACAAAGCATTCGGCGCTGCCGGTCGCCGTTGCCGGGTCCAGCAGCGTGGTTAAACGTTCGCGGGAGAGATACTGGCTGACCTGCGGATCCGCCGCGAGCAGATCGACCAGCGGACAGTGGCGGTCCAGCGCCTGACGGCACAGCGCCTCAATATGATGATGCGCCTCGGCTTTGCCGATGAATTCCGCCAGCGCCAGGGTCACCGCCTCAGCCATGATCAGCCCGTGGGTAATATCGAGGTCGGCGCGCATCTTCTGCGGGAAGACCTGCATGTCGCGCACCAGCGCCTCGCTTTGCGCCAGCGCCCCGCCCACCAGGGTAATCAGCTCCGGCAGCGTCTCCCACTCCGCCTGCCAGCCGCCCAGCGCCCGCTCGTGCTGCTGAATCTGGCTGGCGTAGAGGGTCGCCATCAGCCCCGGCGTGCGCTGGGCGGCGGTCAGGATCGCCGCGCAGGCCACCGGATTACGCTTATGCGGCATCGTCGACGAGCCGCCGCGCCCTTCCGCTACCGGCTCGCCCACCTCAGCCACTTCGGTCTGCATCAGCAGGGAGAAGTCGTTAGCGAATTTCCCCAGGGTGCCGCAGACGCCGGCGAACCAGGCGCCCGCCTCCAGCAGCCGATCGCGCTGGCTGTGCCACGGGGTATCCGGCAGCGTCAGACCAAGATTCTGCGCCAGCGCCTGGCCAACCGCCGGCCCTTTCTCTTTTAGCGCGTCCAGGGTCCCCGCGGCGCCGCCGAACTGCAGCACCAGCAGACGCGGACGCATCTCGCGCAGCCGCTGCTGCCAGCGCAGGAGCGCGTCGAGGGTACCCGCCAGCTTCAGGCCAAAGGTCACCGGCAGCGCGTGCTGCATCCAGGTCCGGCCCGGCATCACGGTATCGCGATAACGATCCGCCTGCCCGGCGAGGGCCGCCAACAGCTGCTCAAGCAGGGTCTCAGCGGCCTCCAGCGCCCCGCGCAGCTGGAGCACCAGACCTGTGTCGATGGCGTCCTGACTGGTGGCGCCCCAGTGAACGTAGCGCGCGGCGTCCGGATCGCGCGCTTTTACCTGGGCCGTCAGCTGTTTCACCAGCGGGATCGCCAGGTTACCCGCCCCCACCGCCGCCTCGCCGAGGGCGGTAAAATCGATCGCCTCGTGGCGGCAGGCGGCGACAATCGGCCCGACCGCCGCCGTCGGCACCATGCCGCAGGCGGCCTGCGCCTGGGCCAGCGCCGCTTCAAAATCCAGCATGCCCTGCACCCGCTGCGCGTCGCTGAACCAGTCGGTCAGCGGACTGCTGCGCAACATCGGGGTCAACAAACTCATTCTGGCTCCTTAAACACGTTCAATAATCAGGGCGATCCCCTGCCCGACGCCGATGCACATGGTGCACAGCGCGTAGCGGCCGCCGGTCCGTTTCAGCTGGTAAGCCGCGGTCATCGCCAGGCGGCCGCCGGAGGCGCCGAGGGGATGCCCCAGGGCGATCGCCCCGCCGTTGGGGTTCACATGGGCGGCATCGTCCGGTAAGCCCAAATCGCGGGTCACCGCCAGCGCCTGGGCGGCGAAGGCTTCATTCAGCTCGATGACATCCATCTGGGCTAACGTCAGGCCGGTCTGCGCCAGCACCTTCCGCACCGCCGGCGCCGGGCCAAAGCCCATAATGCGCGGCGCCACCCCCGCCGTCGCCACGCCGACCACCCGGGCCAGCGGTTGAAGATCGTTGGCCGCCAGCGCGGTTTCGCTGGCCAGCAGCAGCGCGCAGGCACCATCGTTAACGCCGGAGGCATTCCCGGCGGTGACGCTGCCGTCGGCGCGCACCACGCCGCGCAGTTTAGCCAGCGCCTCCAGCGAGGTGCTGCGCGGGTGTTCATCGCGGCTAAACCGCAGCGGCTCGCCTTTGCGCTGCGGCACCTGGACGGCGATCAGCTCATCGGCGAAACGTCCCGCCTCCTGGGCCGCGGCGGCGCGCAGTTGACTGCGCAAGGCGAACGCGTCCTGATCGGCGCGGGAAATGGCAAACTCATCGGCGACGTTTTCCGCCGTCTCCGGCATGGAATGGACACCGTACAAGGCTTTCATCTGCGGGTTAATAAAGCGCCAGCCGATGGTGGTATCTTCCATCTGCATGTTGCGGCTAAAGGCGCTCTCCGCTTTACCCATCACAAACGGCGCCCGGGACATGCTCTCCACCCCGCCGGCGATCATCAGCTGCGTTTCACCGCTTTTAATCGCCCGCGCCGCGACGCCGATCGCGTCGAGGCTGGAGCCACACAGGCGGTTGATGGTGCTCCCGGGCACGCTCTCCGGCAACCCGGCCAGCAGCAGCGCCATCCGCGCCACGTTGCGGTTGTCTTCCCCGGCCTGGTTGGCGCAGCCAAAGATCACATCGTCAATGCGCGAAGGATCCAGTCCCGGGTTACGCTCCAGCAGCGCTTTCAGCGGCAGCGCCGCCAGGTCGTCAGCGCGCATCGTCGCCAGGGTACCACCAAAACGGCCAAAGGGTGTACGCACCGCATCACAGATAAATGCCTGATTCATCATAGGTTCCTTACGCGCTTTCCGCCAGTTGTTCAAAGGTCAGCGTCACCGGAGTGATGCGCTGCAGCTCTTCAA
The DNA here is from genome assembly GCF_046602535.1 of Klebsiella sp. 1SOBk10mer. NCBI lineage: Bacteria > Pseudomonadati > Pseudomonadota > Gammaproteobacteria > Enterobacterales > Enterobacteriaceae > Klebsiella > Klebsiella sp. 1SOBk10mer. Next base: position 177,638 of record NZ_JBKIUP010000003.1, read on the forward strand.
AAGAGAGACCGTTAAAGATTTCCCGCACCACCGGGCCGCGGTCGGTAATGTCGATCACCGCCAGGTCGGTATAGAGCCGGCTCACGCAGCCGACCCCGGTCAGCGGGTAGCTGCACTGTTCCACCAGCTTGCACTCGCCGTCGCGGGTCAGATGGTCCATCATCACAAACACCTGGCGAGCGCCGATGGCCAGATCCATCGCCCCGCCGACCGCCGGGATGGCGTCCGGCGCGCCGGTGCTCCAGTTGGCGAGATCGCCGCTGGCGGAGACCTGATAGGCCCCCAGCACGCAGATATCGAGATGGCCGCCGCGCATCATGGCGAAGGAGTCGCCATGGTGGAAATAGCAGCCGCCCTGCAGGAGGGTGACGTACTCTTTACCGGCATTGATCAGCTCGGGATCTTCTTCTCCGGGCTGCGGCTTCGGCCCCATGCCCAGCAGGCCGTTCTCGCTGTGCAGGAACACCTCTTTGTCGGCAGGCAGGTAGTTGGCAATCCGGGTCGGCAGGCCAATGCCGAGGTTAACGTAAGCGCCTTCGGGGATATCGCGGGCCACGCGCTGGGCCATTTCGTCACGGGTCAGTTTTTGCATCTCGGGCTCCTCAGGCGCGTTGTGCGGCAGTCAGGTTTTCCAGCGAGAACACGCGCTGGACGAAAATGCCGGGGGTGATGATGTGTTCCGGGTCGAGGTCGCCCAGCGACACCAGCTGCGAGACTTCAACGATGGTGGTTTTCGCCGCCGTCGCCATAATCGGGCCAAAGTTGCGCGCTGCCTTGCGATACACCAGGTTGCCCCAGCGGTCGCCCTGGTGGGCTTTAATCAGCGCGAAATCGGCTTTGATCGGATACTCCAGCACATAGTGGCGGCCGTCGATTTCCCGTGTCTCCTTCCCTTCCGCCAGCGGCGTGCCGTAGCCGGTGGGGGTAAAGACCGCGCCCAGCCCTGCGCCGGCGGCCTGGATCCGCGCCGCGAGGTTGCCCTGCGGCACCAGCTCAAGCTCCACTTTGCCGCGGCGATAGAGGTCATCAAAAATCTGTGAATCGACCTGGCGCGGGAAGGAGCAGATCATTTTGCGCACTCGGCCAGCCTTCAGCAGCGCCGCGAGCCCCACTTCGCCGTTACCGGCGTTGTTGTTAATGATGGTCAGGTCGCGGGCGCCCTGGTCTATCAGGGCGTCAATCAGAAAGGTCGGCTGGCCGGCAGGACCAAAGCCGCCGATCATAATAGTCGCCCCGTCGTGGATCCCGGCGATGGCCTCGCTCAGCGTCGATACGCTTTTATCAATCATCAGGTCGCTCCATTGATGTGCGGTAATCGCACTTTTATTCGTTGTTCGCACAAAATGTGACCCGCTTAACGATGTCGGTCAAGGGCGATAATCGAAATATGGTGCGATAATCGAACATCGGTTATCTTTAGCGAAAGAATGTGATCGATGGCAAATATGGGGAACAGAAATGGATAAGCATCCAGACGATTTACTGACCGGCGACGGCGATCCGTTTAAGGGCGATCCTAACTTTATGGCCTCGCTGGCGCGCGGCCTGGAGGTCATTCAGGCATTCACGCCGCAGCGGCCCCTGCTGTCTATCTCACAGATCAGTCAGAAGACCGGTATTCCGCGCGCCGCGGTGCGCCGCTGCCTGTATACCCTGAGCAAGCTGGGGTTCGTCTATGCCGAAGACGGTAAAAACTTTCAGCTACGGCCGCGGATCCTGGCCCTCGGTCACGCCTGGCTGGCCTCGACGCCGCTGGCGCGTTCGGCGCAGCCGGTGCTGCGGCATCTGAGCGAAATGCTCAACGAGTCCTGCTCCATCGCCACCCTCGATGGCGACGATATTCTGTATATCGCCCGCGCCTCCAGCTCGCGGATCATGACCATCGACCTCGATATCGGCAGCCGCCTTCCGGCGTGGGCGACCTCGATGGGCCGGGTGCTGCTCAGCCATCAGCCAGAGGAGAAGCTCAACGATATGCTGGCGAGGGTAACCATGATCCGCTATACCCCGCAGACGGTGGACTCGGTGGCGAAACTGCGCGCCGAGCTGAAACGGGTGCATCAACAGGGGTATGCCCTCAACGATCAGGAGCTGGAGATGGGCCTGCGCTCCCTCGCGGTACCGCTGTTTAACGCCCAGGGTCAGGTGCAGGCGGCGCTGAACGTCGGGGTGCATGCGGGCCAGATGTCGGCCCGCGAAATGATCGACCGCGTGCTGCCGGAGCTGCAAAAAGCCGCCCGCGAGCTGACGCTGCTGATGCGCTAACGGCTGCGCTTGGCGTGCTGCTCCCAGGTCTCCTGCTTCGCTTCGGCCGATTTACGCAGCGCGACATAGCAGGCGCCGCTGCCGCCGTGGTGCGGAAGCGCGGCGCAGAAGGCCTGCACCTCTGGCAACTCTTCCAGCCAGCGCGCCAGATAGCTGCGGATGATATTGGCGTGGGACTGATCGTCGCGGCCTTTGCCGTGAACGATCAGCACATTGCGTAACCCCTCTTTCTGCGCCTGCACCATAAAGGCGAAGAGCATCTGCCGGCACTGCTCCACCGGCTGGCGCAGCAGGGAGAGGCTCGCCTGCTGGCCGTATTTCCCCCGCCGCAGCTTATCCAGCACGCCGCTCTGCAGCCCTTCGCGCTTAAACTCCAGCGGCGTGGCGAGCGGTACGATATCGAGATAGCCGGTAGTGAGAAAATTATCCAGTTGCAGGGTGTCGACGCGCTGCGGGGCGCGACTGTTGCGCCCGGGATGCCAGTGCACGTCATTGTTACGTTTCAGGGGCTGGACATCTTCCATGGCGTCAAGAAACAGGGATTTGTCATCAAGGTTCATGGGCTCTCCTCCAGCGGCTGTCGCCAGCTACTATAGCCGCCTCGTGCTCCCCCCTCAATGCGTTTATCCCCGTCTGCTGGCAAAGTGAGCGCGACGGGCGGTTAAGGAAAACATTGTCGACTCTGGCGGCGAAACAGGGTGATCAATGACGCCGTTAGCGGCGTCTGTCGGGTGTCGCGCCGCTGGATCAGAAAATAGGCCGCCGTCGGCAACGCTTCGCGGACGGGGATCATCATCAGCTTGTCCGCCATCAGCGGATCGTTGCCGAGCTCCACCGGCAGGATACTGAGAAAATCGCTTTTCACCACCAGGCTGATGCACGACGAGAAGGTCTCGCACACAATATTCACCTTTGGCGCCAGCCCGGCCTGATTAAACCTGTCCTGCAGCTGTTTAAAGTAGCTGCCGCGCGGCGTCGGCATGGTCCAGTGGTGATCCATCAGCTCCACCAGCGAGGTGGCCTGCGCCGCCGGATGCCCCGCCCGAGCGAACACCGCGAACGGTTTCTCAAACAGTTTTTCAAAGCTGAACTCATGGTCGTACGGCCCGGGATAGTAGGTATTGATGGTGAAATCCAGCTCCCCCTGGCGCAGCTCATTGATCATCGCCAGCAGCTGGCCCTCCATGATCCGCACCTTCACCTGAGGATGCTGCTGATGAAAGCGGCAGATCACCGACGGCATCAGCGACCGGGCGACGCTGGCGCCAAGGCCAATATTGATCTGCCCGGCCTGCTCTCCCTGACGCTGCAGCAGTTCATCCTGCGCCGCCCGCAGCTCCTCAAGTATCAGGCTCGCATGTTGATAAAAACTTTCGCCATTGTCAGTCAGCGCCACCCCCTGGCGGCGGCGGACGAACAACTGAGCGGAAAGCCCCTCCTCGAGCTCTTTAATCGCTTTGGTCAGGGCCGGCTGCGAGATCGCCAGCGAGCGGCTGGCGCCGCGAATACTCCCTTCCCGGGCCACCTCGACGAAGGCGCGAATTTGATGAAATTTGATCTGAAAGGCCATGCTTTTGGTGATAACCGTTGTTTATCAGACGCAAGAAAATGACATCTACTGTAATCCATCAGGCTGTGGCAGGTTAAGAGCGTTAAGGCCTGTAGCGCGTCAGTGATAAATAAAAGCTATCACATCGTGAACGCCATCACATTTTTTACTTATGACAGGATAAGCTATGCCGCAACTTGATGAATACCTGCGCCAGCTGGCGCCAGCCATGACCCAATGGCGCCGCGATTTTCACCTGCACGCTGAATCCGGCTGGCTGGAGTTTCGCACCGCCAGTAAGGTGGCGAAGATCCTCGACGGGCTCGGCTACCAGCTGGCGCTGGGGCGCGACGTCATCGATGCCGACAGCCGGATGGGGCTGCCGGATGAGGAGACCCTGGCCAAGGCTTTCGAGCGCGCCCGCGAGCAAGGGGCGCCGGAACGCTGGTTGCCGGCGTTTGAAGGCGGGTTCGCCGGCGTGGTGGCGACGCTCGACACCGGACGTCCCGGCCCAACCCTGGCCTTTCGCGTCGACATGGACGCCCTCGACCTCAATGAGCAGCACGATGACAGCCATCGCCCCCATCGCGACCATTTCGCCTCCTGCAACGCCGGCATGATGCACGCCTGCGGCCACGATGGGCATACCGCCATCGGGCTGGGGCTGGCGCATGTGCTCAAGCAGTATGTCGCCCAGCTCAATGGCGTCATTAAACTGATTTTCCAGCCTGCTGAAGAGGGTACCCGCGGCGCCCGCGCGATGGTGGCCGCCGGCGTGGTGGACGAGGTGGACTATTTTACCGCCATCCATATCGGCACCGGCGTCCCGGTCGGCACCGTGGTGTGCGGTGGCGACAACTTTATGGCCACCACCAAATTCGATGTGCAGTTCAGCGGCGTGGCCGCTCATGCCGGCGGCAAGCCTGAAGATGGGCGCAACGCGCTGCTCGCCGCCGCCCAGGCCGCCCTTGCCCTGCACGCCATCCCACCGCACAGCGCCGGCGCTTCGCGGGTCAACGTCGGGGTGATGCAGGCCGGCACCGGACGCAACGTGGTGCCCTCCTCGGCTCTGTTAAAAGTGGAAACCCGCGGCGAAAGCGAAGCCATCAACCAGTATGTTTTTGACCGGGCGCAGCACGTCATCGCCGGGGCCGCGGCGATGTATCAAGCCGGGTACGAGTTACGCATGATGGGGGCCGCCACCGCCAGCGCCCCGTCGCCGGCGTGGGTGGCGTACCTGCGCGAACAGGCCGCGCGGGTGCCCGGCGTGCAGCAGGCGGTGGATCGCATCGCCGCCCCGGCGGGATCGGAAGACGCCACCCTGATGATGGCCCGGGTCCAGGCGCGCGGCGGCCTTGCGTCATACATGATATTCGGCACCGAACTGAGCGCCGGTCATCACAACGAGAAGTTTGACTTCGACGAGAGCGTAATGACGGTCGCGGTCGACACCCTGGCGCGCGTCGCGCTTAACTTTCCCTGGCAGCGGGGGGTGTGATGGACCCGATTTTTCAGTTTGTTGAAGAGGTAATTGAGGCAAGCCGCGAGACCTATTGCGCCATCGCCGATGATATCTGGGACCACCCGGAGACGCGCTTTGAGGAGTTCTGGTCCGCCCGGCGGCTGGCGGACGCCCTGGAAGCGGAAGGTTTCCAGCTGACCCGTGATGCTGGCGGGATCCCCAATGCTTTTATCGCCAGCCTCGGCGAGGGCCAACCGGTTATTGCCCTGCTGGGCGAGTTTGACGCCCTGGCGGGTCTCAGCCAGCAGGCCCATTGCGCGGAGCCGACATCGTCAACGCCGGGGGGCAACGGTCACGGCTGCGGGCACAACCTGCTCGGGACAGCGGCTTTCGCCGCGGCGGTTGCCGCCAAAAAATGGCTGCAGCAGCACGGCGGCGCGGGCACCCTGCGCTTCTACGGTTGCCCGGGGGAAGAAGGCGGCTCGGGCAAAACGTTCATGGTGCGCGAAGGGCTGTTTGATGACGTCGATGCGGCCCTCACCTGGCATCCGGAGGCCTGGGCCGGGATGTTCAGCACCCGCACCCTCGCCAACATTCAGGCGGCGTGGCGCTTTACCGGCACCGCCGCCCACGCCGCCAATTCGCCGCACCTGGGGCGAAGCGCCCTGGACGCGGTCACCCTGATGACCACCGGCAGTAACTTCCTGAATGAACATATTATCGAAAAGGCGCGGGTTCATTACGCCATTACCGATACCGGCGGCGTCTCGCCCAACGTCGTCCAGGCCCAGGCGGAAGTGCTGTATCTGATCCGCGCCCCGGAGATGGCAGATGTAGAACAGATCTTCGCCCGCATTGAGAAGATTGCCCAGGGGGCCGCGCTGATGACCGAGACCCACGTCAGCTGCCGCTTTGAAAAAGCCTGTTCCAGCTATCTGCCCAACCGCACGCTCGAAGCGGCGATGTATCAGGCGGTAGCGCATTACGGCACGCCGGCATGGAGCGACGACGATCGCGCCTTTGCCGCGGCGATCCGCGCCACGCTCAGCGCCAACGATATCAACAACAGCCTGAACAATATCGCCGGCACCGGCGGCGAGGCGGGGAAAACCTTCGCTTGTCGCCACCGCGATACGCTGCTGATTGATGAGGTGGCGCCGTGGGCGGCCACGGATACGATTCTCGCCGGCTCCACCGACGTCGGCGACGTCAGCTGGAAAGCGCCGGTGGCCCAATGCTTCAGCCCCTGCTTCGCGGTGGGTACCCCGCTGCACAGCTGGCAGCTGGTGAGCCAGGGACGCACCGCCATCGCCCATAAAGGGATGCTGCTGGCGGGGAAAGTCCTCGCGGCGACGGCGATCCGTTTATTCAGCGACCGCGCGCTGCTGGAGGCCAGCCAGCGAGAGCTCAGGCAGGCGCTGGCCGAACATCCTTACCGCTGCCCGATTCCGGCGGAGGTGAGACCGTCGGTTTTACGATAACCATAAGACCAGACCGCTCCTGACAGACGCTGACCGGCATAGCGGCACGCACCGACCATAATAACCGCCGGCAGTACGGGAGCAGGCCTGCCCAACACAACAACGACAACAGAGGAACGCCCATGAGTATGTCATCCATACCGTCGCCTTCACCCGCCGGAAAGCGCTATGGCTGGGTAGAGAAGATCGGTAATAAGGTCCCGCACCCGTTTTTGCTGTTTATCTATCTTATCGTGGCGCTGATCGCCGCCACGGCGATACTCTCCGCCTTCAACGTCGGGGTGCAAAACCCGGCGGACGGGTCGCGGGTGGTGGTCAAAAACCTGCTCAGCGTGGAAGGGCTGCACTGGTTTTTACCGAACGTGATTAAAAACTTCAGCGGTTTCGCGCCGCTGGGGGCGATCCTCGCCCTGGTGTTGGGCGCCGGCTTTGCCGAGCGGGTGGGCCTGTTGCCCGCGCTGATGGTCAAGATGGCCTCCCACGTTAGCGCCCGTTATGCCAGCTATATGGTGCTATTCATCGCCTTTTTCAGCCATATCTCTTCCGACGCCGCGCTGGTGATCATGCCGCCGCTGGGGGCGCTGATGTTTCTCGCTGTCGGTCGGCATCCGGTCGCCGGCCTGCTGGCGGCGATAGCCGGCGTGGGCTGCGGCTTTACCGCCAATTTACTGATCGTCACCACCGACGTGCTGCTCTCCGGGATCAGCACCGAGGCGGCCAAATCCATCGATGCCTCTCTGCACGTCAGCGTGATCGACAACTGGTACTTTATGGCGACCTCGGTGATCCTCCTGACCCTCGTCGGCGGTTTAATCACTGACAAGCTGGTGGAGCCGAGGCTGGGACAGTGGCAAGGCAGCCGCGACGAAAAGCTGCAAACCCTGACCACTGAGGAGCGTTTCGGCCTGCGCATCGCCGGCGTGGCGACGCTGGCGTTTGTGGCGGTCATCGCCCTGATGGTGGTTCCTGAAAACGGCATTCTTCGCGATCCGGTTCAGCACACGGTGATGCCCTCGCCGTTTATCAAAGGCATCGTGCCGCTGATCATCTTTTTCTTCTTTGTCGTGTCGCTGGCTTACGGCATCGCCACTGGCAAAATTCGCCGTCAGGCCGATCTGCCGCAGTTGATGATTGAGCCGATGAAAGAGATGGCTGGATTTATCGTGATGGTCTTCCCGCTGGCGCAGTTCGTGGCGATGTTCAACTGGAGCAATATGGGCAAGTTTATGGCCGTTGGCCTGACGGACCTGCTGGAGAGCGCCGGCATGAACGGCGTCCCGGCGTTTGTCGGTCTGGCGCTGCTGTCGGCTTTTCTGTGCATGTTTATCGCCAGCGGCTCGGCCATCTGGTCGATTCTGGCGCCGATCTTCGTGCCGATGTTTATGCTGCTGGGCTTCCACCCGGCGTTTGCGCAGATCCTGTTTCGCATCGCCGATTCATCGGTGCTGCCGCTGGCGCCGGTTTCACCGTTTGTACCGCTGTTTCTCGGTTTTTTACAGCGCTACCGACCCGACGCCCGCCTCGGGACTTACTACTCGCTGGTGCTCCCTTACCCGCTGATTTTTCTCGCCGTCTGGCTGCTGTTGCTGGTGGGCTGGTATCTGGCAGGACTGCCCATCGGCCCTGGCATTTATCCGCGGCTCCCTTAAGCCGTTGAAGCGCCAGGGACGGCTGCTTACTCTTAACGCGGCACCTTCATTTTGACCTTACGGGGGACATCTGCGGCTCCGGCGAAGAAGCCGAAAAGCGCGCGATACCCGCGTTCGAGCAACAGCGTGAGGCCGTGGATAACCAGGCCGCTGAAGATCAATACGATTACACCAGTCAGTATATATTGCATAGCCCCACCTCTGAGTTATTAACCGCGCCGCGACGACGCGGTGGCACCTTCCCGGGCGCGCAAAGCGGCGCGGAGGACCGGCGTCGTCAGCTTAAAAGTAGCAAAAACCATGCCCGATAACCCGCCAGGATCGATCCAAAAATAAATCAACGTACAGGCCGCAGGAAGCCGGCCGGGGATACGGGTTTATCTTTTGGGAGTATAGTTGACCGCCGCCGGTGCGTGGTATCGTGTGGCCCTCGTGTACGATGGTGGATGACTGAAACGATGTTGACCTTGCTGCAGGATAAAATGGATACCCCGCTGGGGGCGCTGTGGGTACTCTGCGACGAACAGTTTAATTTACGCGCCGTCGAGTGGGACGAGCACCGCGATCGGATGGAAACCCTGCTCGACGTACACTATCGCCGGGAAGGCTATCAGCGCGTCGACTGCCGCAATCCGGGCGGTCTCAGCAGTAAGCTGAACGACTATTTTGCCGGCGACCTGGCCGTTATCGAGACCCTGCCTACCGCCACCGCCGGCACCCCTTTCCAGCGCCAGGTCTGGCAGGCGTTGCGCGATATCCCCTGCGGCCAGGTAATGCACTACGGTCAGCTGGCCGAAGCGCTTGGTCGTCCCGGCGCGGCGCGCGCGGTGGGGGCCGCCAATGGCGCCAACCCGGTGAGTATTGTGGTGCCTTGCCATCGGGTCATCGGACGTAACGGTACGATGACCGGCTATGCCGGCGGCGTGCAGCGTAAAGAGTGGCTTCTGCGCCACGAGGGCTATCTGTTGCTTTGACTGAAAATGCCTTTTCTGGAATTTTCAGGTAATTTTACAATCAAATGTGGCTGAATAATCTATTTTTAATCAAGCAGATATCAGCCTGTTTTGATTTCCCCTGCTGATATTACGTGTTTCAGAGCCTGAAGACTTACCTGCTCATCAAAAAGATGTTAAAATTGACCAATATCAATTAAGGCCTGAGCAGACATATGATCCCTGAGAAGCGAATTATTCGACGCATTCAGTCTGGCGGTTGTGCTATCCATTGTCAGGATTGCAGTATCAGCCAGCTCTGCATCCCCTTTACTCTGAACGAGCACGAGCTTGATCAGCTGGATAATATTATCGAGCGGAAAAAGCCCATCCAGAAAGGTCAAACCTTGTTCAAAGCCGGTGATGAGCTGAAATCGTTGTATGCCATTCGCTCCGGGACCATCAAAAGCTACACCATCACCGAGCAAGGCGATGAGCAGATTACCGGCTTCCACCTGGCGGGCGATCTGGTGGGCTTTGACGCCATCGGCACCGGCCTGCACCCGAGCTTCGCCCAGGCGCTGGAAACGTCGATGGTATGCGAGATCCCCTTTGAAACCCTCGACGATCTTTCCGGAAAAATGCCGAATCTGCGTCAGCAGATGATGCGCCTGATGAGCGGTGAGATCAAAGGCGACCAGGATATGATCCTGCTGCTTTCCAAAAAGAACGCCGAAGAGCGCCTGGCCGCGTTTATCTATAACCTGTCCCGCCGTTTCGCGCAGCGCGGTTTCTCTCCCCGTGAGTTCCGTCTGACCATGACCCGCGGCGACATTGGCAACTATCTCGGCCTCACCGTCGAAACCATCAGCCGTCTGCTGGGGCGTTTCCAGAAGAGCGGCATGCTGGCGGTGAAAGGCAAATACATCACCATTGAAAACGGCGACCTGCTGGCCCAGCTGGCCGGTCAGGCGCGTAACGTCGCTTAATCTCCGCGCAACACCTGGTCAGGATCGGCAATTTTTTCAGATTTGTTGATCTGACCAGGCTCCTCCCCTGTTTCAATTCATCCATATAGGTTATCTTTTTAATAACTGACGGTAGCTGCAGTTGTAAGGAGACCCTGTATGGCGAAGTATCAGAGCATGCTGGTAGTAATCGATCCTAACCAGGACGACCAGCCGGCGCTAAGGCGAGCGGTGTACCTGCACCAACGGATTGGTGGACGCATCAAAGCCTTTTTGCCGATCTATGATTTTTCTTATGAAATGACCACCCTGCTGTCGCCGGATGAACGGACGGCGATGCGTCAGGGCGTCATTGCCCAACGAACGGCCTGGATCCGCGAGCAGGCGAAATTCTATCTTGAATCCGGTGTGCCGATTGACGTGAAGGTGGTGTGGCACAACCGCCCCTTCGAAGCCATTATTCAGGAAGTGATCAGTGAGAAACACGACCTGCTGCTGAAGATGGCCCACCAACACGACAAGCTGGAAGCGGTGATCTTCACCCCGACCGACTGGCATCTGCTGCGTAAGTGCCCTTGCCCGGTCTGGATGGTGAAAGACCAGCCATGGCCAGAAGGCGGTAAAGCGCTGGTCGCCGTCAATCTGGCCAGTGAAGAAAATTATCACAACACCCTCAACGAGAAGCTGGTGCGCGAGACCCTGTCGCTGGCGGAAGAAGTCAACCACACTGAAGTGCACCTTATCGGCGCCTATCCGGTCACCCCGATCAATATCGCGATTGAGCTGCCGGATTTCGATCCCAGCGTCTACAACGACGCCATCCGCGGCCAGCATCTGCTGGCGATGAAAGCCCTGCGGCAGAAGTTTGGCATTGACGAGAAATTCACCCACGTGGAAAAAGGGTTGCCTGAGGAGGTGATCCCGGATCTCGCCGAGCATCTGCAGGCGGGGATCGTGGTGCTGGGTACGGTCGGACGAACCGGCCTCTCCGCGGCGTTCCTTGGCAATACCGCGGAGCAGGTTGTCGACCACCTGCGCTGCGATCTGCTGGTGCTTAAACCAGAGGCCTATCAGACGCCGGTGGAACTGGACGACGACGACGACGATTAATCTTCCCTCCCGGAACGTTCATCATCCCCCGCCTCGCGGGGGATTTTTTTGCCCGCTTTCCCTCAGGCACAAAAAAGGGCCGCTTGCGGCCCCGTCATGGCATGGCGACCCTGAACGACTCAGTGGATACCCAGACGCCAGGCCAGATCGATCTCTTCTTTCAGCTCCAGCGAGGAGAGCGCCATCAGGTCAGCAAACTCCAGTTCCAGCAGTTTAAGTTTTTTCAGATACTGCGCTGGAGTCATGACGGTGGTGTCGCGGCGTAAGAATTCGATGGCCATCTGCGTTGGGGTTAACTCGGTATCCATAATATCCTCTGTCTGATGTAAGAACCGGAACATTATATCACCTTTTACCGCTTATTTTATGAACAATCCCTGGCATCCTTGTGCATATAAAAAAGCCGTCTCACAGGAGACGGCTTATAAACAAACGTTGTAAAACAATAATGTTACATTACAGCGCTTTCAGGATCGCATCGACGCTGGCTTTGGCATCACCGAACAGCATATGGGTGTTCTCTTTAAAGAACAGCGGGTTCTGTACGCCGGCGTAACCGGTGTTCATCGAACGCTTAAAGACCACCACGTTCTGCGCTTTCCACACCTCAAGCACCGGCATGCCGGCGATCGGGCTCTTCGGATCGTCCTGCGCCGCCGGGTTGACGGTATCGTTAGCGCCGATGACCAGCACGGTGTCGGTATCGCTGAAATCATCGTTGATCTCATCCATCTCCAGCACGATGTCGTAAGGCACTTTAGCCTCCGCCAGCAGGACGTTCATATGTCCCGGTAGACGGCCGGCGACCGGGTGAATGCCAAAGCGCACCTTAATGCCGCGCGCCCGCAGCTTCTCGGTAATTTCTGCCACCGGATACTGCGCCTGGGCCACCGCCATACCATAGCCCGGGGTGATGATGACCGAGTGCGAATTTTTCAGCATCTCCGCCGTCTCTTCGGCGCTAATTTCACGGTGCTCGCCCACTTCTTCATCGCCGCCGCTGGAGGAACCATCGGTGCCGAAGCCGCCGGCGATCACGCTGATAAAGGAGCGGTTCATCGCCTTACACATAATGTAAGAGAGGATGGCGCCGGAAGAGCCCACCAGCGCGCCGGTGACGATCAGCAGGTCATTGCTCAGCATAAAGCCCGCCGCCGCCGCCGCCCAGCCCGAGTAGGAGTTGAGCATCGAGACCACCACCGGCATGTCCGCGCCGCCGATGGAGGCCACCAGGTGCCAGCCGAAGGCCAGCGCGATCGCGGTCATCACCAGCAGGCACAGGACCTGGGTGCCGGTGCTATCGGAGCGCACAAAAATCACCATCAGGATGAAGGAAACCACCAGCGCCGCCAGGTTAAGCTTATGGCGATTAGGCAGCATCAGCGGTTTGGAGGAGATCTTGCCGCGCAGTTTACCAAACGCCACTACCGAACCGGTGAAGGTCACCGCGCCGATGAAGATGCCGAGGAACACTTCGGTCAAATGGATATTGACCAGAATCTGCTCCATGCCGGTTTCATGCTGCAGGTAGCTGTTAAACCCTACCAGCACCGCCGCCAGGCCCACGAAGCTGTGCAGGATGGCCACCAGCTCCGGCATCTCGGTCATTTCGACCTTCTTCGCCAGACGAATACCGATTGCCCCACCGATCACCATCGCGAGGATAATCCAGCCGACGTTGCCGGCGTCCGGACCCAGAATAGTGGCGATCAGGGCGATGGCCATCCCGGCGATGCCGAAATAGTTGCCCTGCTGCGAGGTTTCGTGTTTCGACAGACCCGCCAGGCTGAAAATAAACAGGATTGCAGCAACAATGTATGCAGCTGTAACTAATCCACCAGACATGTGCTACCCCTTATCCTTTGCGAAACATTTTCAGCATGCGCTGAGTCACGGTAAAACCACCGAAAATATTAATGCTGGCGATCAGTACCGCGATAAAGCTCAGGAAGCTGACCCAGCCGCCGTGGCCTATCTGCAGCAACGCGCCAACCACGATAATGCCCGAAATGGCGTTCGTCACCGACATCAGCGGCGTATGCAGCGCATGGGAGACATTCCATACCACGTAGTAACCCACCACGCAGGCCAGCGCGAAGACGGTGAAATGGCCGAGGAACTCTTTAGGCGCCACGTTGGCCAGCCAGCCGAAGAGAATAATCGCCAGCGCTATCAGCGCATATTTGCGCCACGGCGACGCCGGTTTCACCTCTTCTTTCGGCGCTTCCACTTTTTTCGCCGCGGCCTGCGGCTGAGCGGAGACCTGAATCGGCGGCGCCGGCCAGGTGATTTCGCCTTCACGCACCACGGTCACACCGCGCACCACCACGTCATCGAAATCGATGACGATATTGCCGTCTTTCTCTTTGCACAGCAGCTTCAGCAGGTTCACCAGGTTGGTGCCGTAGAGCTGGGAGGACTGGGTCGGCAGACGGCCTGGCAGGTCGGTATAACCGATAATTTTCACGCCGTTGGCGGTGGTCACCACTTCGCCCGGCACGGTGTACTCGCAGTTGCCGCCGTTTTGCGAGGCGAGATCGACCACCACGCTGCCCGACTTCATGGCGTCAACCATTTCCCGGGTGATCAGCTTCGGCGCCGGCTTGCCCGGAATTAACGCCGTGGTGACGATAATATCGACCTCTTTCGCCTGGGCGGCGAACAGCGCCATTTCGGCCTGAATAAAGGCCTCGGACATCACCTTGGCATAGCCGTCGCCGCTGCCCGCTTCCTCTTTAAAATCCAGTTCGAGGAATTCGGCGCCCATACTCTGCACCTGCTCCTTCACTTCCGGACGGGTATCGAAGGCGCGAACAATCGCCCCCAGGCTGTTGGCGGCGCCAATCGCCGCCAGACCGGCCACCCCGGCGCCGATAACCATCACCTTGGCGGGCGGAACTTTGCCTGCCGCGGTAATCTGCCCGGTAAAAAAACGGCCGAATTCATGGGCCGCTTCAACGATAGCGCGGTACCCGGCGATATTGGCCATTGAGCTGAGCGCATCCAGCGACTGGGCGCGGGAGATACGCGGCACCGAATCCATCGCCATCACGTTGATATTGCGGGCCGCCAGTTTTTCCATCAGCTGCGGGTTTTGCGCCGGCCAGATAAAACTAATCAGCGTGGTTCCTGGATTCAACAGGGCAATTTCATCGTCATTCGGAGCATTGACCTTGAGGATGACATCAGACTGCCACACCTCATCGCCGGTCACGATCTCAGCTCCCGCCTGGGCGAAGGCCTCATCGTCAAAGCTGGCCAGCTTCCCGGCGCCGCTTTCTACCGCGACGCTAAAGCCGAGTTTGAGCAACTGCTCAACGGTCTTCGGCGTGGCGGCGACCCGGGTCTCCTGGGCTAGCCTTTCTTGTGGTACACCAATACGCATAGTTTTCCCTTCCATCGGTTTTTGATGATGGTTTACTTTTCTGACCAACAACGACAGGACGGCAAAATCGTCCTCGCCGTCTTTCGCTGTCTGCAAAATGAAACAGTAACAAACTTTTTATAACCTACTGAAAATAGCGATTGTGATCTACAGCGATAAAACAGAAATTTTGATTTTATTGCTTATTGTCAGCACAGATGGTTCCGGGCAGCAATATTTACCTGAATTTGCCTTTCAGGCCTGATAATCCGCTTATCCAGTGGTATAAAACGCCATTTATCGCCATTGAGATCATTGTATTAACATTACATTAACTAATAAAAGTGGTATCGATTATCGTTTTTGCTGGTCAAGCGGCTGTTTTTTCAACATATCGAAAAATGTTATCTTTCCGTGGTATACGATTCGGGCGGCAAGCAAAAAATGACGCAGACAGTCACAGCGATTAAATGCAATAATCAAACGTTTTCAGTCAACAACAACACCAGTATATGGTTTGCGCAAGGCAAAGGATTATTTTTATGAAGCTTAAAAACACCCTCCTGGCGTCTGCTCTCCTGACAACCGCCACGTTGTCTGCCCACGCAGCGACCGAGTTGACCCCGGAGCAGGCGGCTGCGCTGAAGCCCTACGATCGCGTTGTCGTCACCGGCCGGTTTAATGCCATTGGCGACGCGGTGCAAGCGGTATCGCGCAAAGCTGACAAAGACGGCGCGGCCTCATTCTATGTTGTCGACACGTCGGATTACGGCAATGGCGGCAACTGGCGCGTCACGGCTGACCTCTATAAAGACGACGCGCCGAAAGCGGATGCGCCGAAAAATCGCATCATCAATGGCGTGATGGAGCTGCCGAAAGATCAGGCCGTTGAGCTGATGCCTTACGACACCGTCACCGTCCAGGGCTTCTATCGCAGTCAGCCGGAAGTGAACGACGCCATCACCAAAGCGGCGAAAGCGAAAGGCGCCTATGCGTTCTTCATCGTCCGCCAGGTGGACGCCAACCAGGGCGGCAACCAGCGCATTACCGCCTATATTTACAAAAAAGATGCGGAGAAACGCGTTCTGCAGAGCCCGGACGCTATCCCGGCTGATTCTGAAGCCGGCCGCGCGGCGCTGGCCAAAGGCGGCGAAGCGGCGAAAAACGTCGAAATCCCGGGTGTCGCCACCACCGCGGCGGTTGGCTCCGGCACCGGCGTAGGTCGTTTCTTCGAGACCCAGTCGTCGAAAGGCGGACGTTACACTGTCACGCTGCCGGACGGCACCAAAGTTGAAGAAGTGAACAAAGTGACCGCGGCGCAAATGGTGCCGTTCGATAACATCAAGTTCACCGGCAACTATGGCAACATGACGGAAATCTCTTATCAGACGGCGAAACGCGCGGCGAAGAAAGGGGCGAAGTACTACCACATTACCCGCCAGTGGCAGGAACGCGGCGGCAACATCACCATCAGCGCCGATTTGTACAAATAATCGCTGCAGACTGGCTAAAAAGGCGGCGCATTGCCGCCTTTTCATTTTTTTTCATCCCCCGCCATTGCATGGCCCCCGGACACTCCGTAAAATCCCGCGCCTTAGCGCAATCCTCCATTTTTATGCGATTTCGCAAAATAAATATTCTGGAACAGCCATTTTCACCTCGGGAATGCAATGGAAAAGAAACTGGGCCTGAGCGCCCTGACCGCCCTGGTCCTTAGCTCAATGCTCGGCGCTGGCGTATTCAGTTTGCCGCAAAATATGGCGGCCGTGGCCAGCCCTTCCGCTCTGCTCATCGGCTGGGCGATCACCGGCGTCGGGATCCTGTTCCTCGCCTTCGCGATGCTGCTGTTGACCCGTATTCGCCCCGACCTCGACGGCGGGATCTTCACCTACGCCCGTGAAGGGTTCGGCGAGCTGATCGGCTTCTGTTCCGCGTGGGGCTACTGGCTGTGCGCGGTGATTGCCAATGTCTCTTATCTGGTGATCGTCTTTTCGGCGCTCAGTTTCTTCACCGATACCCCTGAGCTGCGCCTGTTTGGCGATGGCAACACCTGGCAGTCGATCGTCGGCGCTTCAGTTCTGCTGTGGGTAGTCCACTTTCTGGTCCTGCGTGGGGTGCAGACGGCGGCGGGGATTAACCTGGTCGCGACCCTCGCCAAGCTGTTGCCGCTGGGGGCGTTTGTCGCCCTCGCCGCCCTGGCCTTTCAGCTGGATACGTTCCGCCTCGATTTCAGCGGCCTGGCGCTGGGCGTACCGGTGTGGGAGCAGGTTAAAAACACGATGCTGATCACTCTGTGGGTGTTCATCGGCGTCGAAGGCGCGGTGGTGGTCTCCGCACGCGCGCGTCACAAGCGCGACGTTGGGCGCGCGACGCTGCTGGCGGTGCTTTCGGCCCTCGCGGTGTATCTGCTGGTCACCCTGCTGTCGCTGGGCGTGGTGCCGCGTAGCGAACTGGCCGAAATGCGCAACCCGTCGATGGCGGGACTGATGGTCAGACTGATGGGCTCGTGGGGTGAAATTGTGATTGCCGCCGGGCTTATCGTGTCGGTGTGCGGCGCCTATCTCAGCTGGACCATCATGGCCGCCGAAGTGCCTTACCTCGCGGCCACCCACAAAGCCTTCCCGCGCCTGTTCGCCCGTCAGAACCGCAACAACGCCCCCTCCGCCTCGCTGTGGCTGACCAATATCAGCGTTCAGGCGTCGCTGGTTTTGATCTGGCTGACCGGTTCGGACTACGGCACCCTGCTGACTATTGCGTCAGAGATGATCCTCGTGCCCTATCTGCTGGTCGGCGCCTTTTTGCTGAAAATCGCCACCCGTCCGCTGCATCAAGCGGTGGGTATCGGCGCCTGCATTTATGGCTTATGGTTATTATACGCGTCGGGACCTGTGCATTTGCTGTTGTCGGTGGTACTTTACGCTCCGGGTCTTCTGGTCTTTTTGTACGCGCGGCGTACGCACCAGCACGATCGTTCGCTCAAACGCCGCGAATTGGCGCTAATTGGTTTATTGCTGGTTGCCGCTGTGCCGGCAACGTGGATGCTGGTGGGGTAAGCGGTCGCCCTGCCGCCTAAATCAAAGGAGATACCCATGGCTGAACTACAGCCCCGCCCGGTTCTGATCACAGGAGGAGGCCGCCGCATCGGCCTCGCGCTGGCGCACCATTTTCTGCAGCAACATCAGCCGGTCATCGTCAGCTATCGCACGCCCTATCCGGCGATCGATGACCTGCGCCAGGCAGGCGCTCTCTGTCTGCAGGCCGACTTCAGCAGCGATGACGGCATTCTGACCTTTGCCGAAGCGGTTAAATCGCATACCAGCGGCCTGCGGGCCATCATCCACAACGCCAGCGACTGGATGGCGGAGAAGCCGGGAGTACCGCTCAGCACGGTGATCAACCGCATGATGCAGATCCACGTCCATGCCCCCTATCTGCTCAACCACGCGCTGGAAGAACTCCTGCGCGGCCACGGCCATGCCGCCAGCGACATTATCCATATCACCGATTACGTGGTGGAGCGCGGGAGCGATAAACATATCGCCTACGCCGCCAGCAAGGCCGCGCTGGACAACATGACCCGCTCCTTCGCCCGCAAGCTGGCGCCGGAGATCAAAGTCAACGCTATAGCCCCGTCGCTGATCATGTTCAATGAAGGTGACGACGAGGCGTATCGTCAGCAGGCGCTGGATAAATCGCTGATGAAAATCGCCCCGGGCGAGAAAGAGATCAGCGACCTTATCGACTATCTGTTTACCAGCCGCTACGTGACCGGCCGGTCATACGCCGTCGACGGCGGTCGCCCTCTGCGTTAGTGGAAGCGGCTCCAGCCAACAATCAACAGCCAGGCGCACAGCCCCCAGCACCCCACTGCGCCTGCCAGCGCTAACGGCAGGCGCATGATGCCGGTGAAGTACCACAGCGACAGCAGATAGATAAAATAGGGAACGATCGACCACATGCCGAACACGATAGTGGCGCGCAGGGCTTCAATACCACGCTCGCTGGCAACAATATAGTGGGCGATGAGCGCAAAGGTGGGAAACAGCGGAATAAGCCCGGCGATGGCGTAGTTTTTGGTTTTCGCCAGCACGCCAATCAGCACCACCACCAGCGCGCCCAGCAGCCCTTTGAGTAACAGCCCCATGTCCATATGCCTTAACAATGAATCAACAAGTTAGCGCAGCATAGCGGAATTAGCGCTGTTTATAAAACAGGAATGGCGGGTAAAATAGCCGCGGTGTATGTTACTTCTTTTACTGATGTGCAATAGACATGAATAAAATCGTTTTTGTTGAGGATGATCCTGAGGTAGGAGCGCTGATCGCCGCCTATCTCGGCAAGCATGATATGGAGGTGGTGGTCGAGCCTCGCGGCGACCGCGCAGAGGAAGTGATCGCGCGGGAGAAACCGGACCTCGTGCTGCTGGACATTATGCTGCCCGGCAAGGACGGAATGACCCTCTGTCGCGATCTGCGTGGGCAATGGCAAGGGCCGATTGTTCTGCTGACCTCGCTCGACAGCGATATGAACCATATCCTCTCCCTGGAGATGGGTGCCAGCGATTATATCCTGAAGACCACACCGCCGGCGGTGCTGCTGGCGCGACTGCGTCTGCATTTGCGCCAGCATATCGCCCCGGCGGGTACAGGCGCGCCTTCGACGCTGACCCCGCACAAGACCATCTCCTTTGGCTCACTGACCATTGACCCGGTCAACCGCCAGGTGCTGCTCGGCGGAGAAAGCATCGCCCTGTCCACCGCCGATTTCGACCTGCTGTGGGAACTGGCCACCCACGCCGGGCAGATTATGGACCGCGACGCCTTGCTGAAAAATTTACGCGGCGTCACCTACGACGGGATGGATCGCAGCGTTGACGTCGCTATCTCGCGCCTGCGCAAAAAACTGCTCGACAACGCCACCGAACCCTACCGGATTAAGACGGTACGCAACAAAGGCTACCTCTTCGCCCCCCACGCCTGGGATAACTGAGCGGTCAGTCTGCGGCCCTGAAAGGGGCCCGTTTCACCGCCTGTTCCCCGGCGGCAAGCGCATCGCATTTTTTCGCCACCTTCGCGCTGGCTGACCGCCGCCCATTTGTCATATTGAGTAAATCAATATGTTTCGCCGTACAGAAGCCCATCACATAACCCCTCAATATGATTGTGTTCAAGGACTTAGCGTTATCAGAGTGGCATAAAGCCTGAAAACACAGGACTTTTGCATGATGAAATACGTTGTACTTTTGGCACTTACTCTCTTCACGTCACTCTCTGGCTGGGCTTTTTCTCTCGACAACGCCGATATCCGGCTCCTCTGTCCACAGCGCGGGCAGATTAAGGTGCTTCTTCACCGCTATCAACATACCCAGCAATCCTGGGGAGATCACCATTTCGAAACCGGCGGCGGATACGTGCGCCAGGGGCCGCTGCTGGTGATCCCGTTTGCTAATCTTGATCAGATGATTTACCACCAGACCACCGGCGAATTTGCTTACTGGTATGCCGAAGCAGAACAGCTGGTGCGCTGTCGGCTGCTGAGCCTGGCCACCCTCTATCCGGTGGATATACCCTACTATCGCGAGTAGCGCCCAGCGGCGCGCAGAATACGCTGGCCACAATCCTGGCCTCATGCAGACGTAAGCCCGCAATGAGTGACAGCGTCACATTTTTAACGGCGTCGCTCCCCCCGGCTGGCTATTGTCAGGGGGCATAAACCCTGCTTTGATAGCGTATCGGTTATGCCCGCGCGGGCTTCGGCTCGCCCCGGTAAATCCGTGACGTTTTCGCCCTGCCCTGCAGATGGTCCGGGGCGCCGGCAGGTTTCTCTTTTTGAATATGCGGTAATGTAATGAAAAAGCTGTTCGTGCAGTTCTATCTTCTGCTCTTCGTCTGCTTTCTGGTGATGACCATGCTGGTGGGCCTGGTCTATAAATTTACCGCTGAACGCGCCGGAAGGCAGTCGCTTGACGATCTGATGAAAAGCTCACTGTATCTGATGCGCAGCGAGTTGCGGGAAATTCCCCCTCGCGACTGGAGCAAGACGCTTAAAGAGCTGGACCTTAATCTGTCGTTCGACCTGCACATCGAGCCGATGAGCAAATTTAAATTGTCGGAAAGCTCGATGCAGCACCTGCGCGCTGGGGATATTGTTGCGCTCGACGACCAGTACACCTTTATCCAGCGCATCCCCCGCAGCCACTATGTGTTATCCGTGGGCCCGGTACCCTATCTCTATTTTCTGCATGAAATGCGCCTGCTGGACGTGGCGCTGATGGCGTTTATCGCTATCTCGCTGGCCTTCCCGGTGTTTATCTGGATGCGTCCGCACTGGCAGGACATGCTGCGCATTGAGACCGCCGCCCAGCGCTTTGGCGAAGGCCACCTCAGCGAGCGTATTCATTTTGACAGCATGTCCAGCTTTGAGCGGCTCGGGGTGGCCTTTAACCAGATGGCCGACAACATTAACGCCCTCATTGCCAGCAAAAAGCAGCTGATTGACGGCATCGCCCATGAGCTCAGGACGCCTCTGGTGCGCCTGCGCTACCGTCTGGAGATGAGCGAAAACCTCACCGAGGCGGAATCGCAGGCGCTGAACCGTGATATCGGCCAGCTGGAGGCGCTCATTGAAGAGCTCCTGACCTACGCCCGTCTCGACCGCCCGCAGACGGAGCTCAGCCTGACCACCCCCGATTTTCCCGCCTGGATCAGCGACCACGTCGAGGATATCCAGATGGTCAACCCGCAGCGCGAGGTCTGCCTGGCGACGCTGACCCGCGGCAACTATGGCGCGCTGGATATGCGGTTGATGGAGCGGGTGCTGGATAATCTGGTGAATAACGCCCTGCGCTACAGCAGTCAGCGGGTGGCGGTCAGCCTGACCCTGCAGGGTTCCCGCGCGTCGTTGCAGGTCGATGATGACGGCCCGGGCATTGCCCCCGAGGAGCGCGAGCGGGTGTTCGAGCCTTTTGTTCGTCTAGACCCCAGCCGCGATCGGGCGACCGGAGGCTGTGGCCTCGGCCTGGCCATCGTCCACAGTATCGCCCAGGCGATGGGAGGCGAGGTTCGCTGCGAGGCCAGTCCTCTCGGCGGCGCCCGTTTCTGTTTTAGCTGGCCGGTCTATCATCAGTTGCCCGATTTTACCTCTGCCTGAATAAAAGTTGCACAGCGGCCGCGGGCTGGGTATGCTGTAAAAATCGAATAGTATGTTGTAACTAAGGTGAATGCGATGGCCAGCTACGACCTCGTTGAACGTCTGAATGATACCTTTCGCCAGATCGAGCTGGAGCTGCAGGCGCTGCGCCAGGCGTTAACGACCTGTCGACTGCTGGCGGGCCGGGTGTTTGAGCTGCCGGCAATCAGTAAAGATGCCGAGCATGACCCGCTGGCGAACATTACTGTCGTCCAGCACACCGGGGAGGCGGCGCTGGATCTCGCCCTGCGACACTATGGCCATCTGTTTATCCAGCAGCAATCGGAAACCCGCAGCAGCAAAGCCGCCGTCCGCCTGCCGGGTGCTATCTGCCTGCAGGTCACCGCCGCGGAACAGCAGGCGCTGCTGGCGCGCATTCAGCAGATCAACACCCTTAAGGCCACCTTCGAGAAAATCGTCACCGTCGACTCTGGCCTGCCCCCCACCGCCCGCTTTGAGTGGGTGCATCGCCATTTGCCTGGATTAATTACCCTCAGCGCCTATCGCACGCTAACGCCCCTTCTCGACCCGAGCACTATCCGCTTCGGTTGGGCCAATAAGCACGTGATCAAAAACCTGACCCGCGACCAGGTGTTGATGATGCTGGAGAAAAGCCTGCAATCGCCGCGGGCGGTGCCGCCCTGGACCCGCGAGCAGTGGCAGAGCAAACTGGAGAGGGAGTATCAGGATATCGCCGCCCTGCCGCAGCGGGCGCGGCTGAAAATTAAACGGCCGGTGAAAGTACAGCCGATTGCCCGCGTCTGGTATGCCAGCGAGCAGAAACAGGTGCAGTACGCCTGCCCCAGCCCGCTGATCGCCCTGATATCCGGCAGCCAGGGGGTCAGCGTGCCGGATATGGGCGAATTGCTCAACTACGATGCCGACAACGTGCAATACCGCTACAAACCGGAGGCGCAGTCGCTGAGATTACTGATCCCTCGCCTGCACCTCTGGCTGGCTAGCGAGTAGCCAGGCTGCCGACCATCAGCTCCGGGCGCACCCAGCTGTCGAATTCGGCTTCCGTCAGGTAGCCCAGCGCCAGCGCCGAGGCCTTCAGGGTCAGCCCCTCATGGTGCGCTTTTTTGGCGATCTCCGCCGCTTTATCATAGCCGATATGGGTATTCAGCGCGGTCACCAGCATCAGCGACTCGTTGAGCAGCTGGTTGATCCGCTCGCGATTCGGCTCAATCCCCACCGCACAGTGCTCGTTAAAGCTCGACATGCCGTCCGCCAGCAGACGCACCGACTGCAGGAAGTTGTGAATGACCATCGGCCGATAGACGTTGAGCTCGAAGTTACCCGAGGCGCCGCCGATATTCACTGCCACGTCGTTACCCATCACCTGGCAGCAGACCATGGTCAGGGCTTCGCACTGCGTCGGGTTGACTTTGCCGGGCATAATCGATGACCCGGGCTCGTTTTCCGGGATGGCGATTTCCCCAATCCCGCAGCGCGGCCCGGAGGCCAGCCAGCGGACATCGTTAGCGATTTTCATCAGCGAGGCCGCCAGACCTTTCAGCGCGCCGTGGGCATGGACCAGGGCATCGACGGTGGCCAGCGCTTCGAATTTGTTCGGCGCGGTGACAAACGGCTGTCCGCTGAGCGATGCCAGTTCGGCCGCCACCCGCACGGCATATTCCGGATGAGTATTCAGCCCGGTACCCACCGCCGTCCCGCCCAGCGCCAGCTCGGCGAGATGCGGCTGGCTGGCGTCAAGATGCTTCAGGTTATGGTCCAGCATCGCCACCCAACCGGAGATTTCCTGGCCTAAGGTGAGCGGCGTGGCGTCCTGCAGATGGGTGCGACCGATCTTAACGATATCCCTGAAGGCCACCGCTTTTTCGTTGAGCGTGGCCCGCAGCGCCTGCAGCGGCGGGAGCAATTTTTCCCGCAGGGCAATCAGCGCCGCGACGTGCATGGCGGTGGGGAACACATCATTCGAGCTTTGGCTTTTATTGACATCGTCATTGGGGTGGATTTTTCGCGCCATCCCCCGCTCACCGCCGAGCAGTTCACTGGCGCGGTTGGCCAGCACCTCGTTCATATTCATATTGCTCTGGGTGCCGGAACCGGTCTGCCAGATAGCCAGCGGGAACTCCTGGGGGTGTTTTCCGGCCAGCACTTCGTCAGCGGCGGCGACGATCGCCCCGGCTTTCTCCGGCGTCAGCAGGCCAAGATCCTGATTGACCTTCGCCGCCGCCCGCTTGGTCAGCGCGAGGGCATATATCAGTTCCCCGGGCATTTTTTCGGTCGAGATGCGGAAATGCTCCAGAGAACGCTGGGTCTGGGCGCCCCAGAGTTTATCGGCCGGGACGTCGATGGCGCCCATCGAGTCTTTTTCACTGCGATGCGTTGTCATTACTTTCTCCTTGGATGAAAAGTGCGTCATAGCGACAAAGCTCACCTGCTTAAAAGAGTAAGTATTGGCCAGATTGAAAAGTTGTTTTGGTGGTTCGTGCCGCGAAGCGGCATAAAAAAACCGCCCCGAAGGGCGGCCAGGTTTACTTCACGCAGCGGGCGCACTGCGACGTCTGGATCTGCTGGAAGAAGTCGTTGCCTTTATCATCGACGAGAATAAACGCCGGGAAGTCTTCCACGTCGATTTTCCAGATAGCCTCCATCCCCAGTTCCGGATACGCCACGCACTCAAGGCTGCGGATGCTCTGCTGAGCCAGTACCGCCGCCGGGCCGCCGATGCTGCCGAGGTAGAAGCCGCCGTGCTTGTGGCAGGCGTCGGTGACCTGCTGGCTGCGGTTGCCTTTCGCCAGCATGATCTTGCTCGCGCCGTGCGACTGCAGCAGATCGACGTAAGAGTCCATGCGCCCTGCGGTAGTCGGGCCGAGGGAGCCGGAGGCGTAACCGTCCGGCGTCTTGGCCGGGCCGGCGTAGTAGATCGGGTGATCTTTGACGTACTGCGGCAGGGCTTCGCCATTATCAATAAGCTCTTTCAGCTTGGCGTGGGCGATATCGCGGGCCACGATAATAGTGCCGCTCAGCGACAGACGCGTGGACACCGGGTACTGCGACAGCAGCGCCAGGATCTCGCTCATCGGCTGGTTAAGATTCACTTTCACCGCTTCGCCTTCCCCAGCCTGGCGCAGATGCTCAGGGATATATTTCCCCGGATTGCTCTCCAGCTTCTCAATCCAGATGCCGTCGCGGTTGATTTTGGCTTTGATGTTGCGGTCGGCGGAACAGGAGACGCCCATCCCTACCGGGCAGGAAGCGCCGTGACGCGGCAGACGGATCACGCGGATATCGTGGGCGAAATATTTGCCGCCGAACTGCGCGCCGAGGCCGAGGTTCTGCGCTTCCAGCAGCAGTTCTTGCTCCAGTTGCACGTCGCGGAAAGCCTGCCCATGTTCGTTACCTTCGGTCGGCAGGCCATCGTAGTATTTAGTGGAGGCCAGCTTGACGGTTTTCAGCGTCGCTTCCGCCGAAGTCCCGCCGATGACAAAGGCGATATGGTACGGCGGACACGCGGCGGTCCCCAGGGTGCGCATCTTCTCGACCAGATAGTTTTTCAGCTTCGCCGGGGTGATCAGCGCTTTGGTTTCCTGGTACAGATAGGTTTTGTTAGCCGAGCCGCCACCCTTGGCGATGCAGAGGAATTTATACTCATCGCCATCGGTAGCATAGAGGTCAATCTGCGCCGGCAGGTTGGTGCCGGTGTTAACCTCTTTATACATATCCAGCGGGGCGTTCTGCGAATAGCGCAGGTTGTCCTGGATATAGGTGTTGTACACCCCCTGCGCCAGGGCGGCCTCATCGCCTCCGCCGGTCCAGACGCGCTGACCTTTTTTACCCATGATGATCGCGGTGCCGGTGTCCTGACAGGTGGGCAGAATGCCTTTGGCGGCGATATCGGAGTTGCGCAGGAACTGCAGGGCGACGTATTTGTCGTTTTCGCTGGCTTCCGGGTCGTTCAGGATATCCGCCACCTGCTGCTGATGCGCCGGGCGAAGCATAAAGGAGGCGTCGTGGAAGGCATGTTGCGCCAGAAGGGTCAGCGCCTGAGGGTCAACTTTTAGCACTTCCTGGCCGGCAAATTCGGCGACGGAGACGTAATCACTGCTGAGGAGATAATACTCGGTGTCATCCTTTTTGAGGGGAAAAGGATCCTGGTAAACAAACGGTTTATTCGACATTGTACTCTCACTTACTGCTTTGGCTGATTATGTTTCAGGCAGGGACTCCATGTGCCTGTAGAAAAGCGAGTCGATCAATCTTACACAATTTTTTAACAAAAACTGAGACAGGGACGACTTTTTCTTTCAGCAGTTGCTTCTCCAGCGTTTGCTGGTTTAATAGGGCGATAATTTTACTTTGATTGATACAGGGAATGAGAATGCAAAAGCTGATCAACGCCGTACAGAACTATGCCTGGGGAAGCCATACCGCCTTAACTGAACTGTATGGCATCGCCAACCCGGACAACCAGCCGATGGCAGAGCTGTGGATGGGGGCGCATCCGAAGAGCAGCTCGCAGGTCCTGACGGCCGATGGCCAGCCGCGTTCGCTGCGCGAGGTGATTGACGCGGATAAAGCCGCCCTGCTCGGCGAAAAAGTGGCGCAACGCTTCGGTGAGCTGCCGTTCCTGTTTAAAGTGCTGTGCGCCGCGCAGCCTCTCTCCATTCAGGTCCATCCTAACAAGCAGGCCTCCGAAGAGGGTTTCGCCCGCGAGAACGCCGCCGGCATCCCCCTCTCCGCCGCCGAACGTAACTACAAAGATCCGAACCACAAGCCGGAGCTGGTTTTCGCCCTGACCCCGTTCCTGGCGATGAACGCGTTTCGCGAGTTCAGCGAAATTGTCAGCCTGCTGCAGCCGGTGGCCAACGCACACCCGGCGATCGGCGCCTTCCTGCAGCAGCCGGACGCGACTCGCCTGAGCCAGCTGTTTGCCAGCCTGCTGAATATGCAGGGCGAGGAAAAAGCCCAGGCGCTGCAGGCGCTGCGCGAGGTGCTGGACCGTGAGCAGGGCGAACCGTGGCAAACCATCCGCCTGATCGCGGAATTCTATCCCGACGACAGCGGCCTCTTCTCCCCACTGCTGCTGAACGTGGTGAAGTTGAATCCTGGCGAAGCGATGTTCCTGTTTGCCGAAACGCCGCACGCTTATCTGCAAGGGGTAGCGCTGGAGGTGATGGCCAACTCGGATAACGTGCTCCGCGCCGGCCTGACGCCGAAGTACATTGATATCCCTGAGCTGGTGGCCAACGTTAAGTTCGAGGCTAAACCGGCGGGTGAGCTGCTGACCCAGCCGCAGCGCCACGGCGCGGAACTGGACTTCCCGATCCCGGTGGAAGATTTTGCCTTCTCGCTGCACGATCTCTCCACCGAGGCCAGCGATCTGGCCCAGGCGAGCGCGGCGATCGTTTTCTGCGTCGACGGCGAAGCCGTGCTGCGCAAAGGCGACCAGAGCCTGACCCTCAAGCCGGGCGAATCGGCCTTTGTGGCCGCCAATGAATCGCCGGTGCAGGTCAGCGGCCATGGCCGCGTGGCGCGCGTGTTCAATAAGCTCCAGTAAACGACTGACCTTTCAGGTCTCGCTTACTGATTATGACAACTCAGCCAGGCGGTCTCTCCGCCTGGCTTCATTTATGGACAAATGCTATGAAAAAATCGCTGGTCGCAGCAGGAATCATCGTGGCGCTGGGCGTGGTATGGACAGGCGGCGCCTGGTACACCGGTAAACAGCTGGAAGGCCGAATTGCCGATATGGTGCAGCAGGCTAACGCACAGCTACGCAGCAGCGCGCCGGAGTCAGGTCTGGAGCTGAGCTATCAGGACTACCAGCGCGGGCTGTTCAGCAGCCATCTGCAGCTGGTGGTGAAGCCCATCGCCGGTCAGGCTAACGGCTGGCTGGCCGCCGGACAGAGCGTGGTGCTTGACGAGGTGGTCGATCACGGCCCCTTCCCGCTGGCCTCGTTAAAAACCTTTAATCTGGCTCCGGCGATGGCTTCGGTCCACACCACGCTGGTGAAAAACGACGCCAGCCAGGCATTGTTCGAGATAGCCAAAGGCACTACCCCCTTCACCGTTGATACGCGCATCGCCTACAGCGGCGACAGCCAGTCGGCGATCGTTCTCAATGCCCTCGACTACGCCAAAGGGGATGAGAAAGTCACCTTCAGCGGCGGCCAGTTCCAGCTCGACGCCGACCGCGACGGCAAAAACATCAGCCTGAAGGGCCAGGCCGGCAGCGGTCAGATCGATGCCCTCAACGAATATAACCAGAAGGTGCAACTGCGCTTCGTCAACCTGACCACCGACGGCGCCACCGAGCTGGCCAGCTTCAACGAGCGTATCGGCCAGCAAAAAATGACCCTCGATAAGCTGGCCATCAGCGTCGAAGGCAAAGAGCTGGCGCTGGTTGACGGCATGGCGCTGGACGGCGGCTCGACGTTGACCAAGGACGGCAAAGGCGTGAACAGCCAGGTGAACTACACCGTCAACAGCCTTAAGCTGCAGGGTCAGGATATGGGCAGCGGCAAACTGACGCTGAAAGTGGATAACGTCGACGGTCAGGCGTGGCACCAGTTCAGCCAGCAGTACAGCGCGCAGTCTCAGGCGCTGCTGGCGAAGCCAGAGCTGGCGCAGAACCCGGAGCTGTACCAGCAGGCGCTTACCGAAACCCTGTTCAATGCGCTGCCGATCCTGCTTAAGGGCAATCCGTCGGTGACCATCTCCCCGCTGAGCTGGCGCAATGCCAAAGGCGAAAGCACCCTCAACCTCTCGGTTCTGCTGAAAGATCCGGCCCAGGTGACCGCTCCGCCGCAGACGCTGGCGGACAGCCTGGATCGCGTGGTGCAGTCCCTTGACGGCAAAATGGTGATCCCGGTGGATATGGCGACGGAGTTTATGACTAAGATCGCCGGTCTGGAAGGCTACCAGCCAGCCGACGCCGCCAAACTCGCCGATCAGCAGGTCAAAGGCCTGGCGGCGATGGGCCAGATGTTCCGCATCACCACCATGGAAGATAACGCCATCAGCAGCAGCCTGCAGTACGCGAACGGCCAGGTGACGCTGAACGGCCAGAAAATGCCGCTGGAGGATTTTGCCGCGATGTTTGGTCTGGAAGCGCCTTCGCTACCGGACGGCGCGCCGCAGGACGGCCAGCCGCAGCAGGATGACGCCGCGCCTCAGCAGGACGACGCCGCCCCGCAGCCGTAACGTATCGGCTCAGGAGACGGCCACCGCGCGCCGTCTCCGTCATTTTCTCGTCACCAGCCGCGGGGGCATGATCTGGTTTCGCGTCTCGCCCGCGCCCTCCTCCAGCCGCCGCAGCATCGACTCCGCCAGCGTTTTGCCCATCTCGCGCGCCGGGGTAGTGACCCAGGTAAGCGGCAGGTCGTCAAGTGCGGCCTCGGGCACATCGGCGAACGCCGCCAGCGCCACCCGCTGCTCGAAGTAGCTGTCGACGCCATCTTCCCCGCTCTGCCTTCCAGCCCGCAGCAGACCGAACCACGCGCCGGTCGCCACCACGTTGTTGTAGCACACCACCGCGGTGATGGTCGGATTTTGCCCCAGCAGCGCGCTCATCGCCTCCGCCGCCTGCTTCTGGCTCGACTCGCACTCCAGCACCCATTCGCTGTGAAACGGCAGACCGTATTTCAGCAAGGTGGCGCAATAGCCGCCGACCCGCTCGGCGCGGGTCAGCGACGAGCTCTGGCCGCCAAGCCAGGCGATCCGCTGATGGCCGCGGCGGATCAGATGCTCGGTCACCAGCTGCGCCGCCTGCATGTTGTCCGGGCGGATCAGGTCGACATCGTCGAGATAGCTGGCGCGGGAAGCGAACACCAGCGGCACCCCCGCCTCCGCCGCCCGCTCGCGCAGCTCGCTGCCGCGGTCGATGGCCCCGGCGATGATCACCCCGTCCACCCCCTGCGCCGCCAGCGTATCAAACCGTTGAGCCATCTTCTCGCCGCTGCGTCCCCCCTGGGTGAGAAACACCATTTTCCCCTGCCTCTCCAGGGCATCGGTGAGGCCGGCGGTTAACTCGGCATAGAACGGTTTAGAGAGATCGCTGACGATAAGGCCAATCACCCCGCTCTGTCCGCCGCGCAGCGAGGCGGCCTGACGGTTGCGCACAAATCCCAGCTGCTCGATGGCCTGATTAACCCGCTCGCCGGTGGCGCTGGAGATGCGCCCTTTGCCGCTCAGCACCAGCGAAACGGTGCTCACGGAGACGCCGGCGGCCAGTGCCACATCATTGATGGTGATCTTTTTTGCGATTGCCATAACCTGCTGGCTGACTCCCTTGCCTGTCGATAAAACGTTTTATCATTGTGCGATCTTTATAAACCTTATTATCGCTTGAATATGTGATTTTTATCGCACTAAAAAGTGGTAAAACGTTTTATCTTGCCGTGGCGTTAGTTCTTCCCGACCACTTGAGAATCAGGAACCGTGCTATGACGGCGAAAACCGCACCAAAAATCACCTTGTGGGAATTTTTCCAGCAGCTGGGAAAAACCTTTATGCTGCCCGTGGCGTTGCTCTCGTTTTGCGGGATCATGCTGGGGATCGGCAGCTCGTTAAGCAGTCAGGATGTTTTGACCCTGCTGCCGTGGCTGGATATGCCGCTGCTGCAGGCCATCTTTATCTGGATGAGCAAAGTCGGCTCCTTTGCCTTCAGCTTCCTGCCGGTGATGTTTTGTATCGCCATCCCGTTGGGGCTGGCACGGGAGAACAAAGGCGTCGCCGCCTTCGCCGGTTTTGTCGGCTACGCGGTCATGAACCTGGCGGTCAACTTCTGGCTGACGGCGAAAGGCATTCTGCCCACCACCGACGCCGCGATCCTTAAGGCCAACAATATCCAGAACATCATCGGTATTCCATCGATCGATACCGGGATCCTCGGGGCGGTTATCGCCGGGATTATCGTCTGGCTGCTGCATGAGCGCTTTCACAACATTCGCCTGCCGGACGCCCTGGCCTTCTTCGGCGGCACCCGCTTCGTGCCGATCGTCACCACCGTGGTGCTGGGTCTGGTCGGGCTGGCGATCCCGCTGGTGTGGCCGGTCTTCGCCATGGGGATCAACGCCCTCGGGAAGATGATCAATAGCGCCGGCGATTTTGGGCCGATGATCTTCGGCACCGGCGAGCGACTGCTGCTGCCGTTTGGCCTGCACCACATCCTGGTGGCGCTGATCCGCTTCACGGAAGCCGGCGGCACCCTCGACGTCTGCGGCCACAGCGTCAGCGGCGCGCTGACCATCTTCCAGGCGCAGCTGAGCTGCCCGACCACCCACGGCTTCGCCGAAAGCGCCACCCGCTTCCTGTCGCAGGGTAAGATGCCAGCCTTCCTCGGCGGTCTGCCGGGCGCCGCGCTGGCGATGTACCACTGCGCCCGTCCGGAAAACCGGCATAAAATTAAAGGCCTGCTGATCTCCGGGGTGATCGCCTGCGTGGTGGGCGGCACCACCGAGCCGCTGGAGTTCCTGTTCCTGTTCGTGGCGCCGGTCCTGTATGTCATCCACGCCCTGCTGACCGGTCTCGGCTTTACCATCATGGCGGTGCTCGGCGTCACCATCGGCAACACCGACGGCAATATTATCGACTTCGTGGTGTTTGGCATCCTGCATGGTCTGGCGACCAAGTGGTATCTGGTGCCGGTGGTGGCGGCAATCTGGTTTGCGGCCTACTATGCCATCTTCCGCTTCGCCATCACCCGCTTCAATCTGAAAACGCCGGGCCGCGATATCGACACCGCCGCCAGCGTGGAGAAAGCGGTCGCTGGCACCATTGGTAAATCCGGGTATAACGTGCCGGCGATTCTGGCGGCCCTCGGCGGCGCCGACAACATTGTCTCGCTGGATAACTGCATTACCCGTCTGCGTCTGTCGGTACACGATATGAGCAAAGTGGACGCTGCCGCGCTGAAAGCCCACCGCGCCATCGGGGTGGTTCAGCTCAACCAGCATAATCTGCAGGTGGTGATTGGCCCGCAGGTGCAGTCGGTAAAAGATGAAATGGCCACGCTGATGAATACCGTTCAGGCCTGATCTCACCGGTCCCCTTCCGGCACGGAGGGGGACCCTTGCTAAGGAAGTTCCGATGTTTGATTTTTCCATACCCATCGACCGCCACGGCACCTGGTGCACGCAGTGGGACTATGTCGCAGACCGCTTTGGCGTCCCCGACCTGCTGCCGTTCACCATCTCCGATATGGATTTCGCCACCGCGCCCTGCATCCTCGACGCCGTCAGCCGGCGGCTGGCCCACGGCGTGTTCGGCTACAGCCGCTGGCAGAACGAGGCGTTTCTCGGGGCGATAGCCCACTGGTACGCCAGCCGCTTTCACAGCGTCATCGATCCGCAAACGGTGGTTTACGGACCGTCGGTTATTTATATGGTGGCGGAAACCATCCGCCAGTGGTCGCAAGTAGGCGACGGCGTCGTCGTCCATACTCCCGCCTACGATGCGTTCTATAACACTATCACCGCTAACCGCCGACAGATCGCCCCGGTGCCACTGACCCTGACGGACAATCAATGGCACTGCGATATGGCGCGCCTGGAAGCGGCGCTGGCGGAGCCGAAGAATACCCTGCTGCTGCTCTGCAGCCCGCACAACCCAACGGGCAAAGTCTGGCGCCGCGAGGAGCTCCAGACCATGGCGGCGCTGTGCCAAAAGCATGGCGTCAGGGTGATTAGCGACGAAATTCATATGGACATGACCTGGGGCGACCACCGTCATATCCCGTGGAGCGAGGTGGCTCAGGGGCCGTGGGCGCTGTTCACCTCCGGATCAAAGAGCTTCAATATTCCGGCCTTTACCGGGGCCTATGGCTTTATCCCTGAGGCAAACTGCCGCGACAGCTATCTGCAGGCGCTGAAAGCGCGCGATGGACTCTCGTCGCCCTCGGTGCCGGCGCTGCTGGCTCATATCGCCGCCTACCGCGACGGGGCGCCCTGGCTCGACGCCCTGCGCGACTACCTGCAGGAGAACCTGCGCTATGTGGCTGATACGCTCAATCGCGCCTTCCCTGCGCTGCGCTGGCAGCCGCCGGAGGCCACCTACCTGGCGTGGATCGACCTGCGCCCCCTCAACATTGACGACCGCGCACTGCAGCAGGCGCTGATCGCCGGGCAGAAGGTGGCGATTATGCCGGGATATACCTATGGTCCCGAAGGCAATGGCTTTCTGCGCCTCAACGTCGGCTGTCCACGCGAGAAGCTGGAGCGCGGTGTCGCAGGGCTGATAGCCGCCCTGCGCAGCCTCAGTTGACGCGCGGCACTGACTACAGATCGTCACGCCGGCGGAACGCCAGGTAGCCGGCGCCGAGGGTAAAGATGCCGACAATCACCACCAGCAGGATAAACCCGTGGTGATTGCTCGCCAGCGGGATCCCGCCGACGTTCATGCCGAAGAAACCGGCCACAATGTTAATCGGTAGCGCGAGGACCGTGATCACCGTCAGGGTGTAGAGGGTGCGGTTACTCTGCTCCAGCTGGCGGGCGCCGATCTCCTCCTGCAGCAGGCTGATGCGCTCGATCAGGCCGGACAGGTCATTAAGCACCACGCTAAACTCTTCGGTGAACTGACGAAATGCCTGCACCACCGCGCGATCCATCCACGCTGGCGGCCGGTTAAGCAGCCGGAACATTGCCGCCGGTTCCGGCGCCAGCAGCCGTTGAAAACGCAGCAGCATCCGCCGCAGCCGCGCCAGATCGGCCCGATTACGCTGCACGTGATTGCTCAGGAGTCGCTCTTCAATCAGGTCGACGTGGCGGCTGGCCTGGCGCACCACCTGCTCCAGCACCTCCTCCTGCTCCTCCAGCAAAAAGGCCAGCAGTTCAGCGGAGGTATGCACCTTAAGCGTATGCAGACGCGGCAGCATCCATTCGATAAACCGCAATGGTTTGAAACGCGCTGTCACCACCAGCTTCGGGCTACAGTAGAGCCACAGCGTGGCGGTTTCCGCGCTGGTGTCTTGCGGACGAAACAGCACGTCGTTAAGCACGGCGAACAGATTTTCCCCTTGCCGTTCAATACGGGTGGTATGCGAGCCGCTGCGGATCTCCTCAAAGAAAAAGTCCGCCACGGGAAAGTGACTGATTAGCCATTTTTCGGCGGTGGCGTGATTGAGATTAAGATGCAGCCAGATAAAGGCCTTATCGTCAGCCAGCGCCTGATAGCTGGCACATACCTCACCAGAGGCAATAGGCTGTGGGGGGTGATCTTCGTGAAACAGATAGCCATACACCAGGCCGGACACTTCCATATCAAAATCGGGCTTTAACATCTTCGCGGTGACGTCTTGACTCATGGCTCCCTCAGGACAGGCACTGGCACCGTTGATGCCCAGATAGCGCCATATTTCGCTATTTTTCGCGGACTGGCAAGGTTAATAATCCTGCCGCAAAACCGTCATCTGACGGACATATTTCGGGCAGCATGCCTGAGTCATACCCGGCGTGCTGACCAAGCGCATCGCGCGACGATCTGGCCTTCTCGCTGTGCTTTTATCGTCACTATTAAAATAATTTTGATATTCCTCAAAACTTTTTTAGGCGGGAAGCGGTATTAATTTGGCCGCTTAATCATTGCTTACCCTGGTTTATTGAGGAGGAGACCATGAAAACCTATGACCGTAATCGTAACGCTATTGCTACCGGCAGTATGGTCATGATCGCTGGTAACGGTACGACGGGCGTGATTAAAGCGATCCATGGCGAGGGGAAAACCGCCGAGCAGCTGCGTCGGGCGGACTGCGTGGAAATCGACGGCTGCGAGGAACGCTTCTGCCCGTTAGATCTGATCCGTCTCGGTTTCCATTAATCCCTGCCGTCAAGGCACCATGAGCAGGCCACCCAGCGTGGCCTCTTCTTTTTCAGGCTGATCCAGGCGCTTAGCGAAAGCTCCACTGAATACTCATCACGAAGATCGCCGGTATAATAATCCCGCCCTCGACGCCGAAGTAATCGGTAAAGTTGTATTGCAGACCATGATAAATATAGGGCGAAAAACCGACGCCGGTGATTTTTTTGGCGGTGCGGTAGGTGCCTGAGTCGCCGCAGTGGCTGAAAGCGTCAAAGAAAAATTCCCCGGTATAGGCATACACGCCTTTCAGCAGCCAGCCGGTGTCGTTTTTCAGCCAGTCGCGGCGCACGCCGAGGGTCAGACAGCGATCGTCGAAGCTGTTTTTCATGGTGCCGACCAGCGCGCTGTATTTTGAATCCGCTGAAAACTTGCGCTCCACCGAGAAAAAGTTGTTGTTGAAATGCTCGTTATATTGTCCGTGGTTACCGGTCATGTGATAAACATAGGAGCCGGTATTCATCGAATAAAGATTGAATTCCCCGGCCTGCGCCGACGGCATGGCAACCAACAATAGCCCGGATAACAAAATCCATAATTTATTTAACATTCAGTAACCTACGCCACACCTGTAAAAAAAGAACCCGGCATACTATCACCGCGAAGCTAAACCAAAGGGCAATCAGATACACCGACGCTTTTCGCGGCAGGCAAACATGATGCTATAAGCACTATAGCAGTCGCCCTCTCGCCTGGTGAGCGCCAGCGGCTATACTGCTGACACATTCATCTTATTGATTAAGGACTGCTGTGTTAGCCACTCTCCTCGTTGCGCTGGTCGCTATTATTCATCTCGCCATCCTGGTGCTGGAGATGTTTTTCTGGGAAGCGCCCGCCGGGCGCCGGGCCTTTAACCTCAGCGCCGATTTCGCCCGGGAAAGCCGGGTGCTGGCGGCCAACCAGGGGTTGTATAACGGTTTCCTGGCCGCCGGCCTGGCATGGGGGCTGTGGCTGGGGGCATCGGGCGTGCAGGTGGTGATCTTTTTCCTCGCCTGCGTGCTGGCCGCCGGGATATTCGGCGCGCTGACCGCCAGCCGCAAAATTCTCTATATTCAGGCGCTGCCCGCGCTGCTGGCGCTGCTTGCGGTGCTGGCGCAGGCGTAGGGTCTTGATCCAAAACAGAGAAAGCAGGCGCTAAGGCGGATACTATGTGCCCCCTTCGGTCGGTCATCGACCGTTAATACCTTCTGAGTTCAGAGGCATTTTTATGACATGGCAATCCTTCAAACAGGCCTGGCTTATCCGGTTCTGGTCTCCCGTCCCGGCGGTCATCGCCGCGGGCATTCTCTCAACCTACTATTTTGGCATCACCGGCACCTTCTGGGCGGTGACCGGCGAATTTACCCGCTGGGGTGGCCAGCTGCTGCAGCTGCTGGGGGTCCACAGCGAACAGTGGGGCTATTATCAGCTGATCCATCTCGACGGGACGCCGCTGACCCGCATCGACGGCAGGATGATCATCGGCATGTTCGGCGGCTGC
Source organism: Klebsiella sp. 1SOBk10mer (assembly GCF_046602535.1). Classification (NCBI taxonomy): domain Bacteria; kingdom Pseudomonadati; phylum Pseudomonadota; class Gammaproteobacteria; order Enterobacterales; family Enterobacteriaceae; genus Klebsiella; species Klebsiella sp. 1SOBk10mer. The sequence continues at coordinate 213,911 of NZ_JBKIUP010000003.1, forward strand.
CTGGCCGCGGCATTGTGGGCCAATAACGTCAAACTGCGCTTGCCACGCAGCCGGATCCGCATAGTGCAGGCCGTGGCCGGGGGTATCATCGCCGGGTTCGGCGCGCGGCTGGCGATGGGCTGCAATCTGGCGGCGTTTTTCACCGGCATTCCGCAGTTCTCCCTGCACGCCTGGCTGTTTGCCATCGCCACCGCCATCGGCTCCTGGTTTGGCGCTCGCTTCACCCTGCTGCCTCTATTTCGCATCCCGGTAAAAATGCAAAAGGTATCCGCCGCTTCGCCGTTAACCCAAAAACCGCTGCAGGCACGCCGCCGTTTCCGCCTGGGCATGGTGGTCTTTTTCGCCATGATCGGCTGGGGCCTGCTCACCGCCGCAGACCACCCTGCGCTCGGCCTGGCGATGCTGTTCGGCATCGGCTTCGGTCTGCTTATCGAGCGGGCGCAGATCTGCTTTACCTCCGCCTTTCGCGATATGTGGATCACCGGCCGGACGGTGATGGCGAAGGCGATAATCTTCGGCATGGCGGCGAGCGCCATCGGCATCTTCAGCTATGTGCAACTGGGGATGGCGCCGAAAATCATGTGGGCCGGTCCCAACGCGGCGATCGGCGGGCTACTGTTCGGCTTTGGCATCGTGCTGGCCGGCGGCTGTGAAACCGGCTGGATGTACCGGGCGGTGGAAGGTCAGGTTCACTACTGGTGGGTGGGGCTGGGCAACATCATCGGCTCCACGCTGCTCGCCTGGTGCTGGGACGATATCGCCGCCCCGCTCGCCACCCACTGGCAAAAGGTCAACCTGCTGAACGCTTTTGGTCCCTTCGGCGGACTGCTGGCGACCTATCTGCTGCTGCTGATCGCCCTGCTGCTGGTGATCGCCTGGGAGAGACATTTTTTCCGCCGCCAGTCGGCAGCGGTCCGGACCGTGAAGGAGAGTGCATGAAAAACATCATCCCTGATTATCGCCTGGACATGGTCGGCGAGCCCTGCCCTTATCCGGCGGTCGCCACCCTGGAGGCGATGCCCTCTCTGCAAAAAGGCGAGATCCTCGAAGTGATAAGCGACTGTCCGCAGTCGATCAATAACATTCCGCTCGATGCCAGGAACCATGGCTATACGGTGCTGGATATTCAGCAGGATGGCCCGACCATTCGCTATCTGATCCAGAAGTAATCCCGTTTTCCCGCCGGCGACCTTCATCGCCGGCATGGATTTCCCCGTCTCGCCATGTCCTCACCATCAGATGGGCCGTGCAGGCAAACGATTGCAATAGATTGTAACACTTGAAACGGTGTTCCAGTCATCAAATAACCATTAATATAACGCGGCTATATTATTAAAATACGAATAAGTAACTTCGTGAATGGTTTCTGCCGCTACCGGCCAAAGCCGCACACAGCAATACAATAAGGATAGAAATGGAACTGCTGGCCAGGCTGGGTTATTTTTTTGAGCAAGTGCGTGCAGATGCCGATTTTGCCACCTTCGCCAATGAACTACGTCGGCACCAGGTCTCGTGTTACATCTACTTTGTCTCCACCGGCAATATGAATTTCGTGATGGCAAACGACAAGGTGATCACGATAAAAAGCGCCCGCAGCCTGCTGCGCGTGCGCAGCGCCCCCAACCAGCAGCTGACCTCGGCTGCGGTCATCCGCCATTTTGCCGGCGCCATCAACTTTGAACAATACTGTAAGGATCTCGCCAGCGCCGGGGTGTTTAAGTGGAGCGTCGACCTGGACGAGGAGACTCGCCACTACTGGTCGAAGGATAACAGGCTGCTGTATAAAGAGAGCCTGATTCCCCCCTGAGCGGGTCCCGGGGGGAAGTCTGGTTTGCGGGGCCAGCTCTTAATCGCGGGTCTGCACCCAAAAGGCGTGGATCAGGCCTGGAATATAGCCCAGCAGGGTCAAAATAATGTTGAGAATAAACGCCCAGCCGAAACCTTTCCCCAGCAGAACCCCCAGCGGCGGCAGAATGATAGTAAAAACGATTCTCCAGAATCCCATAAGTTCTCCCTTCATCTAATGTCAACATTTTACTAAGCTATTCAATAGTTAAGCATAGACGCTTTTCACCGCTTCGCCAGCAGGCTGCGCCCTCATCTCCGGTAACAAAAATTATTTCCTGCCGTCACGGATAAAAAAGTCCGCCAAAACATCCACTTTTTTGCCTCATGCTGTGGGCCTGACAGCGAACCGCACAGATTGTCAGTTGACCTGGCTGCCAGTCAGGACTAAGCCTGGAGAAGTTTTATCACATCGAGTCGTTTTACCAACCGGAGAATATCCATGAGTAAACTTGGGATTAATGGTTTTGGTCGTATCGGACGTCTGGTGTTACGCCGTTTATTAGAAGTCGACAGCAGCCTCGAGGTGGTGGCCATCAACGACCTCACCTCGCCAAAAGTGCTGGCCTACCTGTTAAAGCATGATTCAAACTACGGCCCCTTCCCGTGGAGCGTCGACTTCACGGAAGATGCGCTGATCGTCAACGGCAAGACCATCACCGTGTATGCCGAAAAAGAGGCGCAACATATTCCGTGGCAGGCGGCGGGCGCGGAAGTGATTGTGGAGTGTACCGGGTTCTACACCTCGGCAGAGAAATCGCAGGCCCATCTTCAGGCCGGCGCACGCAAGGTACTGATTTCGGCCCCCGCCGGCGAGATGAAAACCATCGTCTATAACGTCAACGATGACACCCTGACGGCGGATGACACCATCATCTCCGTCGCCTCCTGCACCACCAACTGCCTGGCGCCAATGGCCAAAGTGCTGCAGGATGCCTTCGGCATCACCGTAGGCACCATGACCACCATCCACGCCTATACCGGCACCCAGTCGCTGGTGGACGGACCGCGCGGTAAAGATTTGCGCGCCTCCAGGGCGGCGGCGGAAAACGTCATCCCGCACACCACCGGCGCGGCCAAAGCTATCGGCCTGGTGATCCCCGCCCTGAGCGGCAAGCTGAAAGGCCATGCCCAGCGCGTACCGACCAAAACCGGCTCAGTGACAGAGCTGGTGTCGGTGCTTGAGAAAAAGGTGACTGCGGATGAGGTTAATCAAGCGATGAAGCAGGCGGCTGAGGGCAATGAATCCTTTGGCTATACCGAAGAAGAGATTGTCTCTTCCGATATCATCGGCAGCCATTTCGGTTCAATCTACGATGCCACCCAGCTGGAGATTGTGGAGGCCGGCGGCGTACAGCTGGTGAAAACCGTCGCCTGGTACGACAACGAATACGGTTTTGTCACCCAGCTGATCCGCGTGCTGGAGAAATTTGCCCGCTAAGTGAACGGCGGACAGCCTGCGCTGCCCGCCGATTCTGCATTGAGCGTCTCAGGCCTGCAGATAGACCACCTGGGTCTGCAGGTACTCATTCAGGCCATGGCGGCCATCTGCGCCGCCGATCCCTGATTTACGCCAGCCGGCGTGGAATCCCTGCATCGCCTCAAAGTTCTCGCGGTTGATATAGGTTTCGCCGAACTTCAGCCCCTTAATCGCCTTCATCGCCACGTTGAGATCGCGGGTGTAGATTGAGGAGGTGAGGCCATAATCGCTGTCATTGGCCATCGCCAGCGCTTCATCGAGAGTTGAAAACGCCACCACCGGCAGCACCGGACCGAAGGTTTCCTCATGGATAATATCCATCTCCTGACGCACATCCAGCAGCAGGGTCGGCGGATAAAAATAGCCTTTCCCCTCCAGCGGCTGACCGCCCAGCGCTACCCGCGCCCCCTGCGCCACCGCCTTCGCCACTTTGCGCGCCACCTGATCCCGCGCGGCAGCGTTGATCAGCGGCCCCATCGCGATGTCATCCCGCGCCGCCGGGTCGCCAAACTGCACGGCCTTCATCGCCTCGCCGAGGCGGTTGACGAAGCGGTCGTAAATCCCCTGCTGAACATAGACCCGCTCGACGCAGTTGCACACCTGCCCGGTGTTGATCACCCGCGAGTCCACCACCGCCTTCACCGCCAGCTCCACATCCGCATCGTCCATGACGATGGCCGGCGCTTTGCCGCCAAGCTCAAGGCACACTTTGGTGATATTTTTCGCCGCGGCGGCCATGATTTTCTCCCCCGCCGCCACGCTGCCGGTCATGCTGACCATCGCCACCTTCGGATTGCCGGCCAGCTCCTGGCCGACGGTTTCCCCACGGCCGAGCACCAGGTTAAAGACCCCTTTCGGCAGCCCAACCTGGTGGACGATCTCGGCGAAAGCAATAGCGTTATTGGGCGTGAATTCGCTGGGCTTAATGACGATGGTATTTCCGGTGATCAGCGCCGGCGCCAGCTTGCGGGCGATAAGAAAAAACGGGAAGTTCCACGGCAGGATCCCGGTGGTCACCCCCAGCGCGCGTTTGAAGACAAGGATATTTTCCCCGGGACGGTCGCTCTGCACGATCTCCCCTTCATAACGCCGCGCCCATTCGGCCATGTAGTCGAGATAGTCGGCGGTGAACGCCACCTCCACCGCCGCCAGCTGCTGGATCTTGCCGCCTTCAGCGACGATCAGCCCGGCGATGTCATCGGCACGCTGACGGATGCCGGCGGCAATTTTGCGCAGCCAGCCCGCGCGCTCAATGGCCGGCAGCGCCTCCCAGGCCGGCTGGGCGCGCTCCGCCGCGTCAATCGCCAGCCGCGCCTCTTCCGCGGTCCCGTCCGGGATCCGCGACAGCAGCGCTTCGGTCGCCGGGTTAAGCACGTCGATCCAGCCGTCGCCGTGACCGGAAACGAACTGGCCATCAATATACATCTGGTGTTGAACGGGTGCTGTCATGGCTGCTCCTGTGGTGCATTTGTATTTAACAAGTGATTTTTTTGTTAAATATCGGGCGGATAAGCCGTGGCTTCGCAGCACGTTGGCGCAGTTTTGTGAGCTGATTCATAAAACCGGGCCAAAAATACCCGGTTGAGGTTACATTTCAATAACACAAATTGCCCGTTTGCGATAAATCTGCCGCAAACGGGCATTTATCAGCCGAGGATGCGGGCCTGCAGCGCCCCGGCGAGCCGGTCATCCTCCCGCAGCTGTCGCCAGGCGTCGAGGATCTCCGGCGGGAAAGTCACGTGGCTGATAAAGTCTTTCCCCCGTGGACCGTACCCTTCAGGGGAATCCTGCAGACGCGGCAGTTCGCCGAGCAGCAGCGCCAGGTAGCGGGTCACCGGCCACAGCCCCGCCCCGCCGCCCACGAACCCCAGCTGGCCGTCGGTCTGTTGCAGCACCGGCGTGCAGCCGGGAAAGCTCAGCCACTGCGGCGGCGTCGTCGCCCCCTGCCAGACGCGGGCGAAGGTGGCCATCGTCCGCCGCTGCATGGTGGGGTCCTGAATGACGATCCCGCGACGATGGGGGATCCCCCGACTCTCCAGCATTGTGCGAGTAAAGCGCGCGTTTTCGCCGCAGTTGGTCGACCGATCCTCCACCACCAGCCGCGGGCGAGGAATGTGCCAGAAGTCATGCGCAATATCAGCCAGAATATGCGCTTCCGGACGCCCCTCCACCGCGAGCGAACGGTAGCGCGGATCTTCGCGCACCGCCTCATACAGAAAACCGGTGGAGTGCCCTACGCCGCCGCTGATCAGCAGCGGAACCTCCTGCTCCGCCGCCAGTCGGCAGGCGGCGTCGATGGTAGGGATCACGGCGTTGCCAGCCAGCACCACCACATCCACCGCCGGCGGCGCGGTCAGCGTCGCCAGATCGTTTTGCGCCAGCCAGCCGCCGGTCAGGTTTGCCGCCGCCAGCGTCGTCGCCGACAGCGGGGGAAAGTGTTCTGCCATTCTGATCTCCTTAATCACCTCTCAGCCGCGCAGAGAGAATAGTCTGGCCATCATAAACGCCGCCTGCCGGGGCGCAAAGCGACGCTGATTTGTAACTATTTTGAAATAACAAGAAACATCTAAAAACACGCAGGTTGCACCTGAATAACTGACCATGAAAATAACAAAAAACAGCAAAAACAGGTGGAAAATAAAAATTTACCTCGCGGTTACACCAGACAAAAGCGCGTTTTCTTGCCCGCATTGCCGAGGGATAACTTGCCAATTGTAACCATCAACTCTAAGTTGCTTAACAATTGCACAACCTTTTTCACATCAGGTTGCACCCTGCACGCACAGAGTGACACCTGACCTTTTACCGTGGCGGGAGAACGTTTCGTAATGAGCAATCCAGCAAGCAACACTGCATCCATTCTGCAGAAAAACAAGAAGGTACTGATCGCGAGCCTGACCGGCAGCGCCATCGAATGGTTCGATTATTTTCTCTATGGCACCGCCGCCGCGCTGGTGTTTAACAAAATCTTCTTTCCGATGGTCGACCCGGTCATTGGTCTGATCCTCTCCTGGCTCTCCTTTTCGCTCACCTTTTTTATCCGCCCCATCGGCGGAGTCATTTTCGCCCATATCGGCGATCGCATCGGTCGCAAGAAGACGCTGGTGCTCACCCTGTCGCTGATGGGCAGCGCCACGGTGGCCATTGGCCTGCTGCCCACCTACGAGATGGTGGGCCTGTGGGCACCGGCCCTGCTGATTACCCTGCGCATTATTCAGGGCATGGGTATCGGCGGCGAATGGGGCGGCGCGCTGCTGCTGGCCTACGAATACGCCCCGGAAAAGCGGAAAGGCTTTTTCGGCAGTATTCCCCAGGCCGGCGTGACCATCGGCATGCTGATGGCAACCTTCATCGTCTCGCTGATGACCCTGTTCGATGAGGCGCAGTTTCTCGCCTGGGGCTGGCGCATTCCGTTCCTGCTCAGCTCCGTCCTCGTTTTCCTCGGCCTGTGGATCCGCAAAGACATCGACGAAACGCCCGCCTTTAAGCAGGTGAAACAGTCTGGCCAGGTGGCGAAGGCTCCGCTGCGCGAGACGCTCAAACACCACTGGCGGGAAGTGCTGATCGCCGCGGGTCTGAAAGTGGTGGAGACCGCCCCCTTCTATATCTTCTCCACCTTTGTGGTCAGCTACGCCACCACCACCCTGAGCTATCAGAAGTCGCAGGCGCTGGAATCCGTCACCCTGGGCGCGCTGGTGGCCACCGTGATGATCCCGCTGATGGGGCTGCTGTCCGACAAGGTGGGTCGGCAAAAAATGTACACCCTGAGCGTGGTGCTGCTGGGGCTGTTTATCGTCCCGTGGTTCCTGCTGCTCGACACCGGCACCAGCTGGGGCATTATGCTGGCGACGATCGTTGCCTTCGGCATCCTGTGGGCGCCGGTGACCGCGGTGCTGGGCACCCTGTGCTCAGAGATTTTCAGCGCCAATGTGCGCTATACCGGGATCACCCTCGGCTACCAGCTGGGCGCCGCGCTGGCCGGGGGCACCGCGCCGCTTATCGCCACCGGTCTGCTGGCGAAATACGATGGTGACTGGCGACCGGTGGCCGTCTACCTGGGCGTGACGGTGGCGATTTCGCTGCTGGCGATATTCTGCGCCAGCCGGATGAAATCCGTCCCTGGCGCGGCGCGCTCCCGGGCGGAAAGCGCCTAACCGCAGCCGGTCCGGGCTACCTCGGCGCCGACCATCCTGCCCGGGTGCTGCGCTTGCGCGGGCCTACAGGGGGATCACGCCGCGGGGGAAACCGCTCATCCCAGGCTCAGTAAGACAGTAGGCCCGGTAAGGCGCCAGCCGCCACCGGGCAGACGAACGGGAACAACGGCTAAGACGCCCTGGCCACACCCCTTAGCCGGCCGCCAGGGCCGGCGGGTGTCAGGCGCTCTGATTGTCCAGCTGAAGCTGCCCTTCGCGCCGCTGCTTCAGCTTCCAGAAGGCCCACAGCGCGATAAACCACAGCGGAGAAGCCAGCAGCGCCAGCAGCGTGTCCGGGTCAAAGATCATGATGAAGATGGCGAAGGCGAAAAACAGCAGGCTCACCCAGCTCATCGCCACGCCAAAGGGCATCTTAAAGATCGAACCGGCATGCAGGTCCGGACGCTGACGGCGATAAACCAGATAGGCCGCGAGGATCATCCCCCAGCTGAACACCACCATAATCGCCGCCAGGGTCGAGACGATGGTGAACAGGGTCATCACATTCGGCACCAGGAACAGCAGCAGCGTACCGATCAGCATGCAGAAGCAGGAGAACAGCAGGCTGCGCACCGGAATGCGGGTGCTGCGCGACAGAATGCGGAACTGCCAGTGCGCATGCTTCTCCACCGACAGGCCGTACAGCATGCGGGTGCTGGAGAAGACCCCGCTGTTGGCCGAGGACATCGCCGAGGTCAGCGCCACGAAGTTAATCACCGCCGCCGCCGCGGGCAGCCCGGCTTTGGCAAACAGCGTTACGAAGGGGCTGGTCTCCGCCGACACCCCCGGCCAGGAGGCGACAGCGATGATCACCACCATCGACAGCAGATAGAAGATGATAATCCGCAGCGGCAGCGCATTGATCGCCTTGGGCAAAATGCGCTGCGGATCGCGGGTCTCCGCCGTCATCGTCCCCAGCAGTTCGATACCGGTAAAAGAGAAGATCGCTATCTGGAAGCCGGCGAAAAAGCCGGTGATACCGTGAGGCATAAAGGCCGTCGGGTCGGTGAGATGGCTCAGGGAAGCCGTCACGCCATCCGGAGAGGTCCAGCCGGTGGCAATCATCCAGCCGCCGGTGACGATCAGGGCGATAATGGTGATCACCTTGATCAGGGCGAACCAGAACTCCGCCTCGCCAAACATCTTCACCGACAGTAGGTTGAGCAGGAACAGGATAGCCAGCATGCTGAGGGCCGGCATCCACGCCGACAGCTCGGGGAACCAGTACTGCATATAGCTCCCGCACACCACCACGTCGGCGATACAGGTCACCACCCAGCTCAGCCAGTAGGTCCAGCCGAGATAAAAGCTGGCCTGCGGTCCGAGATACTCGCCGACAAAGTCGGCAAACGAGCGGTAGTCATGGCGAGTGAGCAGCAGCTCCCCCATCGCCCGCATCACCATATAGGTAAAGAACCCGACCAGTACATAGATAACCAGGATCGAGGTGCCGGCGACGGCGATGTTGCGCCCCGCCCCCATAAACAGCCCGGTGCCGATGGCGCCGCCGAGGGCAATCATCTGGATATGGCGGGCGCCAAGCCCGCGCTTAAGCTGTGACGCGCCTTCACCTCCGGCGGCAGATGGCGCCTGATGTTGATGTTCAGTCATGGTGTTTCCTCAGGCTGGTTGCGGGAGGTGAAGCGCCGCGGCGCGGAGCAGCAGCCCGGCGCGCTGGCCAGTAGCGACCCCGGCATTGGGAAAGAGAATATAGGGGGCACGGGCCTGCACCACCCACCGTTTCTCTGCCTGGCGGGCGATCTCATACCCTGCCGGGAGCGCGGTGAAGTTCTCGACGTTGGCCGCCAGATTGAGCGTAAATTCCCCTTCGCGCTTGATGATGCTCTCCTCGACCAGGAAGTAATCCACCGGCGCTTTATCGCGCGCCGGCAGCGGCGCGTCAGAAATCCAGGCCCGGATCGCCGCGTCGGCGGCGGCGAACAGGCTAAGATCGTTGGCGCCGAACGGCATCACTTTTCCCAGCTCAAGGGTGGCGCTTTGCGCGGCGAACTTTTCGCAGGTGAAGTGGGTGAAGGTCCCGCCCGCTTCGGTATGGCGCACGATGGCGTCCATCCCGCTGGCCTGCAGCAGCTGATAGAAGCCGGGCGAAAAATCCTCCTCGTGGGCCGGGAGCAGCGCAAACTGGCGATACAGCGACCCGCGAATGGCAGTATGCATATCGAGATGACTACGGCTGACCGGCCCCGCCGCATCGGCGGCGCGATAGAAGGCCTGCACCGCCTGCTCGAGAGCAAAAGCCCGCCGCGACTCATTGCCCGGGGTGACCGCCAGATGGCGGCCGCCGAACAGGCGATTGAGGTCGTTGTGCAGATAGCGACGCGCGGCGCGGATCGCCGGCAGGTTACCAAAAACGATCAGCAGCGCCTGGGTGAGCGGCTGCCGCCCCTGGCTCAGATCGTGAGTCAGCTGCAGCAGCAGCTCGGTCGGCGCGGTCTCATTGCCATGGACGCCAGCGGAGAGGATCGTCGCCTGACGCCACGGCGTGGCCGGCAGCAGCTGCAGGATGCCCTCGCCCAGCCAGCGGGCCTCGATGTCCGCCGGAAAGGTCCACGCCTGCAGGCGGCAGTGCAGTAAATCGTTAACCAGATGCTCCATCTGCCGCTCCTTAACGCTGAAAATCATAGACAGCGCCCAGACGCAGGATCTGCGTCAGCTCATCCAGCGCCTGATAAACCTCGCGCAGCAGCTGCGGGTCTGCCAGATCGCGGGCGTGCAGCCGGTCACGGTAATGTTTTTCCACCCACGCCGTCAGCTGCTGGTAACGTTCGTCGTTCATCAGGCTGTGGGCGTTGACCGCCTTACGTTCAGACTCGTTGAGCACCACCCGCAGCCGCAGGCAGGCCGGGCCGCCGCCGTTGCGCATGCTTTCCCGCAGGTCAAAAACCGCCACTTCATCGATCGGCGACGCGCTGTCGGCCGCGAGATCGCTCAGGTAACGCCAGACGTTTTCCCGCTGGCGGCACTCCTCTGGCACCACAATCAGCATCTTGCCGTCGGGTTTGCTCAGCAGCTGGCTGTTGAACAGATAGGAGGCCACCGCGTCATCGAGCGACACCCGCTCGTCCGGCACTTCCACGCTGGTAAACGGAATATCAAGACTGTCGCTTTTTGCCCGCAGCGTCGCCAATACTGTCGACTGATCGACAAACGCCTGCTGATGGTGGAACAGCACATGGCGATTGCTGACCGCGATAACGTCGTTATGAAACACGCCGCGATCGATAGCCTGCGGCGCCTGCTGGGCAAACACCGTGTAGCGCGGATCCAGCTGATGCAGGCGAGCCACTGCTTCGCTGGCCTCCAGGGTCTGCCGCGCCGGATACTTCACCGGGGCGATCCCGCCGCTGGCGCGTCGACCGTAGACAAACAGCTGCACCCCCTGCCGGTCATACTCCCGACAGAAGCGGTTATGGTTGGCCGCACCTTCGTCGCCGAGGTCGCCATGCTGCGGCAGCGCCGCGTGGTGGGCGAAGTAGCGCGGATCGGCGAAGGTGGCGCGCAGGATCGCCGAGGTGGTGGGCGCCTCCTGCATGCGGTGCAGCTTATTGTTCAGGTTGGCGACGGTGAAATGAACTTTGCCATCGGCGCTATCCGCCGACGGCGAAACGGTCGCCGCGTTGGCAGTCCACATCGACGAGGCGGAGCTGAAGGCGGAGAGCAGCTGCGGCGCCGCCTGGGCCGCCTGGCGGATGACCTGCTCATCGCTGCCCTCGAATCCCAGGTCGCGCAGCAGACGCAGGTTCGGCCGCGGCTGCGGCGGCAGAATCCCCTGCACGAATCCGCGATCGGCAAGGGCTTTCATTTTATACAGCCCCTGCAGCGCCGCCTTTTTAGGGTTAGAGAGACCATCGCGGTTATTTTGCGAGGCTTCATTGCCGACGGAGAGTCCGGCATAGTGGTGCGTCGGGCCGACCAGGCCATCAAAGTTAGCTTCAAAACCAGACATATGTCCTCACAGGATCCGTTATCAGAATGGCAGGCCCGGCGATACGTTCGCCGGAAGCGTCAGCGTGTCGCTGACCAGAGAGGCCATCGGCCAGGCACAGTAATCGGCGGCGTACCACGCTGCCGCGCGGTGGTTACCGGAGGCGCCCACCCCGCCAAACGGCGCTTTACTGGAAGCGCCGGTCAGCGGCTTGTTCCAGTTGACGATCCCGGCGCGCGCCTCGTCCGCCAGCTGGTCAAACTGTGCCGCATCGCTGGAGATCAGCCCCACGGCCAGGCCATAGCGGGTCTGGTTGGCGAGGCGAATCGCCTCCGGGAAGTCGTCGTAACGGATAACCGTCAGCAGCGGGCCAAAGTACTCTTCATCCGGCACCTCGATACCGGTGACGTCGACGATCCCCGGGGTCAGCACCGTGGAGTGCGGGTCGGGCTGGCGCAGGCGCAGCAGCACCTTGCCGCCAAGCGCCTCCAGTTTCTGCTGCGCCGCCAGCATGTTCTGCGCCGCCTCAAGGGAAATCACCCCACCCATAAACGGCGCCGGCTGGTCATCCCATTTCCCGGCGCGGATCTGCGCGCTGGCCTCCACCAGCCGCCGCAGCAGCGCATCCCCCTGCTCGCCGCGCTGAACAATCAGCCGGCGTGCGCAGGTGCAGCGCTGTCCGGCGGAGATAAACGCCGACTGGATAATAACATGCAGCGCCGCATCAACATCGGCCACATCAGCCACGATCAGCGCGTTGTTGCCGCCCATTTCGAGGGCCAGCATCTTCTCCGGCTGGCCGCCGAAGTAGCGATGGAAGTGGAAACCCGCCGCTGCGCTGCCGGTGAACAGCACGCCGTCGATATCGCGGTTTTCCAGCAGCGCCTGGCCGGTGGCTTTCCCGCCCTGCAGCAGGTTAATCACCCCGTCGGGGACGCCCGCCTGCTGCCACAGCTGGACCGTCAGTTCCGCAGTGGCCGGCGTCAGCTCGCTGGGTTTAAATACGATAGTATTCCCGGCGATCAGCGCCGGAATGATATGCCCGTTGGGCAGGTGGCCCGGGAAGTTGTAAGGGCCGAAGACCGCCATCACGCCGTGCGGCTTGTGGCGCAGCAGCGCTTTCCCGTCCGGTAGCGTCGACTCGTGAAAGCCCGTCCGCTGGTGATAGGCCTCGATGGAGATGGCGGCTTTGCCGATCATCGCCTGCACTTCGGTGCGGGTCTCCCACAGCGGCTTGCTGGCCTCCCGGGAAATCAGGGTCGCCAGCGCCTCTTTATGCGTCTCCAGCAGCGCGGCGAAACGCTGTACGACGTCAATACGCTCGGCCAGCGGGCGGTGCGACCATGGATAAAACGCGGCGCGCGCCGCGGCGCAGGCCGCCTGGACGTCGTCGGCCCCCGCGCTGGCCGCCTGCCACAGCAGAGACTGATCCTCCGGGGCCAGTTTGCTCATCGTTGCGCCGCTGCCCGGCTGCCACTGCCCGGCTATGAACTGTGCTTTTACCGCCATGATCTGTTTTCCTCTGGGTTCAGGGTTACCGTATAAACGCGGTCGGTCTCAGTGACCTGCAGCGCATCCAGCGCGGCGGCGTCCAGTGAGACCTGCTCTTCGTGGGCCACCAGCAGCGCCCGAAAATTGTCGAACTGACCGTTGGCGACGAGCGTCGGCGCCGACAGCGTGCCCGCCAACTGCTGAGCCGGCAGGCACTGGCAGTCGCGCACGGCGCGGATCTGATCGGTCTCCGCCTCCAGCACCGGACCGGCATCGAAAATATCCACCGAGCCGCGCCAGCTGAACCCCTCTTTCTCGAGGATCGCCCGCGCGGGGGCGGTGTTGGGGTGCACCTGGCCGATGACCTGACGGGCATTCTCCGGCAGCAGCGAGATATAGATCGGGTACGCCGGCATCAGCTCGGCAATAAAGGTTTTCATGCCGGTGCCGGTCAGCCGGTCGGCATCGGCGAACGGGATCTCGAAGAAGTGATGGCCCAGCGCATCCCAGAACGGCGACTGCCCTTGCTCATCGCTGCAGCCGCGCAGTTCGGCAAACAGGTGCGGCGAAAACCACTCGCGGAAGGCGGCGATAAACAAAAACCGCGCTTTGGAGAGCAGCAGACCGTTGCGGTTGCGCTGATACTCAGGGTCGAGAAACAGCGTACACAGCTCGCTGTGGCCGGTGTGGTCATAGCTCAGATTGAGCAGCTCCTGGGGCTTATAGACCCCCAGCGCTTTCGAGGCGCGGACCGTTTTCTGAATGCGAAAATTGTAAAACGGCTCGTCCAGGCCTACCGCCACCTCAATGGCGCTGACCCCCACCACCCGCGACAGCGCGGTGTCTTCCAGCACAAACAGAAAGCCTTGCTGGCCGCGCGGCAGCGCGCCGGCGAAAGTGTCAATGCTGCGGCGGATCCGGGCGGCCAGGCGCCCGGCATCATGGGGTAAGGAGGTCATGCCGACCCCCGCCCGCGCGGCAAGGCGGACGATGTCGTCAAGATCGTTTTCCCGTACGGGACGAAATAGCATCACAGGCCGTCCTCCCGGTTAGCGGGTTAAGCGGGCAACGGCGCGATCGAGGCGCACGAAGGCTTCCGCAATATCTGCCAGCGGGATATTGAGCGCCGGCGCGAAGCGCAGCACGTCCGGACCGGCAATCAGGGCGATCACACCCTCTTCCGCCGCCAGGTTGGTCAGGGTTTTGGCCTTCCCGCGCAGCGGTCCCGCCAGCTCGGCGCCGATCAGCAGACCGGCGCCGCGCACGGCGCTAAACGCATCGTAACGGGCAGAGAGGGCATTCAGCTGGTCGACGATCAGCGCATGGCGCTCGCCGACGCCCGCCAGCAGCGGCGCATCCAGATGGGCCAGCACGGCGTTGGCGACGGTCGCCGCCAGCGGGTTGCCGCCGAAGGTGGTGCCATGGGTGCCTGGCTGGAAGACCTGCGCCCAGGCCTCTTTCGCCAGCATCGCGCCGATCGGGAAGCCGCCCCCCAGCCCTTTGGCGCTGGTGAGGATGTCCGGGACGACGTTGTAATGCTGGTAGGCGTAGAGATGGCCGGTACGCCCGGCGCCGGTCTGTACCTCATCAAATATCAGGGTGGCATGATGGCGATCGCAAAGGGCGCGCAGCGCCTGGAGGAACGCCGGGTCCGCCGGGATCACCCCGCCTTCGCCGATAATCGGCTCGACAATCACCGCGCAGGTGCGCGAGGAGATCGCCGCAGTCACCGCCTCGATATCGTTATAGGGCAGATGGGTAATGCCCTGCGGCAGCGGCGCATAATCACTGGAATATTTCGGCTGGCCGCCGACGGAGACGGTGAACAGCGTCCGGCCATGGAAGGCGTGGTTGAAGGCGATGATTTCGCTTTTTTCACCGCCGAACTTATCGTGGGCATATTTCCGCGCCAGCTTAAGGGCCGCCTCGTTCGCTTCGGCGCCGGAGTTGCAGAAGAACACCTTGTCGGCAAAGGTGGACTGCACGAGGGTTTTCGCCAGCTGCAGCACCGGTTCGTTGGTATAGCCATTGCCGATATGCCACAGTTTCGCCAGTTGCCCCTGCAGGGCCTCCGCCAGCGCCGGGTGAGCATGGCCCAGGGCGTTCACTGCGATGCCGCCCGCCATATCAATATACTCTTTCCCCTGCTGGTCCCAGACGCGGGAGCCCGCCGCCCTCACCGGAATAAACGGCGCGGGGGCAAAACAGGGAACCAGGTAAGCGTCAAAATCTTCGCGAGTCATGCTGCCTGACATAATTTATCTCCGGAGCGTAAGGCGACGGAAAACGCTCCCGTCGCGTTGGACAATCGACATTAACCCTGACCCTCGGCTTATTTTGGGCACGAGCGCGCCCGCTGCGATGGTAAAAATATTCACCACAGAAAATATAAGCCCTATTCTTTATGCGGGTAATTGTTAATTCATGGTTAACGCCATGTTGTTGTGCGGGCTAATGCTGGCCTGTGAACAATAAGATTGTCAATACGGGGAAACGCAATTTATTCACTTTTTGAAGATCATCAAGATAATGAAAAACATAGAAAAAATATTTTCCTATTCACTTAAGTGAATAAAAAGTGAATTAAAATGCACAGCTTGCGGGTGGTTCTTGTGCGTAGTTATTCACTTAAAAAATAAAAAATCTAACAAAAATTTAAAAATCGGAATTGCCGTCAAATACCGCTTTATAAAATTGGTGATACCATTCATTGCACAGAGTTTACTGCTGTAGCTATTCCACGGTTTTACACGACATAAATAACACTGAGAAACAGGACTCTTATGGAAAAGTTATCTTACGCATCTGAAAGTAGTACATCTCCATGGACCACCTACCTGCGCCAGATCGACCGTGTCGCGCCTTATCTCGGCGATCTTGCCTACTGGGTGGAAACCCTGCGCCATCCGAAGCGTGCGCTGATCGTCGACATCCCTGTGCAGATGGACGACGGCACCATTCGCCACTTCGAGGGCTATCGCGTTCAGCACAATCTTTCGCGTGGACCGGGTAAAGGTGGTGTTCGCTACCATCCGGATGTCGATCTTAACGAAGTCATGGCACTTTCTGCCTGGATGACCATTAAGTGCGCCGCGGTCAATATTCCTTACGGCGGAGCCAAAGGCGGCATCCGCGTCGACCCCTTCTCGCTGTCGGAAGGTGAACTGGAACGCCTGACTCGCCGCTACACCAGCGAAATCGGCATTATCATCGGGCCGCAGAAAGATATTCCGGCGCCGGACGTTGGCACCAACGGCAAAGTAATGGCGTGGATGATGGACACCTACTCCATGAACCATGGCACCACCATCACCGGCGTGGTCACCGGCAAACCGATCCACCTCGGCGGCTCCCTCGGTCGTGAAAAAGCCACCGGACGCGGCGTGTTCGTCACCGGCCGGGAAGTGGCCAGTCGCGCCGGAATCGAAATTGAAGGCGCTAAAGTGGCGCTGCAGGGCTTTGGTAACGTCGGTAGCGAAGCAGCGCGCCTGTTCGCCGGCGTCGGCGCCCGTATCGTGGTTATTCAGGATCACACCGCTACCCTGTACAACGAAGGCGGGATTGATATGGCTGCCCTCACCGCCTGGCAGGCGGAGAAAAAGCAGATCGCGGGTTTCCCGGGCGCCCAGGAGATTGATAAAGAGGCTTTCTGGACCACCCCAATGGACATCCTGATCCCGGCGGCGCTGGAAGGGCAAATCACCCGCGAGCGCGCTGAGAAGCTGACCTGCAAACTGGTGCTGGAAGGGGCCAACGGCCCAACCTATCCGGAAGCGGACGATGTGCTGGCCGAGCGCGGCGTGATCGTGGTGCCGGACGTTATCTGTAACGCCGGCGGGGTGACCGTCAGCTACTTTGAGTGGGTGCAGGACATGGCCAGCTTCTTCTGGAGCGAAGAGGAGATCAACGCCAAGATGGACCGCATCATGACCGACGCCATCATTCACGTCTGCGATAAAGCGGCCGAGAAAGAATGTACGCTGCGTACCGCCGCCTATATCGTGGCCTGCGAGCGCATCCTGATGGCGCGTAAAGACCGCGGCATCTACCCGGGCTGATCCCCGTCAGAAAGTGCACCAGGGGTGGCATTGCGCCGCCCCTTTTTTTTGCCGTCGCGCCGTCAGCCGACGGTGGACCACAGCACCGGCCATCCCCGATGCTGCGCCTCCGCCAGCAGACCCGGACAGGGATTCACCGCGCAGGGGTTGCCAACCACGGTGAGCAGCGGCAGATCCGAGATATGATCGCCAAAGGCGTAGCACGCCGCCAGCGGCTGGCCCTGTTCCTGCGCATAGCACTGAGCATGCGCCGCCTTGTGTTCGCCGATGGCGGTCCGCCAGAGCTCGCCGGTATAGCGGTCATCCACCACCACCGGCTCCGAGCACAGGGCATGTTCCACCCCCAGCGCCGCCATCGCCGGCCAGAGAATGTCGGTCATCGACCCGGAGACAAACACCACGTCATCCCCCCGCGCCTGATGCTGCCTGAGGCGCGCCACCACCTCGTGGTGAAAACCATATCCGCCTTCGCGATACAGACGCTCGGCGACCGCCCGCACCCGGGGGCGCGACTCGTGGCGAAACAGCAAGTAATAGTAGCGGTTGATCGCTTCCCGCGGTTGACCCGCTTCGCTAAGCGCCTGAAGCTGGCGGACAATCGCCGCGGCCGTCAAACCGCACTGCAGCGGATATTCCTCGGCATAGCGGTGCAGAAACAGGAACATACTTTTGCCGGTTATCAGCGTTTCATCCACATCAAAAAAGGCGATGCTCATCCCCGTCCCCCTGCTCAATACTGACCAGATAATGTTGATGGCACTGCGCCGCCTGCTCGCACTCTTTGCGAGTGATGTAGTTAAGGTCATAGACGCTGAAGCTAAAGCCAACTTCCGCTTTGCGGGTGCCGGTCTGGTCAAACCCCACCGAGCATTCGCAGGTGAAGCGGCCATGGGCTGAACTTTTGCGTGATACTACGTTGAGGACGATGGTCACCGGCAGCGGAAAAACAAAGCAGGAAAAGGCCACCTGCAGCGAGCTCAGGGTAAAGTACTTCTCCGCCATTGCCACGCCGGCCTCCGCCAGCAGGAATTTTTCCGAGGTGGCGATGATGGTCTGCCGCGCCGCCTCGATCAGCACCATCCCCTGAATATGTTGCCCGGTCTGGTGGTCGCAGAGTAACTCCGAGGCATCCTGCAGGATCAGGCGCGCGCAATAGTTATCCTCATCGCGTTTTTCCGGCGAGGTGATGAGGATATTCGCTTTTTTACGTTTATGTACCAGCCGCTGATGATCGCGGTTGTTTTGATAATAGAGATCCTGGAGATTGACGATCTGGCGGATTTTATCCGGATAGTGCTGACGAATAATGCAGATGGTGCGGGAGATGTCGTCGAGCTGTACCCCCTGACCAATAACGATTTTATCGACGCCGGCCAGCTCGCCGCTCCAGACAAATCGCTCAAACTCATTAACCGTCAGCACATTCTCATGCCGCCGGGCAAAATCGGTAAATTTCTCACCCACCACAATTAATTTTTCCATGGCGCTTGTCTCCTCAGATCGTTTTCACCAGTAACGCAATCCCCATCCCGCCGCCGATGCACAGCGACGCCAGGCCGGTCGGTTGATTCTCCCGGCGTAGCGCGTGCACCAGACTGACCACGATCCGCGTCCCGGAACTGCCCAGCGGGTGACCGAGGGCGATCGCGCCGCCGTGGACGTTCAGGCGGGAAGCAATCTCCTCCTCCGTCATCTGATGCTCTCTGGCCAGTCCCCTGACCACCCCCAATACCTGCGCGGCAAAGGCTTCGTTAATCTCCAGCCGGGCCATATCGCTGAGCTGAAAACCACCGCGGCGCAGGGCGCACGCTATCGCCGGCAGTGGGCCGAGCCCCATCATGGACGGATCGACGCCGCCTTCGCCAAAGGAGACGATCTCCGCCAGCGGCTGCAGGCCATAGCGGGCAACGGCGCGCGCCGAAGCGAGGATCACCGACGCGGCGCCATCGTTCAGCCCGGAGGCGTTGCCCGCCGTGACGCTGCCGTCAGCGCGAAAAGCCGGTTTCAGCGCCGCCAGCTGCCCGGCGCTAAGATCATGGCGGATCGGCTCATCCTCGCGGACCGTGCTGACGCCCCGCTTCGCGCTGACCGTCACCGGCACAATCTCATCGGCAAAATAGCCGGCACGGCTGGCGACGGAGGCTTTTTGATGGCTCTCCAGCGCATACCGGTCCTGCGCCGCGCGCGAGATCTGCTCCTGCGCGGCGATGGCCTCCGCCGTTTCCCCCATCGGGATCTGCAGCAGCGGATCGGTTAACCCGTCGCGCTGGATCACATCCTCACTGCTGAATGCGCCGAATTTCATCCCGCCCCTTATCTCTCCCTGCAGCAAAAACGGCGCCTGACTCATATTTTCCATTCCGCCGGCGACCACCAGGTCGGCATAACCGCTCTGGATATGGATCGCCCCTTCGGTCATGCTTTTCATGCCGCTACCGCAGATCATATTCAGGGTGTAAGCCGGCGTTTGCACCGGGATCCCTGCCCGCAGCGCAACCTGACGCGCCGGTCCCATTCCCTGCCCGGCGGCGAGGACGCAGCCGCAGATCACCTCATCGATCCACGCCGGGTCAATGCCGGCCTGCTGCAGGTTGTGCCTGACGGTGAGCGCTGCCAGCTCCACCGCGGAGACCGTTTTCAGGGCACCAAGAAAGCGCCCCACCGGCGTACGGCAGGCCGCGACGATATAGACTTTGTTCATGATTATTCCATTACGTAGAGCGAGGAAAGATACTGCCGCGTCCCGGCTTCGCTGCCGGTAAAGCCCACATAGCCATCGGGATTAACCACCGCGTAGTCATCGGGACCGATCTGTAGCGCCTCAAGAAACGCCTTGTCCGCCGGCTCGAGGGGGCAGAACATAAACCAGCCGGCCTGCTTCAGGCGGGACAAAGGAGGACAGGCGGCGCGGGCGGAAAAGATCACCACCTTACCGCTGGCGAAGGCGTCATAGCTGTTGCGAAACGTCGACTGCGGGGAGGCAAAAACGTACCAGGGAACATGGTGCCCTGCCAGGCCGTCCGTCTCCTGCGCCTGCGTCGCGGTGAAACCGGCGTACTGCAGCGGCAGCTGGTGACGATAGAAGTTACGGTTGCAAAACTCCGGAAAGTAGACCCCATCGATATGATTTCTCGGCACCAGACCGGCGATCAGGCCGGTATCGCGATCGGTGGAGCGCAGCACACCGCTCACCGCGGCGAAGCGCTGGGTGCGATAGGACGCCGGCAGTCGGTCAGTGGCCACGCCGTGCAGATAGAAAGCCAGCTTCCAGGCGAGGTTCACCGCATCCTGGACGCCGGTGTTCATCCCCTGCCCGCCAATGGGACTGAACAGGTGGAAGGCATCTCCCGCCAGCATAATATGGTGCTGCAGATTGTCATCGGCGATGCGGTTATAGAAATTGGCGCTGGAGGACCAGGTGAGCCTCTGCGCCGGCGGCACCTGAGGGCAGTAGCGCGCCAGCGCGGCGTTAATCTCCTGCAGGTCCGGCACCGGACGCGGCGACGGCAAGCGCCCGGCTTTTTTAATCACAATCCTGACCTGATTGTCCGGCATGGGCAGGAAAATCAGAAAGCCTTGCTCATCAATATGGTAGGAGGTCCCCGGGAGCGCCGCCGCGGGGTCGAACTGCACATCCGCCATCACAAAATGCAGCGGATAGTCATGACCGCTAAAGCCGATCCCGGCCAGCTCCCGGACGGTGCTGGCCGCGCCGTCGGCGCCGATAATATAGTCATAAGCGGCGGAACAGGCCCGACGGGCATCGTCGAGCAGGGAGACGTGATAGCGCTCCCCCTCCCGCCGCCAGGAGACCAGCTGGTGCCCGCGTCTCACCTGCCGCCCGGCGGCGGCTAATGCCGTTTCGAGGATCTTCTCCGTCCGCGGCTGCGGGATACTGACATGGAAGGGATAGCAGGTGGCGAGTCGGCGGTTATCAATATGCAGAAATTTGCGGTTTTTATAGTAAGCGTAGACTGACTGCACCTGTTTTCCCTGGGCGATCAGTTCCCCGGCAAGGCCTAAGCCGTGGAAGGCTTTAATGGTCGCCGGACTGACGCTCAGCGCTTTGGACCAGGTGGTGCTGTGGGTATTTTTATCAATGATATCAAAATCAATTCCATACTTATTCAGATAGCAGCCAATGATTAACCCTACCGGGCCGGCGCCAACAATGAGTACTTTTTTCACGATCGAGCCTCTCTGTATGCCCCATGTGGGGCATACGCGTGTTGCCTGGGTGCAGGGTGATTAGGGATAGATATCATCGGCCAGACGACGATCGCCGGCGACATTGCAGATATGCCAGTAGGGGTATGGTTTCTCTTTCTCGCTCACGCTGTTGAGGATCGCCGTCTCCTCGTCGCTCAGCGTCCAGTTCAGCGCCGCCAGGTTATCTTCCAGTTGGGCCAATTTGGTCGCGCCGATCACCAGCGAAGCGATCCCCGGACGGGTACGCAGCCAGTTGAGCGCCACCTGCGCGACGCTGGCGTTGCGCTGGCGGGCAATCTCCTGCATCACCTCCAGGGTCTGCCAGGCCTGCTCGCGGTTGGCGATCGGCGCGGATTCGAACGGCGTGGCGTTCGCCAGGCGACTACCTTCGGGAAACGCCTGATTGCGCGGGTATTTGCCGGTGAGAAAGCCCCCGGCCAGCGGGCTCCAGACGGTGATGCCGACGTTCTGATCGACGCTGAGCGGGATAATCTCATGCTCCAGTTCACGCGCGGCGATATTGTAATAGCCCTGATAGACGCAGAATTTCTCCAGCCCAAGGCGCTCCGAGATCCCCAGCGCCTTCGCCAGCTGCCAGGCCGCGTAGTTGGAGACCCCGATATAGCGAATTTTCCCGGCGCGGATTAGGGTATCCAGCGTGCGCAGGGTATCCTCCAGTGCGGTGCGCGGATCGAACCCGTGAAGGTGATAGATATCGATATAATCGGTCTTCAGCCGCTGCAGGCTGGCCTCGACGGCATTGATGATATGGTAGCGCGACGCCCCCAGCGCATTCGGGTTGGGGTCGGTTTGCCAGCGCCCTTTAGTGCCGATAATCACCTGCTGGCGTTTTCCCTTCAGCGCGTTGCCGAGCAGCTCTTCGCCCTGGCCGTTCTTATAACAGTCCGCGGTATCAAAAAAGTTAATCCCGGCGTCCAGCGCTTTGTACACCAGATCGTAGGCCGTCTGCTCAGGCACCACGCCGAATTCCGACCAGTTGCGCCCCGGCGCGCCGAGAAAGGCCCCTTTCTCGCCAAACGTCATGGCGCCGAAACAGAGCTCCGAAACCGACAGCCCGGTGGAACCTAAATACCGATACTTCATGCTTGACTTCCTTTTAAAGGTGACAACGTCACACTAGCGATAACCAATCCGCTGGCGGTCAGGCAAGCACCGGCCAGAGGAATGTGAGATAGAGAGACGCCAGAGGCGAGCAGCAGCCCGCCAAACCAGGCGCCGCCGGCATTGCCGAGGTTAAAGGCGGCGATATTGCACGAGGAGACCATGCTTTTACCGCTCTCACTGCTGTCCAGCGCCTGCATCTGCAGCGGCGGAATGGTGGAGAACATCGCCGCCCCCAGCAAAAACACCGCCGCGCAGGCACCAGGCAGCGTCTGAATAGCCCACGGGAAAAGGCACAGGACGACGCTCAGCAAAGCGAGAGTCAGCAGCAGCGCCCGGCGGACGCCGCCGTCGGTCAGTCGGCCGCCAAGATGATTCCCGGCGACCATCCCAACGCCGAACAGCATCAGCACCGGCGGAATAAGGTGTTCGCTCATCCCGGTGACGGTTTTCAGCATCGGCGCGATGTAGGTGAAGGCGGCGAAGACGCCGGAGAACCCGAGGGCAGTGATCAGCAGGCTGCGCAGCACCGCGGGATGGCGGAGCACCTTTAGCTCATCACGGATCCGGCTCTGGGCCGACGGTTGCGCCTGACGGCCAGGCACCAGGGCAATGACTGCCAGGGCGGAGAGAACGCCGATCAGCGTGACCATATAGAAGGTATAGCGCCAGCCAAGGTACTGCCCCACCCAGGCGCCGAGCGGCACGCCCAGAATATTGGCCAGGGTGGCGCCGAGAAACACGGCGGAGACCGCCGAAGCTCGTTTATCTACCGGCGCCAGCTCCGCGGCATAGACTGAGCTTATTCCGAAAAACGAAGCGTGAGCGAAAGCGGTTATTACCCGGGCAATAATTAGCATGGTCATATTACCGGCGATCGCGCAGCCTAAATTTCCAATGGAAAATAAGATCATCAAAAATAACAGCGCCGGTTTTTTGCGATAACGGCTTAATAGCGGCGTAAGCAGCGGCGCGCCAATCACCACCCCACAGGCATAAGCGGTAATAGACCAGGCGGCAAGGGTAATGGATATATGAAAATCATGGGCCACATCGAGTAATAAACCCATAATCGCAAATTCGGTGGTGCCAATACCAAATGAACCCACGGAAAGCGCATACACCGCCGCAGGCAATCCCGCCGGACGGGAAACAGCAATAGTCATAAGTTACCTTATCTCCCGCCAGAACGGCGGGAGGAACGTATTCAGGAGATTATTTATCGATTAAATTAAAGTCGCCCTGGTTATAGCGTAAGCCGGCGACGTTTTCGGCAGCGAAAATATGATCGATGGTGTGAATATCTTCAGGCGAGAGCATAATATCGGCCGCAGCGGCATTATCGCGCAGGTGATTGATTTTTCGTGCCCCGGGGATCGGCACGATATCTTCGCCTTTGCTCATCACCCAGGCGAGAGCCATCTGCGCCAGGGTGGCATCGTAGCGGCCGGCGACCTCCTGCAGACGGTCGAGCAACTGCTGGTTTTTGCGCATGGTTTCGGCCTGGAAACGCGGCAGATTGCGACGAAAATCATCGGCAGCGAAGAGGCTGGGGTCGGTGATTTTGCCTGTCAGGAAGCCGCGCCCCAGCGGGCTGTAAGGGACAAAGCCCACCCCCAGCTCGCGGCAGGCCTTGAGGATGCCGCCCTCCGGCTCACGGGTCCACAGCGAGTATTCCGTCTGCACCGCGGTAATCGGATGCACCTTGCAGGCCCGGCGCAGCGTCTGGGCTGACACTTCCGACAGCCCGATGTGGCGAATTTTACCCTCTTTAACCAGGTCGGCCATGGTGCCCACCACCTCTTCCACCGGCACCGCGGGATCGACGCGGTGCTGATAGAGCAGATCGATGGTCTCGATATTCAGCCGCTTCAGCGCCCCTTCCACCGCCTCACGAATATGTTCCGGACGGCTGTCGACGCCGGCCATCCGCTCCAGCCCCTGGCCGGTCGGCAGAATACGAAAGCCAAATTTGGTGGCAATCTGCACCTTATCGCGGATGCCTTTAATCGCTTTCCCGACAAGGACTTCATTGTCAAAAGGCCCATACACTTCGGCGGAATCGAGGAAGGTCACGCCCATGTCCACTGCGGCATGGATGGTATTTATCGCCTGCGACTCCTCAGCGCCGCCATAGGCAAAACTCATTCCCATACACCCGAGACCCAATGCGGAAACCTGGAACTTCTCTTTTCCGAGATAACGTGTTTTCACCTTATTTTCCTTACGTGCTGAATGTTATTAAATATATACTTCCCTTTTACATTGATAACAATTAATCTATTCCGAACGCGGTGTTAGCTGGAAATTAACAATGAAAACGTTGCCTGATTTGCAACAAATTGAAATATTAATACTCATAGTGAAACATGGTAGTTTTCGACAAGCTGCCAGAGCATTAAATCTTTCACCGCCGGCCCTCACCAGCGCTATTAATCATCTGGAAGAAAAATTAGGCGTGCGCCTGCTCAATCGCTCGACGCGCAGTTTGTCTTTAACCGCCGTGGGTGAGGAATTTCTTAATAATATGACGCCGGTGGTGAATGATTATCGCCGGGTAGTCGACAGTCTGAATTATCACCGTCTGACCCCGGAAGGGGTGGTGAAAGTCAATTTACCGCGCATTGTTCTCGACCTTTTCTTTCAGCGCTATTTTATTGCTTTTAAAACCGCCTATCCTGACGTGACGCTGGAGCTGTTTACCACCGATCGGAAAGTGAATATTATCGAGTCCGGTTTTGACGCTGGCATTCGTTATTCCCGGGATGTGCCCAAAGATATGATTGCCATCCCCTTTGGCGAGAAACTGTCGCTGATCCCGGTAGCCAGCCCGGACTATCTCCGCCAGGCCGGAGCGCCCGACACCCCGCAGTCGCTGATCAATTTTCGCTGTATCAACCGATGTTTTCCCAGCGGCGAAAAGTATCGGTGGGAGTTTATCAGCCCCGACGGCGAGCCAGGCGAAGTCGCAGTCAAAGGCGATCTGGTCGTCGATTCCGATACGGCGATGATCCAGGCGGCGGAGAGCGGACTGGGGATCGCCTTTGTCTATCAGTCGCTGGTCTCCGCGCAACTGAACGCCGGTAGCCTGATCCGCTTATTGCCCAGCTACCGCTACCCGGCGGATCATTTCTGCGTCTACTATCCGAGTCGCAAACATATTCCCGCGCCCCTGCGCGCTTTTATCACCTGGGTGATGGCGCAGAATAAGAGCATCCTCCATGAGTAAATGGCCTGAGGGGGTATCCTCCTGTTCGCTACAATAAAAGCACACACCGTTAACCCTTATTTATCCTTTCCCTTGAATTTCGTCGGTCGTCAGGCATAAACTCGTTAGAGCTCTAACGATTTTGGCAGACGACCTATGGACCATCGACAGCTAAACTTCTCCCATCTTTTATATCTGACTGCCCATCACTGGCGGCTGGCGGTTAATCGTCGGCTGAAAAACCTCGGCCTCAGCCAGGCCAGCTGGGTAGCGGTCGCCGCTATCGCCCGCCATCACCAGCCGCTGTCGCAAAGCGAACTGGCGCAGGAGCTGGGAGTGGAGAGCGCGACCATTGTGCCGCTGATCAACCGCCTGGTGACCCTCGGTCTGGTGGAGCGCGTCACCACCGACCGCGATAAACGCAAGCGGCTGCTGGTGGTCACCGACCAGGGGCAGGCCCTCTTCGAGCAGGTCAAAACGGTGGCGGACGATCTGCGTGAAGAGATCCTGACGGCGATTACTCCGCAGGAGCGGGAACAAACTCAGCGGGTGCTGGAAAAGCTGTTGCGCGAAGTGGAGAAGAAATAATGCCCCGTCGTCAGAGTAACCCTTACGCCCCCCATGACTGGGCGCCGCATGAAAAACCGGCCCTGCTCGGCTCGCCATCGACGCCGCTGCACAGCCCGGCGAAGCGCCTGGCCTACGGGGTGGTCGGGCTGCTGGTGTGCCTCACCGGCGCGCTGGGCAACGCGGTAGTCACCGCCAATCTGCAGCTGCTGCAGGGCACCTTCGCCGCCTGGTCGACGGAGATCGCCTGGCTGCCGGCGGTGTATGTCATGACCAACGTCTCCATCAACCTGCTGCTGGTGAAATTTCGTCAACAGTTCGGGCTGCGCGCCTTTACCGAAGGCTTTCTGGTGCTCTATGTGCTGGTCACCTTCTTCCACCTGTTCGTCAACGATCTCAGCTCGGCGATGATGGTCCGCGCCGCCCACGGCATGGTGGCCGCGGCGCTCAGCTCGCTGGGGATCTACTATCAGGTGCAGGCCTGGCCCGCACGCCACCGCCTTAAAGGGCTGACCATCGGTATCACTGGCTCGTCGCTGGCCATTCCGCTGGCGCGCCTCTTTTCCACCGAGCTGCTGCAGAGCGACGAATGGCGCGGGCTCTACTTCTTTGAACTGGGGCTGGCGCTGGTGTCGCTGGCCTGCGTCATCGCGCTGAAGCTGCCGCCGAGCGATCGTAAAAAGGTGTTCGAGAAGAAGGATTTTATCACCTTCTTCCTGCTGGCCCCCGGCATGGCGCTGGTGTGCGCGGTGCTGTCGCTGGGGCGGCTCGAGTGGTGGTTCGAAGCGCCGTGGATCGGCTGGTCGCTGGCGGCGGCGGTGGTGCTGATCGTCGCTGCCATCGCCTTCGAGCATAACCGCAGCAATCCCCTGCTCAATACCAAATGGCTCTCCAGCGGCAGTATCCTGCGCCTCGGTCTGATTATGCTGCTGATCCGCATCGTGCTGGCGGAGCAGAATACCGGGGTGATCGGCTGGCTGCAGTACGTTGGCCTGCAAAACGAACAGATGACCAACCTTGCGTGGTCAATTTTCGCCGGCATTCTGTGCGGGATCATTGCCAGCTGCCTGACGCTTAACCCGCAGAAGCTCTACTGGCCGACCGCCACCGCCCTGGCGCTGATCATGGTGGCCTCGCTGCTCGACAGTCAGTCCAACGCCCTCACCCGCCCGGAACAACTGATGTTCAGCCAGTTTTTGCTTGGCTTCGGCAGCGCCTTCTTTCTGGCGCCGGCGATGCTCGCCGGTATTGGCGGGGTGTTCGCCGATCCGCGCAACCTGGTCAGCTTCTCGGTGCTGTTCGGCATGAGCCAGAACATCGGCGGCCTGCTGGGATCGGCGATCCTCGGTACTTTCCAGACCTGGCGGGAGAAATTTCACTCCAGTCAGCTGGCGGATCAGATCACCACCCTCAACCCGCTGATCGTCGAGCGTCTGCAGCAGTACAGCCAGATGTACCAGAGCCAGATCGGCGACAGCACGCTGCTTAACGTCCAGGCCACGACGCTCCTGCAAAACGCCGCGACGCTGCAGGCCAATATTCTCGCCTGGAATGATACCTATCTGCTGACGGCGGCGATCTCCGCCGGGACGTTAGTGTGGGTTTTCTGGCGCTTAATTCGCTTACGACTAACCGCCCGTATCGCATTAAAACGCGCCACTGGCAGCAAATAATTATCATCATTTCATCTCTGGAGTCGTTATGAGTCAGCAGGATGCGGCCAAACAACAGGCCAATACCCGAAACAACATTCGCGTGGTCTCCATTTTTACCGCCGCGGCGATAGGCCTCGTCGGCGTACTGGTGATCCTCTATGCCTGGCAGCTACCGCCGTTCACCCGGCATAGCCAGTTTACCGACAACGCCTACGTGCGCGGGCAGACCACCTTTATCAGCCCACAGGTCAACGGCTACATCACTGCCGTCAACGTCAAGGATTTCGCCATCGTTCAGCCGGGCGAGGTACTGTTCCAGATAGACGATCGCATCTATAAGCAGCGGGTGCACCAGGCCCAGGCCACCCTGGCGATGAAGGAGGCGGCGCTGCGCAACAACCTGCAGCAGCGCAAAAGCGCCGAGGCGACGATCGCCAAAAACGAAGCCGCGCTGCAAAACGCCCGCGCGCAGAATCTGAAAATCCAGGCCGATTTAAAAAGGGTGCAGGAACTGACCGCCGATGGCTCGCTGTCGATCCGCGAGCGTGATTCCGCCCGCGCCAGCGCCGCCCAGGGGGCAGCGGATATTGAACAGGCGAAAGCGGCACTGGAGATGTCGCGCCAGGACCTCGAATCGACCATCGTCAATCGCGATTCGCTGGAGGCCGACGTGGCCAGCGCCAAAGCCGCCCTTGAACTGGCGCAGATTGACCTGCAGAATACGCAGATCATCGCCCCCACCGGCGGCCAGCTGGGGCAGATTTCGGTGCGTCTTGGCGCTTACGTCAGCGCCGGAACCCATCTGACTTCGCTGGTCCCGCCGCAGCACTGGGTGATCGCCAACCTGAAAGAGACCCAGCTGGCCGATGTGCGTATCGGCCAGCCGGTTACCTTCACCGTTGACGCGCTCAACGGCGAGACCTTCCACGGCAAGGTGCAGAGTATCTCCCCGGCGACCGGGGTGGAGTTCAGCGCTATTTCGCCGGACAACGCTACCGGCAACTTCGTCAAGATCGCCCAGCGCATCCCGGTGCGCATCACGGTTAACGAGGGGCAGCGCAACAGCGAGCGCCTGCGCCCCGGCATGTCGGTGCAGGTGACCATTGATACCCGCGCGGAGAAGCAGCCATGATCCGCCCGGTCACCCTTGTCATCATCCTGGCGCTGGTCGGCTGTCAGTCCGCCGATGTCCAGCGCGCGCAGCCGACCCTGACCATCCCTGCCGCCTGGCGGGCCGACGTTGGCCCTGCCAGCCCGGTGGAAGGCGTATGGTGGCGCAATTTTCATGACAGTGCGCTGAATCTGTATGTCGACCGGGCGCTGCGCTATAACAGCGATGTGCTGATCGCCCGCGAGCGGGTCAATGAGTATCAGGCGCGGGCGTATGCCGCCGACAGCAGCCTTTTTCCCTCGCTGGATGCCAGCCTGACCGGCACCCGCGCCCGCGCGCAGTCCGCCGCCACCGGCCTGCCGATCCACAGCACGCTGTACAAAGGCGGCCTGACCGCCAGCTATGATGTCGATATCTGGGGCGCGAACCGCAGCGCGGCCAGCGCCGCCGGGGCCAGCCTCGAGGCGCAGAAAGCCGCTGCCGCCGCGGCCAATTTGAGCGTCGCCGCCTCGGTGGCCGTGGGCTACGTGACGCTGCTGTCGCTGGATGAGCAGCTGCGGGTCACGCAGCAGACGCTCCAATCACGGGAAGACGCCTGGCGGCTGGCCAAACGTCAGTTTGAAACCGGGTATACCTCGCGCCTTGAGCTGATGCAGGCGGATTCGGAGCTGCGCTCAACGCGGGCGCAGATCCCGCCGCTGCAGCACCAGATTGCGCAGCAGGAAAACGCCCTCAGCGTGCTGCTGGGGGATAACCCCGGCGCGGTCAAACGTGGCGAATTCGCCGGGCTCACCCCGCTGCGTCTGCCCTCGCAGTTGCCGTCCACCCTACTCAATCGCCGCCCGGATATCGTACAGGCCCAGCGTCAGCTGGTAGCCGCCGATGCCACCCTGGCCTCGTCGCAGGCGCAGCTGCTGCCGTCTATCAACCTGACCGCCACCGGCAGCCTGCAGGACCGGACGCTGCCGGATCTGCTCGACGATCCGCTGCGACTGTGGAGCATTGGCGGTAGCATCCTGGCGCCGCTGCTTAACCGTCAGGCGTTAAACGCCCAGGTGGATGTCTCCATGGCCCAGCGCAATCAGGCGCTGTACAGCTATGAGAAAACGGTGCGCGGCGCGTTCGAAGAGGTCAATGACAGCCTTGACGCCATTAGCCGCTATGGCGAACAGTTGACCGAGCTGCAGGGACAGGTGGCGGTAGCGGAGGAAACATTGCGCATTGCGCAGAATCGCTACCGTAACGGCTACTCTTCGTATCTGGATGTGCTTGATGCCCAGCGAACGCTGTTCTCCACCCAGCTTAGCGTGGTCCAGGTGAAGAATAACCTGCTGTTGGCGCAGATCGATCTGTACCGGGCGCTGGGAGGCGGCTGGATGAACGCGTGAAAAGCCTGCTCGCGTCGGTCCGCCACCGTCCAGAGCGCGGAAGCCAGTATTCAGGCCGGGATAGCGTTGCGCCACCCGTCCACTACTACCACCAGGGAGTTAATCTATGCAACAACAGTGGTCTGCTGTCGATAATTACATGATTTCTTCGCTTATTCCTGATGATGACGTGCTGAGACAGGTTCTGGAAAACAACAAACGCGCCGGGCTACCTGAACATGATGTTGCGGCCAATCAGGGGCAATTTCTGGCGCTGTTGGTGCGCATGACCCAGGCGCGGCGGATCCTTGAAATTGGCACGCTCGGCGCCTATAGCGCCATCTGGATGGCGCGTGCGCTGCCCGCCGACGGAAAGCTGATTACCCTCGAGGCCGACCCGACGCATGCGGGGGTGGCGCGCCAGAATATCCGCCTCGCCGGGCTAAACGAGCGCATTGAGCTTATTGAAGGACCCGCGCTGAACACGCTGGAAAATTTGGCGAACACGCCGCCATTCGACCTGATCTTTATTGATGCCGATAAACATAATAATCCTCACTATCTGGAGTGGGCGCTGCACTATTCCCGCCCCGGGACGCTGATCGTGGGCGATAACGTGGTGCGCGATGGCGAGGTGATTAATGGGCAAAGCGATGACGCGCGTGTGCAGGGCGTGCGTCGGTTTATCGAGATGATCGGCGATAACCCGCGGCTCACCGCCACCGCGCTGCAGACGGTGGGCATTAAGGGATGGGATGGCTTTACGCTGGCGCTGGTGAATGGCTGAGATCCGGGCGGCCTGATGCCCTCACCCCGGCCCTCTCCCCCAGAGAGAGGGAGAAACCCCGCTCTCCTGCCCGGCAGCACCAGCCTGCATGAACCTATGCTGCCGGGCCCGCGGGGCTTTCTGCCGCGGAGGATCATCGAGGATAATAGGTATACTGGTAGTGCAGAGACTGATCTTTCATTGCCCCTGCAGCAGGCTGCTCGCCATACTCCGCAGTACAGTTCCCCTCGGGATCCCACCCTAAACAACGGGCCTGGCGTGGTCCATTATACGTTGAGGTCGTTTCCCGGGATATCCAGCGCCCTTTTTCATCCCAACGCAGCGTCGAGGTGGAGTCCGAGTCAGCCATGCGGCTAAGGCGCCCATCCGTATAGCGGTAATCGACAGCAAGCATGACCATCATACCGCCGTTGACCGTTTTACGGACCAGGCGGTGCCGGTCGTCATACTGATAGGTGGTCGTATGCAGGACTTTGGGCGGTTGCTGCGTCGCGGACACATTTTCGGCGCGCACAATCCGCCCGAGAGAATCGGTATAAAACTGTTCGCGCATCACCATCTTGCTGATATTTCCCGTCGCGCTCCGGGTCTGCCGGATATATTCCCGCATCCATCCTTTATCATTTCGCCAGCGAACATTATCTCTGACGATCGTTGAGCCATGTGCGGTGTTAAGGGTTTTTGCCCGCTCATAGCTTGCCAGCCGGCGGCATCGCGCGAAACGAAGGGCGCCATATTCGTTATTCTGGCTGCCGACGATTTGCACGCTCTGCACTTCGCCGTTCAGCGGCGGAAGGGAGGTCAAAATAAAAAAGTTCGCATCGTTGATCGCCCGCTGTGTTTCATCGCAGGAGGAAGCGTCAACGAAGGGTTTACACGCGGGCATCACAAGGATAGCCAGCGCCAGCATGAGGAATTTGTCCATATCAAGAAGGGTAAAAATAGACTCCGTGTTCTGGTTTTCCTGCGAAACAAGGCTAAAAATACGCGGAGACTGCCGATGACCCAAGCCGGCAGGTCGATTTTCAGATTCCGTTCATTTTTCATTCGGCGGGGAAGCATCAGGGCGGGGAGATAACCGGGTACGGCGTACGGCTTCGCGACCGCTCCCGGGTTTCCCCTGCCCGGCAAGCACTGCGCCGCCGGGCAGGGGAAAGGGTGGGATTACGGCGTCACCTGCTCCATCGCCTGCAGGACACGTTTGTCCGAGATGGGGTACGGGGTCCCCAGCTGCTGGGCGAAGAAGCTCACCCGCAGCTCCTCGATCATCCAGCGGATCTCCCGGACATCGTCGTCCTCACGGCGGTTCGGCGGTAGCTTATTCAGCCACTGCTGCCACGCCTGCTGCACGCTCTCAATTTTCAGCATCTGCGCGCGGTCGCGGTGCGGATCGATAGCCATCTTCTCCAGGCGCTTTTCAATCGCCTGTAGGTAGCGCAGCGTATCGCCAAGACGACGGAAGCCGTTGCCGGTGACAAAGCCGCGGTAAACCAGCCCCGCCATCTGCGCTTTGATGTCCGACAGCCCCAGCGCCATGGTCATATCCACCCGGCCTTTCAGCCGTTTGTTGATATTGAACACCGCAGTGAGGATCTGCTCGACCTGTTTGGCGATCTCTACCACCGTCTCGTTGAGCTCGGCGCGAACTTTATCGTGCAGCTGGTTGAAGCCCTCTTCCGTCCATACCGGACCGCCCGCCTCGTCGATAAGCTTATCAACGCCGCAGGAGATACAGTCGTCAATCAGATCCAGCACTTTGCCGTACGGGTTGAAATAGAGCCCGAGCTTGGCTTTGTTCGGCAGTTTCTCGTGCAGATACTTAATGGGCGACGGAATGTTAAGCAGCAGCAGGCGACGCAGACCGCGCCACATGGCCTGCTGCTGTTCCTGTGGATTATCAAACAGCTTGATGGCCACGCTGTCGCGCTCGTCCACCAGCGCCGGCCAGGCTTTCACCTTATAGTTGCCGCGCTTCTGTTCATAGCTTTCCGCCAGGGTGCCAAAGCTCCAGATATGCAGCCCGCTCTGCTCGATGCCATCATCAGCGACCGCCGACAGCGTCTCCTGAACTTTGCCCTTCAGCGCCTCTTTCAGCGCCTGCAGCGAGCGCCCTTCCTGCAGCTTCTTGTTTTTATCATCCACCACCCGGAAAGTGATTTTCAGGTGATCGGGCACCTGATCCCACTGCCAGGCTTCGCGGTCGATGGTCACGCCGGTCATCTTACGCAGCTCGCGCTCCAGGGAATCGAGCAACGGCAGCTCAAGCGGCGTCGCCCGGCCAAGAAACGCTTCCGCATAGTTGGGAGCCGGGACAAAATTGCGCCGCACCGGCTTCGGCAGCGATTTTATCAGCGCGATAATCAGCTCGCGACGCAGGCCGGGGATCTGCCATTCAAACCCGGCCTCCTCCACCTGGTTCAGCAGCGGCAGCGGAATATGCACCGTCACGCCGTCGGCGTCGGCGCCCGGCTCAAACTGATAGCTAAGCCGCAGCTTAAGGTTGCCCTGATGCCAGAAGTTCGGATAGTCCAGCTTGCTAACCTGCTCCGCCCCTTCCTTAATCAGCATGCTCTTCTCAAAGTTGAGCAGATCCGGCGTCTCTTTGCTGGCCTGCTTCCACCAGCTGTCGAAGTGGCGGGCGGAGATGACGTCGTGGCTGATGCGCTGGTCGTAGAATTCGAACAGGGTCTCGTCGTCCACCAGAATGTCGCGGCGGCGCGACTTATGCTCCAGCTCTTCGATTTCCGCCCGCAGCTTCAGGTTCTCCCGGAAGAAGGCGTGGCGCGTTTGCCAGTCGCCCTCCACCAGCGCGTGGCGGATAAACAGCTCGCGGCACAGCGCCGGATCGATCTGGCTGTAGTTGACCTTACGCGCGCCCACGATCGGCAGGCCGTAGACGGTGACCTTTTCCGTCGCCATCACCGCGCCCTGCGCCCGCTCCCAGTGCGGCTCGCTGTATGAGCGTTTGATCAGGTGCTGCGCTACCGGCTCCACCCACTCCGGCTCAATGCGGGCGGCAATGCGGCCCCACAGCCGGCTGGTCTCCACCAGTTCCGCCACCATCGTCCACTTCGGCGGCTTTTTAAACAGACCGGACCCCGGGAAAATGGAAAAGCGGGCGTTGCGCGCCCCGGTAAACTCCTGTTTATCGGCATCCTTCATGCCGATGTGCGACAGCAGACCGGTCAGCAGCGCGGTATGGATCTCGCGATATTCCGCTGGCTCGCTGTTGATCGGCAGGCCAAGCTCCTTCACCACCTGGCGCAGCTGGGTATAGATATCCTGCCACTCGCGCACGCGCAGATAGTTCAGAAAATCGACCCGGCACTGACGGCGGAACTGATTCGACGACAGGGCTTTCTGCTGTTCGCCGAGATAGTTCCACAGGTTCACAAAGGCAAGGAAGTCAGACTCTTTATCGTGAAAGCGGCGGTGTTTTTCGTCAGAGGCCTGCTGTTTGTCCATCGGCCGCTCGCGCGGATCCTGAATCGACAGCGCGGAGGTGATGATCATCGCTTCTCGCACGCAGCCGTGCTTCTGCGCCTCCAGCACCATCCGCGCCAGACGCGGGTCTACCGGCAACTGGCTAAGCTGACGGCCCATCGGGGTCAGCTTGTAGGCGGTGGCCTGCTCATCGGTGGTGATGGCGCCCAGCTCTTCCAGCAGGCGCACGCCGTCCTGAATGTTGCGCTTATCCGGCGCTTCAACGAACGGGAAGGCGGCGATATCGCCTAAGCCCAGGGCGGTCATCTGCAGGATGACCGACGCCAGGTTGGTGCGCAGAATTTCCGGATCGGTAAATTCCGGTCGCGACAGGAAATCGTCTTCTGAATAAAGACGAATACAGATCCCTTCCGAGACGCGACCGCAGCGGCCTTTTCGCTGGTTGGCGGACGCCTGGGAAACTGGCTCGATCGGCAGGCGCTGCACCTTGGTGCGGTAGCTGTAGCGGCTGATACGGGCGGTACCGGGATCGATAACGTACTTAATGCCCGGTACGGTCAGCGAGGTTTCCGCCACGTTGGTCGCCAGCACGATGCGTCGTCCACTGTGCGGCTGGAAGACGCGGTTCTGCTCGCTGTTGGACAAGCGAGCGTACAGCGGCAGCACTTCGGTATGGCGCAGATCCAGCTTATTCAGCGCATCGGCGGTATCGCGAATCTCCCGCTCGCCGCTCATAAAGATCAGAATATCGCCGGGCCCTTCGCGCCCGAGCTCATCGACGGCATCAAAGATCGCCTGCAGCTGATCGCGCTCGGTATCGTCCGCCTCTTCCACTATCGGCCGATAGCGCACTTCCACCGGGTAAGTCCGCCCGGAGACTTCGATAATCGGCGCATTATTGAAATGCTTTGAGAAACGTTCCGGGTCGATGGTCGCCGAGGTGATGATAATTTTCAGGTCAGGACGGCGCGGCAGCAGCTCTTTCAGATAGCCGAGCAGGAAGTCAATGTTCAGGCTGCGCTCGTGCGCTTCATCGATAATGATGGTGTCGTACTGCATCAGCAGGCGATCCTGCTGGATCTCCGCCAGCAGAATACCGTCGGTCATCAGCTTGACCATGGTGTTGTCGCTGACGTGATCGCTAAAGCGGACCTTATAGCCGATACAGCCGCCCGGCTCCGTTTGCAGCTCCTCGGCGATACGGTTGGCCACGGTTCGCGCGGCCAGACGGCGCGGCTGGGTATGGCCGATTAGCCCTTTCAGCCCGCGGCCCAGCTGCATGCAGATTTTTGGCAGCTGGGTGGTTTTACCCGAACCGGTCTCCCCGGCGACAATCACCACCTGGTGATCGCGTACCGCCTCGAGAATTTCTTGTTTTTTCTGGCTAACCGGCAGATTTTCCGGATAGGTGATGGCCGGACGCGCCGCTTCGCGCAGCAGGACTTTACTGGCTGCCTGGCTTATCTCCTGCGCCATCTCCTGAAGGATGGCCTGTTGCGATTCAGGATTTTTAACCTTCTTCACGCCGTGCAGACGGCGGGCAAAGCGCGTTTTGTCGCGCAGCATCAGGCCGTCGAGCTGTTGATAAAGCTGGGGGAAGGTGATTTTTTGTTGTTCTGTCATAGCGTTATCGGGCAGAGCTCTGCCGGGAAAATCTCTTTTGAAGTATTGCCTTAGAGTACCACATCTGCGCCACTCATGCCTTGTTCAAAAAATCTGAACATAGGATTCGATATATTGCGCTATCTCTGTGGCGCGATTGTGAATACAGTGTCATCAAGCACCAGGGCACTGACCCGTCAATCACATTAAAAAAGGAAACACCCATGAGCAAAGTATTAGTTCTGAAATCCAGTATTCTGGCAGGGTACTCACAATCTGGTCAGCTTTCCGACTATTTTGTTGAACAATGGCAGGAAAAACACCCGGGCGACGAGATCACCGTGCGTGACCTGGCCGCTAATCCGATCCCGGTTCTGGATGGTGAACTGGTTGGCGCCCTGCGTCCGAGCGACGCGCCGCTGACTCCGCGTCAGCAGGAAGCGCTGGCCCTTTCCGACGAGCTGATCGCTGAACTGAAAGGCAACGATGTGATTGTTATCGCTGCGCCGATGTACAACTTCAACATCCCGACGCAGTTGAAAAACTATTTCGACCTGGTGGCTCGCGCCGGCGTTACCTTCCGCTACACCGAAAAAGGGCCGGAAGGTCTGGTGACCGGTAAACGCGCGGTCGTTGTGACCAGCCGCGGCGGTATCCATAAAGATACCCCGACCGACCTGGTCACCCCGTACCTGTCCACCTTCCTCGGCTTCATCGGCATCACCGACGTGAACTTCGTGTTCGCCGAAGGTATCGCTTACGGCCCGGAAGTCGCGGCCAAAGCGCAGTCTGACGCGAAAGCGGCCATCGACAGCGTGGTTGCAGCCTAATAGTTAACTCCTCTCGCTTCCTGCGGGAGGAGATTTTTTTTGTTTTTTCTCGTAGCGCAAATACCCCACCACGCCTCCGCCGCCATCTTTTGGATGATTCACGCCGTCGTTGACTTCCACGCAAGGAAAATCGAAAGGTGAAACGCCGTCAATGCAGGCCACATTCACCCCATACTGCTGTGGGTTTGATCGCCGTTGATGAAAGGTGTAGATCCCGCATACCGAGCAGAAAAAGTGCACGGCTTCCCCTGTATTAAAGCGATACTCTGTGAGCTTATCCCTGCCGCGTACCACATCGATTCCTGAACGCGGCGAAGAGACCGCGACCGCCCCACGCATTCGACAATATGAACAGTTACAGCGCCGAACGGTGTTGAAGCCGTCGCTGAGCTCAACGGTAAAGGCCACCGCACCGCAGTGACAGTGAGCGGATAATTTCTCTGCCATTATATTTACCCCTCAGGTGGAGGATTTTGGCCGCAGGTTTTCATCAAACTCCAGCCGCTTACGCCCGTCCTCCACTTCCCGTAATGGCTCAACCTGGTGGAGCGTCTGCTTACAGCGTTCCACCAGCGCCTGGTATTCACGGGTACCGTGCTTTTTCCACGCCAGCTCCTGTTCGCTCAGGACGCGAATCGCTTTTGCCGGGCCTCCGATAATCAGATGGTTGGCGGGCATCTCGGCGTTGGCTTTGACGAAGGCCGAGGCGCCGACAATGCTGTTTTCGCCGATAGTCGCCCCGTCGATAATCACCGCGCTCATCCCCACCAGCGCATTGCGGCCAATTACGCAGCCGTGCAGAATAGCGCCGTGGCCGATATGGCCCTCCTCTTCCACCACCGTATCCTGGCCTGGGAAGCCGTGCATCACGCAGTTGTCCTGTATATTGGCCCCGTCTTTGACCACGATGCGGCCAAAATCGCCGCGCAGGCTGGCGTTGGGCCCAACATAGACCCCTTTGCCGAGGATCACGTCGCCAATCAACACCGCGGTCGGGTGGACGTAACTCTCCTCCGGCACCACCGGGGTCAGTCCATCAATCTGATAAATCGGCATGCAACCTCCTTATGCGCCCGGCAAACCGCCAAAGCGCTGATAATAGAGCGGGCCCGGCGCGGGAAGCTCGCCGACCGAGCTTTCACCTTTCTCGCTGACGAACGCCAGCGCGCCGGGACTCACCCGTTGGTAAATATTGATACACAGCTGGCGGGCGGTTTGCCCCGCCCAGTGCGCCGGCAGCAGCTCTTCCGGCAGCAGCGGATCTTTGAGCACCACCCGGCGATAGAAATGAATCAGCAGGAGCTGGATCTGAAAGCTGCGCTCCGGCGTTAACTCCGCGGGGTCGCAGTCACGGAGCAGCGGCAGTATCGGCCGGAATAGCGAGATGAACGATTCATACATCTCGTTTTGTTCGGTGAGATGCCAGCACTCCTCTACCCGGCTGCGCAGCGCCGCCCGGGAGAGCGCCAGCGGCGAGTGGGCTTCAAAACAGATGACGTTTTCGGCGACGCCTGCTTCGTGGAGCAGCGACTGGACATCCGCCAGCTTTTGCGACGGCGAGGCTAACAGGCTCGGGGCCAGCGCGCCAAATCCCTGCCACAGCAGCTGCTTTTTGACGTCGGCCAGCACATTTTTTTCCAGGCCTTCCGAGAGCAACAGCAGCCAGGTACCATCCCATTCCGGGGCGTTCGCCCGATAAATTTTATGTTCCGCACGACGGGTCAGGCGCAGCCCTTTGTCACTCAGACGATAGAAGCTGCGGCGGCCGATACGGACGACATCAAGCCACTCTTCTTTATTGAGGCGAAACAGCGCGGTGCGGACGAAGCGCTCGCCGAAGCCTAATCCTTCCAGCAGCGCCGCGACGCTGCCCAGCCACACTTCCCCACCGCGTTGTAATAAGGCGTCGCCATACAGCGAGGCGATCAATGACGTGCCGCTGATCGGCGTCGCCGTCACGGCTTGTTGAATAAAGGCGTCGAGTTTACTCATCTGATTCATGCTGTTGTTATATTTTTCCTTTATGAATCATAGCACAGGAATTTCCCCGGCTGAGGGCGTAAAGGCCTCAGCCGGGCTAACCGTGTAGCCCCGGTCAGCGCAGCGCCACCGGGGAGAGGTTTAACCGCTGACCACCGCTTTACGCAGATCA
Source organism: Klebsiella sp. 1SOBk10mer (assembly GCF_046602535.1). Lineage (NCBI taxonomy): Bacteria > Pseudomonadati > Pseudomonadota > Gammaproteobacteria > Enterobacterales > Enterobacteriaceae > Klebsiella > Klebsiella sp. 1SOBk10mer. The sequence goes on from NZ_JBKIUP010000003.1 coordinate 252,978, forward strand.
AATACCCGACAGGCTTTGCCTTCAGAGCGCGGAATGCTGCCGCAGTTGACGATAGTGATATCGGTGGAGATCCCGACCATCGACTTGATGCGGTGGCGCAACTGGTGACAAATCTGGCAGCGCTGCTCGTGACTCAGCGCCAGCCCGCTCTCTTTCAGCTCCACGCGCACCGCCAGCGAATCAAGATGGCCGCGGCGATTGACCTCCAGCTGGTAGTGCGGCGCCAGATGTTCAAACTTAAGGATCTCCTCTTCCAGCTGCGACGGGAAGACGTTAACCCCGCGGATGATCAGCATATCGTCGCTGCGTCCGCTGATGCGGTCCATACGGCGCATGGTGCGGGCGGTGCCCGGCAGCAGGCGCGTCAGATCGCGGGTACGATAGCGGATCACCGGCAGCGCCTCTTTGGTCAACGTGGTGAACAGCAGTTCGCCGTGTTCGCCATCGGCCAGCGGCGTGCCGTCGTCCGGGTTAACGATTTCCGGGAAGAAGTGGTCTTCCCAGATGGTCGGGCCGTCAACAGTCTCCAGACACTCCATCGCCACCCCCGGCCCCATCACCTCCGACAGACCGTATATGTCCAGAGCGGTGATCCCCAGCCGGCGCTCGATCTCCGCGCGCATCGCCAGGGTCCACGGCTCGGCGCCAAAGACGCCGACGCGTAATGAACAGCCGCGGGCATCGCCGCCCATCTGGCGCTCCAGCTCTTCAATCAGATTCAGACAGTAGGACGGCGTCACCATGATCATATCCGGCTTGAAATCACGGATCAGCTGCGCCTGTTTTTCGGTCTGTCCGCCGGACATCGGGATCACCGTCGCGCCTAAGCGTTCTGCGCCGTAGTGCGCGCCAAGGCCGCCGGTGAACAGGCCATAGCCGTAAGCGACGTGAATTTTATCTTTCGCCGTGCCGCCGGCGGCGCGCAGCGAACGGGCGACGATATTGGCCCAGTTATCAATATCGTTCTGCGTGTAGCCCACCACCGTCGGTTTGCCGGTGGTCCCGGAAGAGGCGTGAATGCGCACCACCTGCTCCATCGGCACCGCGAAGGTATCGAAGGGATAGTTGTCGCGCAGATCCTGTTTGGTGGTGCACGGGAATTTGGTCAGGTCGCTCAGTTCGCGAAAGTCGTCAGGGTGCACGCCGGCGGCGTCGAATTTGCGACGATACATCGGCACATTGTTATACGCATGATTCAGGGTCCACTTCAGCCGTTGGGTTTGCAGGGCCTGCAGCTCATCACGCGAGGCGGTTTCAATCGGATCTAATTTTGTAGTAGTTATCATTGTAGGGTACTCGCAGGTAAATTAGCTCACACTCGCTCGAGGATCATGGCGATGCCCTGACCCACGCCAATACACATCGTACACAACGCATAGCGCCCGCCGCGGCGCTGCAGCTCAAGGCTGGCGCTCAGCGCCAGACGCGCGCCGCTCATGCCCAGCGGATGGCCTAACGCGATGGCGCCGCCGTTGGGATTCACATGCGCCGCATCGTCCGGCACGCCAAGCTGTCTGAGCACGCCCAGGGCCTGGGCGGCGAAGGCCTCATTCAGCTCAATCAGATCCATATCGTGGATATTGAGTCCCGCCCGCTCCAGCACTTTACGCACCGCCGGTACCGGCCCCAGCCCCATCAGCCGCGGTTCGACCCCTGCCGTCGCCATCGCCACGATACGCGCGCGCGGCGTGAGCCCCTGGATAGCGGCCTGCTGTTCGCTGGCGACGATCAGCGCCGCGGCGCCATCGTTGACGCCGGAAGCATTGCCCGCGGTAATGACGCCGCCCTGGCGGAACGGCGCTTTCAGTTGCGCCAGCTGCTCAAGCGTGGTTTCCGGGCGCGGATGCTCGTCCTCGCGCACGTCGCTGACCGCCCCTTTCCGTCCGACAATCTGCACCGGCACGATCTCCTGCGCCAGAATGCCATCGCGCTGGGCCTGCGCCGTGCGCTGCTGGCTGCGCCAGGCGAAAGCATCCTGATCGGCGCGGCTAATATTTAACAATTCAGCTACATTCTCGGCCGTTTCCGGCATGCTGTCAGTTCCGAAGTGTTGCGCCATGAGCGGGTTCACAAAACGCCAGCCAATGGTGGTGTCAAACAGCTCCGCCTGACGCTGATACGGCGCGCTGGCCTTCCCCATCACAAACGGCGCGCGCGACATCGACTCTACGCCGCCGGCAATCAGCAGATCGGCATCGCCGGCTTTGATCGCTCTGGCGGCAAAGCCGATCGCATCCAGACCAGACCCACATAAACGGTTAATCGTGGTGCCCGGTACGGTATGCGGGAAACCTGCCAACAGCGTCGCCATATGCGCCACATTGCGGTTATCTTCGCCCGCCTGATTCGCGCAGCCGTAAATCACGTCATCGATCGCGGTCGGGTCAAGCCTGGGGTTGCGGCTCAGCAGCGCCCGCAGCGGGATCGCCGCCAGGTCGTCGGCGCGCACGCTGGCCAGCGCGCCGCCGTAGCGGCCAATCGGCGTGCGGATCCCGTCACAAATAAAGGCCTCGCGCATTAGACTTCTCCTGTGATTGTGCCGCCGATGCGGTGCGATTTGCCGCGAAACAGGGCCACAATTTTTTGCTGTTGATTAACAATTTCAATGTCGTAGACCCCGGTCAGCTTGCCCTGCTGTTTGACTCGGGCGGTGGCGACCAGCCGGTCCCCGGCAAACGCCGGGCGAAGGAAATCAATGCTGGCCGCCGAAGCCACCGCCGCCAGCCCCTGGCTGTTACAGGCGTAGGCGAAAGCGGTATCGGCAAGGGTAAATAGCTGACCGCCGTGACAGGTTTGATGGCCGTTAAGCATGTCCGGCGAGACGGTCATGGTCATCTGCGCAAAACCATCGTCCATTTCGATAAGTTCGATCCCCATCTTTCTGGCGCAGGTATCTTTTTCGTACATCGCGCGCGCGTTGCGCCACGGATCATTGCTCATGGTGCTTCTCCATTAGCGCCTTCTGGCGCAACAGGGAACCGGGGCGATAGCGCTCCTCGCCATAATGGTGATGCAGGTTCTCCAGCAGGCGCAGCACGCGGCGCCAGCCGAGGCTTTCCCCCCACGCCAGCGGGCCCTGCGGGTAGTTGACGCCAAGACACATGGCGGTATCGATATCCTGCGCGCTGGCCACCCCTTTCTGCAGTGCGTCCAGCGCTTCGTTAACCAGCATCGCCACCGTGCGCCACACCAGCAGGCCGGGATAATCGGCGATGCGCAGCACTTTCTTGCCCTGCTGCTGGAAATAGTGCACCGCTTTGTCCGTCGCCGCCGGCGCGTTGGTCGCCGCGGCGGCCAGCACCACCGTATCGCTGGCGCACAGGTCATACACCACCACCGGACGACGATGCTTAACGCTCAGCGCCAGGGCGGTTTCGCCTTCGGTCTCCAGCAACAAAAGCTCGTCCAGCTCGGTGACACTGTCACTTACCGTCATCACGGATTGCGCGCCAGTGGCGACCGGCGTCAGCGTCACCTCCGGCTGCGTCTCCGCAGGCCAGCGATAGACGCCGTGACCGCTCTTTTTCCCCAATCGCCCGGCCAGCGCCAGCTCCTGCTGCAGGAGCGATGGCAGGTAACGCCGGTCCTGCCAGAAGGCGTTAAATACCGAGCAGGTCACGGCGAAGTTGACGTCCTGGCCAATCAGGTCAGTCAACGCCAGCGGTCCCATCGGAAAACCGCCGCCGTCACGCAAAGCGGCATCGATAACCTCCGGGGCGGCCACCTGCTCCTCCAGCGCCCGCCAGGCTTCAGCATAGAACGGACGCGCCACGCGGTTAACGATAAAGCCGGGCGTCGAGCGGCAGCGAACCGGCCGTTTCCCCCAGCCGCTCACGCACTGGCACAGCTGCTCCACCACTTCCGCAGACGTCGCCAGGCCGCTGACAACCTCCACCAGCTGCATCACCGGCGCCGGATTAAAAAAGTGCAGCCCGGCCACCCGCTCCGGGTTTTTGACCCCGGCGGCGATGGCGGTAATCGAAATCGACGAAGTGTTGCTGGTCAGCAATGTTGACGGCGAGCAGATCGCCGCCAGCTGCGCGAACAGCGCCGCTTTCACCTCCAGGCTTTCAGAGGCCGCTTCGATCACTAAATCTGCGTCGGCCAGCGCGGCTAAATCGTGGGCCGGATGCAGCCGCGCCAGCAGCGCGTCGGCCTGCTCTGACGCCAGTTTGCCGCGCTCGACCCGAGAGACAAGACGCCTGGCAATGCCATCGATCGCCCGGACGATGGCCTGATGATCGATGTCGTAAATCAGTACCGGGTGCCCGGCGGCAGCAGCCACTTCGGCGATGCCGGCCCCCATGGTGCCGCTGCCGATCACCGCCACGTTGGCTAAGGATGTCGTCATCATCTATTTCCCGCTGAACTGTGGTGGCCGTTTGGCCAGAAACGCGCTGACCCCTTCGCGGTAATCATCGCTGCGCCCGGCGAGGCGCTGATAATCGCGCTCCAGATCCAGCTGCGCGTCGAGACTGTTGGTTTCCGCCGCCAGCAGCGCCTTTTTAATCAGCCCAAGACCAAACGTCGGCTGGGCCGCAAGATGGCGCGCCAGTTGCAGACTGGTATCCGCCAGTTCGGCATCGTCCACCAGTTGCCAGATAATCCCCCACTGCGCGGCCTGTTCCGCGCTGAGGCTGTCGCCCAGCAGCGCCAGCCCCATCGCGCGCGCGCGGCCAGCCACCCGCGGCAGGAACCAGCTGCCGCCGCAGTCCGGCACCAGCCCGAGCTTGCTGAACGCCATCACAAACTTGGCCGAACGCGCGGCCAGCACGATATCGCAGCCCAGCGCCAGGGTGGCGCCTGCGCCAGCGGCTACGCCGTTGACCGCGCAAATCACCGGTTTCGGCAGCGCCGCCAGACGGCGCACTAACGGGTTGTAAAAGCGTTCCACCGACAGGCCGAGATCCGGCGGCGGCCCACTGGGGTCGACGTTGCGGTCATTCAGATCCTGGCCGGCGCAAAATCCGCGGCCGGCGCCGGTGATCAGCAGGCAACGCACGCCGTCGTCGCGCTCGGCCTGCTTCAGACATTCCGCCAGCTGCTGATGCATCCGATCGTTAAAACTGTTGAGGCGGTCCGGGCGATTGAGAGTGATGGTCATGACGCCCTGTTCCACTGCGCTGAGAATGAAAGCTTCCACGATTAGCGTCCTTTAAAGTCCGGGTTACGTTTTTGTAAGAAGGCGTCGATGCCTTCGCGGCGGTCTTCGGTGGCGCTCAGCAGGCTGAACAGCTGGCGCTCCTGCTGGAGACCGGCCTGCAGGCTCACTTCCTGCGACAGGCGCAGCGACTGTTTCGCCGCCCGCAGCGCCAGCGGCGCATGGCGGGCGATGGTGGTCGCCAGTTGCAGGGAATACTCATCGGTTAACGCCGCCGGATGGACATCGCTCACCAGCCCGGCCTGCTGCGCCTGACGGGCGTCAATACTCTCGCCGCTCAGCACCATCCGGCTGGCCAGCGCCTTGCCAACGCTGCGGATCAGCCGCTGGGTGCCGCCAGCGCCCGGCATTATGCCGAGGGTAATTTCCGGCAGGCCAAAGCGGGCGTTGTCCCCGGCGACAATCAGATCGCACAGCAGGGCCAGCTCGCAGCCGGCTCCGAGGGCGTAGCCGTTGACCGAGGCGATCAGCGGTTTGGGGAAGGCATCGATACGCGCCCACAGCCGCGGGCGGATATCGTCCAGGGTCGCCGGGAGATCTTTCTCCGCCATCTCATTCAGGTCGGCCCCGGCGGCAAAGAAGCGCGGGTTACCGCTGATGACGCAGACGCTGACGCGGTTATCAGCGGCCGCGACCTCCAGCGCCTCGGCAATCTGGGTTAATAAGGCATTGTTCAGTGCATTGCGGGCCTGCGGACGGTTGAGCGTCAGCTGCAGCACCCGGCCATGGCGGTGGATCAGCAGCTCGCTCATGCCATCCCCCGCGCGTCAAAGTCGACAACTACGTCGCCGCTGGTAGGCAGCGCCTGGCAGCTCAGTACATAACCCGCCGCCAGCTCATCCGCTTCGAGGCTATAGTTGGCGGCCATCGCCACTTCGCCGCGCAGCACTTTGCATTTACAGGTGGCGCACACCCCGCCCTTGCAGGCAAACGGCAGGTCTGCCCCCTGACGCAATGCGGCATCCAGGATGCTGTCGTCTTCGGCGCTGAGGGCGATCAGCCGATCGCGCCCGTCCTGGCGGATGGTGACCGTGCGTCCCTCCGCCTGCACCCCGGCGGCGCGCTTAACGCTGCCGCCCGGCGTATTGAAGCGTTCGAGATGAATCGATTTCTCCGCTACGCCAAGTTCACGTAACGTTGCTTCCGCCTCGTCCATCATCGTCGCCGGACCGCAGATAAAGGCCTCGTCGAAACGGCTGAAATCCAGCAGATGGTCAGCGAGCTGGCGCAGTTTGTCGCCGTCAATGCGCCCCTGTAAAAGATCGCTGTCCATCGACTCCTGGCTGAACAGATGTATCACCTGCAGGCGCTGCGGATAGCGGTCTTTTAAATCGGCCAGCGCCTGGCGGAACATCATGCTGTGGCTGTTGCGGTTACCGTAGATCAGCGTGAAGCGACTGTACGGCTCGGTGGCCAGGGTGGCGCTAACGATCGCCATCATCGGCGTGATCCCGGAGCCGGCGGCAATCGCCAGATAGTCGCCCTGCCGTTCGGCCTGCGGCTGATAGCCGAAATGCCCCTGCGGCACCATCACCTCCAGCTCCATCCCCTGCTGGATATCGTGCTGGGCGTAGCGCGAGAAGCGCCCGCCGTCGATGGCTTTGACCGCGACGCTGATCTCTCCCGGCGTGCGGCTGCGGCAGATGGAGTAACAGCGGCGCAGCTCTTCACCGCCCAGACGGGCTTTTAGCGTCAGATGCTGGCCCGGGCGAAAACAGTATTCCGCCTGCAGGGCTTGCGGGATCGCAAAAGTGATGGTCACCGCATCGCGGGTTTCCGGCTCGACTCTCGCCACCTTAAGCGAATGGAACGTCGTCATGGCAACCTCAAATACATTTAAAGTAATCAAAAGGTTCCCGGCAGCTGTCGCAGCGATAGAGCGCTTTGCAGGCCGTGGAACCGAATTCGCTAAGCAGCGAGGTATGGGTGCTGCCGCAGCGTGGACAACTCACCTCGGCGGGCATATCCGCATGGCAGGCGTGCCCCTGCGGCGGGCTGATGCCGTACTGGCGCAGGCGCTCACGGGCGTCCTGGCTCATCCAGTCGGTGGTCCAGGGCGGGTCCAGCTGCAGGACGATGTGGACCGGCAGATAACCATGCTCGCTCATCACCGCGCGGATCTCGCTCAGCAGATGCTCCGTCGCCGGGCAGCCCGAATAAGTCGGGGTAAAGCCAATCACCCAGCCGTCGCCGTGGCGCGCGACGCTGCGCACCATGCCGAGATCGGTGATGGTCAGCACCGGTACTTCCGGGTCCGGGATCGCGCTTAACAATCTCCAGATAGCGCGCACCTCGGCGGGAGCGATGTCATCTAAACGTTGCATCTTCCCCTCCCTTACCACTGCAGGCCGGGATGCGAACGCTGCAGATATTGCATCTCCGCCAGCAGCGGGCCGAGATGTTCACTGTGCAGCCCCTGTTTGCCGCCGCTGCGGAAGGCCGCTTCCTGCGGGATCGATAAGCCTGAGTCAAGCAGCGCGGTATGCACGGTGCTTTGCCATTCGGCCTGAAGCTCGCGCGGATCAACCGCAATGCCCTGCCCGGCCAGGCTGAGCTCCAGGTCATCGGCAAGGAACAGTTCGCCGGTGAAGCGCCACAGATTGTCGACCGCCTGCTGCATTTTGCGCTGGGATACCTCGGTACCGTTGCCAAGACGCTCCAGCCAGCCACGGCTGAAGCGCTGGTGGTAGCGCACCTCTTTCAGTCCTTTAGCGGCAATGGCCGCCAGCTGCGCATCGCGGCTGTTCACCAGCCGGCTGTACAGGGCGACGTGCCAGACGTCGATAAAGAACTGGCGGGCGATGGTGTCAGCAAAATTGCCGTTGGGCTGCTCCACTAGCAGCAGGTTGCTGAACTGGCGCTCATCGCGGCCGAAGGCCAGGGTATCTTCGTCGCCGCAGCCGTTAAGCTCGGCGGCATAGCTTAAAAAGTTGCGCGCCTGGCCAAGCAGGTCGAGGCCGATGTTGGCCAATGCCAGATCGATCTCCAGCTCCGGGGCATGGCCGCACCAGGCGCCTAAACGCTGGGCCAGCACCAGGCCGTTGTCGCCAAGACGCAGAGCGTAGGTGGCGACGGGATTCAGGTTATTCATCGCCGCCTCACATATGTTCCATGCCGTCCGGCACGGTATAGAAAGTCGGATGGCGGTAGACTTTGCTTTCCGCCGGGTCGAAGAATTCGCCGCGATCTTCCGGCTGCGAAGCAACGATTTCGCTGGCCTTCACCACCCAAATGGAGCAGCCTTCGCTGCGGCGGGTGTAGGCGTCGCGGGCGTTTTCCAGCGCCATTTGATCGTCGGCGGCATGCAGGCTGCCGACGTGACGATGGGAAAGCCCCTGTTTGCTGCGAACGAACACTTCATATAACGGCCAGTAAACTTTGCTCATGTTGTCTCTCCTTATGCCGCGCTGCGGGCCTGCTGTTTTTGCGCATGGGCCAGCGCGGCTTCGCGCACCCATTCGCCCTCTTCCCAGGCCTTACGCTTGGCGGCCAGGCGTTCGTGATTGCAAATCCCACGGCCGCTAATCACCTCGTTAAATTCCTGCCAGTCGATTTCGCCGAAGCGGTAGTGGCCGCTGGCTTCATCAAACTGCAAATCCGGGTCCGGGACGGTCATGCCGAGGATCTCCACCTGCGGCACGGTGTTGTCGACGAAGCGTTGACGCAGCTCGTCGTTGGAGTGCAGTTTGATTTTCCACGCCATGCTGCGGGCGCTGTTTGGCGAGTTGTCGTCGTTGGGGCCAAACATCATCAGCGCTGGCCACCAGAAGCGGTTAATGGCGTCCTGCAGCATTTGCCGCTGCGCGTCATTGCCCTGCGCCAGCGCCATGCAGGCTTCGAATCCCTGGCGCTGGTGAAAGCTCTCTTCTTTGCAGATTTTGACCATCGCCCGGGCATAGGGCCCGTAGGAGGTCCGGCACAGCGCCACCTGGTTGACGATAGCCGCGCCATCGACCAGCCAGCCGATCACGCCGATATCCGCCCAGCTCAGCGTCGGGTAGTTAAAAATGGAGGAGTATTTCATCTGCCCGTCGAGCATCTTCTGATACAGATCTTCCCGCGCGCAGCCAAGGGTTTCCGCGGCGCTATAGAGATACAGCCCGTGTCCAGCCTCATCCTGTACCTTAGCCAACAGGATCGCTTTGCGGCGCAGCGTCGGCGCGCGGGTGATCCAGTTGCCTTCCGGCAGCATGCCGACGATCTCCGAGTGCGCGTGCTGGCCTATCTGCCGAATCAAGGTCTTACGGTAGGCATCCGGCATCCAGTCCTGCGGTTCGATGGCCGTTTCCTGCGCGATGCGCTGGTCAAAGCGTTGTTCTTCTGTCACGTCATCACCTTTATGATTCCGATATTCACAACAAAAACATTTATGTGAATCACTTTGTTTATTGAAGGTTACATATTGGTTAAATAAAACCACAAATTTTGTTTGCTCTTTTTGTGATAATCTCCGCAAAACCTTTTGTAAACCACAATAAATACAGTAACTTAAGCATAAGGCGTAACGCCATCGCGATCACAATGTTAATAATTTATTAAATACTGGCTTGCATTTTATGATTCATAAAAGAACTATTTATAGATATCACACGTAACACATTTGGAGATTTGCGATGCAGCAGTTAGCCAGCTACTTATCCGGCGCCTGGCAGACCGGCCGGGGCCGCGCCCGTACTATTCATCACGCCATCACCGGCACGGCGCTGTGGGAGGTGACCAGTGAAGGTCTGGATATGGCGCAGGCGCGCCGCTTCGCGATTGAGCGCGGCGGTAAGGCGCTGCAAGCCATGACCTTTATTGAACGCAGCGCGATGTTAAAAGCGGTAGCGAAACACTTGCTGGAGCAGAAAGACCAGTTCTACGCCATCTCGGCGCAAACCGGCGCCACCCGCGCCGACAGTTGGGTGGATATTGAAGGCGGTATCGGCACCCTTTTCACCTATGCCGGGCTGGGCAGTCGCGAACTGCCGGACGATATCCTGTGGCCGGAAGACGAGCTGATCCCGCTCTCAAAACAGGGCGGTTTTGCCGCCCGTCACGTGCTGACCTCGAAGTCGGGCGTCGCCGTACATATCAACGCCTTCAACTTCCCCTGCTGGGGAATGCTGGAAAAACTGGCCCCCACGTGGCTTGCCGGTATGCCAGCTATCATTAAACCGGCAACCGCTACCGCCCAGCTCACCCAGGCAATGGTGAAAGCGATTGTCGACAGCGGCCTGGTGCCGGAGGGCGCCATCAGCCTGATTTGCGGCGGCGCGGGCGATCTGCTCGACCACCTCGATAGCCAGGACGTGGTGACCTTTACCGGCTCTGCCGCCACCGGCCAGCAGCTGCGGTCGCACCCCAACCTGGTGGCCAAATCGATTCCCTTTACCATGGAAGCGGATTCGCTCAACTGCTGTGTGTTAGGCGAAGACGTCACGCCGGAGCAACCGGAGTTCGCGCTGTTTATCCGGGAAGTGGTCCGCGAGATGACGGCGAAAGCCGGACAAAAATGTACCGCTATCCGCCGCATCATCGTCCCGCTGGCGCAGATCAATGCGGTTAGCGATGCGCTGATCGCCCGCCTGCATAAAGTGACCGTCGGCGACCCGGCGCAGGAAGGGATTAAGATGGGGGCGCTGGTTAATCACGAGCAGCGTCGGGACGTACAGGAGAGCGTCAATAAACTGATTGCCGCCGGCTGCGAAGCGCTGCTTGGCGGACAGGCGGACCTCAGCGCGGCCGGAGCCTTTTTCCCGCCGACGCTGCTCTACTGCGCGCAGCCGGATGAAACCCCGGCGGTTCACGCTATTGAAGCCTTTGGCCCGGTGGCGACCCTGATGCCCTACCAGGACCGCCAGCATGCGCTGACGCTGGCACGCGCCGGCGGCGGCAGCCTGGCGGGGACGCTGGTTACCGCCAGCGGCGAACTGGCGCGGGAGTTTATCCTCGGCGCCGCCCGCGCGCATGGCCGTATTCAGATCCTGAACGAAGCATCCTCCGCAGAATCAACCGGCCACGGTTCGCCGCTGCCGCAGCTGGTGCACGGCGGCCCCGGCCGCGCCGGCGGCGGAGAGGAGCTAGGCGGACTGCGTTCGGTGAAACACTATATGCAGCGCACCGCCGTCCAGGGCAGCCCAACGATGCTGGCGACCATCGGCCAGCAGTGGGTACGCGGCGCCCAGGTGAGCGAAGATCGCATTCACCCGTTTCGCAAATATTTCGAAGAGATCCAGCCCGGCGACAGTTTGCTGACCCCGCGCCGTACGCTGACCGAAGCGGATATCGTTAACTTCGCCTGCCTGAGCGGCGACCATTTCTACGCCCACATGGACAAAATCGCCGCCGCCGAGTCGATTTTCGGCGAGCGGGTGGTTCACGGTTATTTCCTGATCTCCGCGGCGGCCGGTCTGTTCGTCGATGCCGGCGTCGGGCCAGTTATCGCCAACTACGGGATGGAAAACCTGCGCTTTATTGAACCGGTCAAGCCGGGAGACACCATCCAGGTGCGTCTGACCTGTAAGCGGAAAACGGTCAAGCGGCAGCGCAGCGCTGAGGAGAAAGCCACCGGCGTGGTGGAATGGGCGGTGGAGATTTTCAACCAGCACCAGCAGGCGGTGGCGCTGTATTCCATTCTCACCCTGGTGGCGCGCCAGCAGGGGGATTTCCCGGCGTAATGGCGGAAAATAGACCGCTGGCGCTCTGTTGGCCGATCCTTTAGCTATTGCTTGCAACGGTTTCGCCCCGGGAAGTCCTTTATGTTATCTGTGGCTTCAGCGCACATGGCGCTCCCGGTTAGTCTTCTGCGTTATGCCTGGCATGGCGCAGGGAGCGCACAGGGGGCGGCCAGTCGCCGCCGCCCCCTGAACCCCCGGGCTCCGGCCAGCAAAATCGCCGCTGCGCGGTCCCTTCGACTTATCCCTGCAGGCTTCGGGTCGGGCCGAGGCAGCGTCCATGCAAAACACGGCCCTCAGCCCGCATCCATGCGGGCTGCCCCGGCCTGCCGGGAACGTCTCAGCGATGTTGAGGCCGCCAGCACCGGCAGTTTCAGCGGCCCCAGCGCTAGCGCCAGCAGTGATTTGGGGCTGTAGGCCGGGTAAGGCGTTAGCCGCCACCCGGCAAAAAAATCGGCGCTCGTGCTTAATGCCTCTGCGGAGGCATTTTTTACGTCCCTCTGGCAAAACTGACAAATAACCTGGCAAGAGCAAACAAACGCTACGGCGCCGCGGGCTGGTAGCTTAAGGGTGACAAAGCCGACATTCGCAGCGGCATAAGACAACACAACAATAAGATGAGGTCACAATGGCAAACGGCTTGAAATTTTCTCCTCGTAAAACCGCACTGGCTCTCGCTGTCGCGGTGGTTTGCGCCTGGCAATCACCGGTCTTCGCTCACGGTAGCGAAGCCCACATGGTACCGCTGGATAAAACGCTGCAGGCGTTCGGCGCTGACGTGCAGTGGGATGACTATGCGCAAATGTTTACCCTGGTAAAAGATGGCGCTTACGTCAAAGTGAAGCCCGGCGCCAAAACGGCGATCGTCAACGGTAAATCCCTTGACCTACCGGTGCCGGTGGTGATGAAGGAAGGTAAAGCCTGGGTCTCCGATACCTTTATCAACGACGTGTTCCAGTCCGGTCTCGACCAGACCTTCCAGGTGGAAAAACGCCCTCACCCGTTAAACTCGCTCTCGGCGGCGGAAATCAGCGAAGCGGTGACCATTGTCAAAACCGCGCCGGAGTTCCAGCCGAATACCCGCTTTACTGAGATTTCCCTGCACGAGCCGGATAAAGCGGCGGTATGGGCCTTTGCCCTGCAGGGAACGCCCGTTGATGCCCCCCGCACTGCCGATGTGGTGATGCTCGATGGCAAACATGTCATTGAAGCCGTCGTCGATCTGCAAAACAAAAAAATCCTCTCATGGACGCCGATCAAAGGCGCGCACGGCATGGTGCTGCTCGATGATTTCGCCAGCGTGCAGAACATCATCAACGCCAGCAGCGAATTCGCGGCGGTGCTGAAAAAACACGGTATTACCGATCCTGGCAAGGTGGTCACCACCCCGCTCACCGTCGGCTACTTCGATGGCAAAGATGGCCTGCAGCAGGATGCGCGTCTGCTGAAGGTGGTCAGCTATCTCGATACCGGCGACGGCAACTACTGGGCGCACCCGATTGAAAACCTGGTGGCGGTGGTCGACCTGGAAGCAAAGAAAATCATCAAAATCGAGGAAGGCCCGGTGATTCCGGTGCCGATGGAACCGCGTCCGTATGATGGCCGCGACCGCAACGCCCCGGCGGTGAAACCGCTGGATATTACTGAACCGGAAGGCAAAAACTATACCATTACCGGGGATACCATTCACTGGCGGAACTGGGATTTCCATCTGCGTCTTAACTCGCGCGTCGGGCCAATCCTCTCGACGGTGACCTACAACGATAACGGCAAAAAACGCCAGGTGATGTATGAAGGTTCGCTCGGCGGGATGATCGTCCCCTACGGCGACCCGGACGTCGGCTGGTATTTCAAAGCCTATCTGGACTCCGGCGATTACGGCATGGGCACCCTGACCTCGCCGATTGTACGCGGCAAAGACGCGCCGTCGAATGCGGTGCTGCTGGATGAAACCATCGCCGACTACACCGGCGCGCCGACCACCATCCCGCACGCCGTCGCCATATTCGAGCGCTACGCCGGGCCGGAATATAAGCACCTGGAGATGGGCAAGCCCAACGTCAGTACCGAGCGCCGGGAGCTGGTGGTGCGCTGGATCAGCACCGTCGGCAACTACGACTATATCTTTGACTGGGTGTTCCACGACAACGGCACCATCGGCATCGATGCCGGCGCCACCGGGATTGAGGCGGTGAAAGGCGTGCTGGCGAAAACCATGCACGACCCGAGCGCCAAAGAAGATACCCGCTACGGAACGCTGATCGACCATAATATTGTCGGCACCACCCACCAGCATATCTATAACTTCCGCCTCGACCTCGACGTGGACGGCGAAAACAACACTCTGGTGGCGATGGACCCGGAGGTGAAGCCCAACACCGCCGGCGGCCCGCGCACCAGCACCATGCAGGTGAATCAGTACACGATTGACAGCGAACAGAAAGCGGCGCAGAAATTCGACCCGGGTACGATTCGCCTGCTGAGCAACACCAGCAAAGAGAACCGCATGGGTAACCCAGTCTCTTACCAGATCATCCCTTACGCTGGCGGCACCCATCCGGCGGCGACCGGCGCCAAGTTCGCCCCCGACGAGTGGATCTACCATCGTCTGAGCTTTATGGATAAACAGCTGTGGGTGACGCGCTACCACCCGAGCGAACGCTATCCGGAAGGCAAATACCCCAACCGCTCCGCTCACGATACCGGGTTAGGCCAGTATGCCAAGGACGATGAGTCGCTGACGCACCAGGATGACGTGGTGTGGATCACCACCGGCACCACCCACGTGGCGCGCGCTGAAGAGTGGCCGATCATGCCAACCGAATGGGCGCACGCCCTGCTGAAGCCATGGAACTTCTTTGACGAAACGCCGACCCTCGGCGAGAAGAAACAGTAATCTCAACCCACGGTGAAATCGAGCAGGATTTTACCGCCTCTTCCCGGCTGGCCGGCGGCGGCAATCGCCTCGCGCCAGTCGTTCAACGCCACCCGCTGGGCCGGCGGTTGCGTAGTCGTCGGCAGCCGCTGCCAGATCTCATCGAATGCCGTCCGCCATGCCGCCACGCTGAGGCCAGGCAGCGCCTCCCGCAGATGAAACTTGCGCACCGCCGCGCTGGCGCGCGTCTGGATCAACGGCCGCCCGGATAATAAGCCGTAGGAGACCAGGGTCGACGACGCGGGCAGCACCGACAACAGCGTGTTCCCCAGCTCCCCGCCCACCGCGTCAAACACCAGATCGCTGTGCTGGCTGACCTTCTCCACCAGCGCCCGATCGGCGTCGAGGATCGGATAGATCCCGGCCTGCTCCAGACGCGCCCGATGCTGCGGCGAGCGAATAATCCCGCTTACCGAACGGGCGCCCATGGCCAGCGCCCACTGCCCCAGCAGGCTGGCGCAGGAGGAGGCGGCGGCGGTCAGCACGATCTGTTTCCCGGCAACCGGCCAGCGACTGAGCATCAGCATCGCCGTCAGCGGATTGATATACCCGCGGGCGGCCAGCAGATCGTCCACCGCCGGGGGAACCGGCACCAGCCAGGTCTCATCGAGATCGATAAACCGTTGCCAGGTGCCGCCCCCGCGCAGGGGCAGCACCCGCTGGCCCGCGGTCAGCCGGCTGCCGAATGGCGCGGCGACCACCTCGCCAAGGCCTTCGTAGCCGGGGACGGCCGGCAGTCGGGTACGGTGGCGATAGGCGCCGGTGATGGGGATCAGATCTGAAGGATTCACCGGGGCATAGCGCATCCTGACCCGCACCCGTCCACCGGCCAGCGGCGCCAGCGGGGCGCGTTTCAGCGTTAGCACCGCGGCCGGCGGCCCGTAGCGGTCATAAACAATGGCGTCGTTGAACATCGACTGGCTCCAGACAACGAAAGACGGGATCATAGCAGATCCCGTCCGAAGCCGCTTACGCTGGTGGCCAGACCTGGGGGAACAGTGGAGAATCCAGCGGGTCGCCGTCCCGCAGGGTCAGCTCGGGGAACGGCGGCGACGTCACGCCGCCGCGGTCGGCAAAGGCGGCGTCATCCCCCACCCAGCGGGCGGAGAAGACCCGTCGCGCCCGCGCTCCAGGGTTGCCGCGGGCGCCATGGACGGTGCGAAAATGAAAGGCCACCGCATCCCCCGGCTCCAGCGCCCAGCTGACGATATCGTACTCGTCCTCATGGGCGTCGATATCCGGCAGCGCGCTGAACCGGGTGTGCTCGTAGAGCCTGGTGCCATTGAAGCGGGTGGGACTGTACTCCGCCTCCCAGCGATGCGACCCGCGAATGCAGCGCAGCGAGGTGGCCTCTGCTACCGGGTCCAGCGGGATCCAGAAGCTGACGTTCTGTCGGCCGGAGACGCAATAGTAAGGCTGGTCATGATGCCAGGGGGTGACCGTGCTGCCCCCGGCGGGTTTGACCAGCGTATGCTCATGGAAAAATTTCGCCGTCTGCGACTGCATCAGCGCCGCGGCGATTTCGGCGGCGGCCGACTGGAAGACAAACTCGCTAAACGCCGGGATCCGCGACCAGTTGCAGTAATCCTGAAAAAAAGGCGGCGAACCATCTTTGGGGATCACCGTGCGCGCATGACCATATTCGCTGGGGCTGGCCATCAGCGCCGTGACCCCCTCGGCGAGGCGCTCAACCCAGGGGGTAAAAACGCCCTTCAGTAATACCACGCCATCCGCCTGCCAGCGGTCGACTGTCGCTTGATCGATATGGTGAGAGTGTTGGTTGTGCATCGCTTGGGTTCCTGTGTGGGTGGATCAGGTAAGCGGTTCTGCGGGCTCGGCGCGCATCCACGCGCAAAGCTGGCCCAGCATCGCCATGCAGCGTTCGGTCTGGTCGATGCTGATGTACTCATCGGCCTTATGGCCCTGGGCCATGCTGCCCGGCCCGCAGACCAGGGTCGCGACGCCCATCTCGTCGAACAGCCCCCCTTCGGTGCCGAACGCCACGGTGGAAAACCGATCGCTGCCGCACCACTGCGCCAGCCAGCGGGCGAAGTCGGACTGTGGATCGCTGAGCAGCGGCGGGTAGTGGCTCAACAGCTGAAACTGGATGTCGCTTCCGCCGCCGACCCGGCGCATCTCCGGCAGCAGCCGGCGGCGGGCGTAGGCCGCCAGCGCTTCGGTAACCGCTTCGGGACGCATCCCCGGCAGGTAGCGGATTTCAAAATCAAAGCGACAGGACTGCGGAACGATGTTCAGCGCGGCGCCGCCCTGAATGGTGCCCACCTGCAGGGTGCTGAAAGGCGGCGAAAAGCGGCTGTCCAGCTGCCGGGCCAGACGCTCGCCCAGCCGATCCAGGCGGTTGATCAGCCTGGCCGCGTAGCGGATGGCGTTCACCCCCTGCGGGGCATAGGCCGAATGGCAGGCCTGGCCCTCAATGCAGCAGCGCATGGCCAGTTTGCCTTTATGACCGAACACCGGCTGCATCTCCGTCGGCTCGCCGATGAGGCACAGCGCCGGTTTCTCCGGCGAGGCCTGCAGAAAATCCACCAGGCTGCGCACGCCGAGGCAGCCGACCTCTTCGTCATAGGAGAAGGCCAGATGCAGCGGCATCCGCAGCGGCGCCGCCAGAAAGTCATCCACCGCCGCCAGCACGCAGGCGAGAAAGCCCTTCATATCGGCGCTGCCGCGGCCGTAGTAGCGGCCATCGCGCTCGGTCAGGCTGAACGGCGGCACGCTCCAGTCCTGCCCGTCCACCGGGACCACGTCGGTATGGCCCGAGAGCATCACCCCGCCGCCGCCGGACGGCCCCAGCCGGGCGTAGAGATTGGCCTTTCCCCCCGACGGGTCATAAAAGCGGCGGGACGCCACGCCGCGGGCGGCGAGAAAATCGGCGATCCAGTCGATCATCGCCATGTTTGAATGGCGGCTGGTGGTATCAAAGGCCAGCAGCGCGGCAAGGATCGCTCCCGGCGTGTTATTCATCGCCAGGCACGCCATAGGCCGGCGCCTCGCGCGGGTCGAGCGCCCGGGTAATATAGGCCTCCATTTGCGGCTCCCACGCCAGCCACAGCTGCTCAAGGGCCGCCAGCGGATCCGCTTCCGCCCAGTCAATGCGCAGGTCGACCACCGGCCACGGGTAATCGTCCACCACCTTCACCGCCGCCGAGTGGACCGGCCCGGCCTCGCCCCCGGCGACGATCCCGGCGCGCAGTCCGGCCAGCAGCCGGCTGGTCAGCTCACCGGTGGCGGCCTCAAAGGCGCCCACCATCGCAGCGATCACCCCCTCACTGGCCAGCATGTTGCCCGCCGCCACGCAGTTATCCCCCGCCAGGGCGCCGCCGATCCCAAGAGTGAATTCCCCGCTGAACACCGCCGTGTCGCCGTCGGCGTCAATCGCCGCGACCTGGCGATATTCGCGGAAGCGATCCTCCGCCAGCGCCTGCTTCAGGGCCTGCTCAACGCTGGCCCCCGCTTCGAGCGCGCTGAGGATCTGCGGCCCCAGCGACGGCAGGGTAATGTTCTGGCTGGAAACCGCCCCCACGCCGGGCAGCAGCCACGGACAGCGCGACCCGACGGCCATGCTCGATGAACTAATGGCGATGCCCAACTGACCCGTTTCCGGGCAACGGGCGGTAAGGGAAAGGGTCATTCTGCCGCCTCCCCCTGCCAGTCGTCAGGGATCACCGCCGTGACGTCAATCTCCATCAGCCACTGCGGCTGCGCCAGGGCCGACACCACCACCCCGGTGGAGATGGGAAAGACCCCTTTCAACCATTTTCCCACCTCCTGATAGACCGGCTCGCGATAGCGGGGGTCGATCAGATAAGTGGTGGTCTTGACGATATGCGAGAGGTCGCTGCCGGCCTCTTTCAGCAGCTGCTCGACATTCTTCATCGCCTGTTCCGCCTGGGCTCGCGGGTCGCCGAGGCCGATCAGGTTGCCGGCAAAATCGGTGCCGACCTGGCCGCGAACGTAGACGGTATTCCCGGCCCGCACCGCCTGGCACAGATCGTTGTTCAGCGCCTGGTTCGGGTAGGTCTCTTTGGTGTTAAACATGCGAATACGGGTATGGGTTGGCATCAAAGCACTCCTTCAGGAAACGGTTATCAGGACGGCTGGTAACGCTGATACTGGCGCTGAATGGCGATCTGGTCGGCAATATATTTGGCATCGTGCCAGACGCCCCAGATAAAGGTGGACCCGCGCCGCGACAGCCACGGCAGGCCGAGAAAATAGACCCCCGGCTCCGTCGACACGCCGCGGTGATGCTGTGGCCGCTGCGCGTCATCGAAGGCGTTGACCTTCAGCCAGCGATAGTCGGTGGTATATCCGGTCGCCCAGATGATGGCGCCGATCCCGGCCTCGGCCAGGTCGAGGCTAAGCAGCGGGTCGCTGACGCAGGCCGGATCGGGCAGAAACTCACGGGCGGAGGGCTCTTCAGGCAGATCCGAACCGTTGCGCGCTACCCAGTCGTCGGCGGCGTCGAGCAGCGCAAGATAAGAGGCATCGCCGCGGCGGATATTCTCCGCCAGGTCGGGGTGGAACAACGCCCTGGCGCCGTCAAAGCCGCGGGTCTGCCCCACCAGGGTGACCCCCTGATGCGCCAGTTGGCGAAAATCGACGGTATGGCCGCCGCGCGCGCCGCTCACCGCGATAGTGACATGCTCTTTCCCCGGCGCATTGGCCGCGGCGTCCCACATTCCCAGCACCCCGAGCCACCAGCAAAAATCGCGCTGGCGATAGCGACGCGGCGGCCGGTCGTGCGCCCCCACCGACAGCCACACCGCGCGTCCGGCACGCTGCAGCTCATCGGCAATCTGGACGCCGGAGGATCCGGCCCCCACTACCAGCACGCCGCCCTCCGGCAGCTGCTGCGGATTAAAATAGTGCGCCGAGTGGAGCTGCTGAATAGCCGGACTCTGCGGGGCGATCGCCGGGATCGCCGGGCGCTGAAAGGGTCCGGTGGCCGCTACGATCCGCTGCGCCTCAATCACCCCCTGGGAGGTGTCGACACGAAAGCCCGGTCGCCCGGCGAGGCGTTCGGCGCTGTACACCTCCACCCCGGTACGGATCGGCGCGTTGAAGCTGCGGGCATAGGCGGCAAAATAGTCCGCAACCTGCTCTTTGCCGACAAAGCTATCCGGCGGGCAGTCCGGGAACACCATCCCCGGAAACCGATCGTGCCAGGCCGGGCCGTTGGCCACCAGCGAATCCCAGCGCCCGCTGCGCCAGGCCTGGGCAATACCCTGTTTCTCCAGCACCAGGTGGGGAATATCCAGCCGGGTCAGATGCTCGCTCATGGCGACGCCCGCCTGCCCCGCGCCGACCACCAGGGTATCGATCTCGGTTATCTGTTCAGTCATTTCTCTATCCTTCAAGCACAGTTGCCGACGAGGTCGCCGGAATTGACGGCTTTCAGGTTATTTAACTGTGACGAATTGGTAAAATATTATAAAACGATCGACTGAATAGAATTTTACGAGGCTGATTGACGACAAAAAAAATAACGCCTGCCGGATCGACAGGCGTTATTTCAGCCGTGAGAGGGGGTTAATTCGATACTGCGGCAATAATCCATAAACAGTTGCGTTGGCCGCGTCGGCTCATTATTAGCGAGATGCGCCATAATTAAGGTTGAGGCGGGCATATCGTCGGCAATATCCCGCTGCACCACCCTTTCACCATCGTAGGTCATATCGCAACAGGGCCGGGTGACCAGCACCGAAAAACCGAGCCCCTGACCGACCATACAGCGCACCATTTCGATAGAGGGTGAGCTGTAAGCTACTTCCGGGTGATAGCCTTTTTCCTTAAAGATGGAGATGAAATAATTTTTGCTCGGGACCGCATCAAGGAGGATCATCGGCTCGCGGCTCAGCTCCTGCAGCGTCACCTGCGCCTTTTGCGCCAGCGGATGCGCGGCGGGCAGCAGCGCGTAGGGTTTATGCGGGGCGTTAAGCCGTTCTTTATTGATCGAGTGGCCAAGCTCCAGATCGTAGACCAGCGCCAGGTCAAAGCGGCCGCGGTGCAGGCCATGCATCAGCTCATGCTGTTCGCCGTCATACAGATGCAGCGTAATTTCCGGATAGCATTTCTTAAATCCAGCCACCAGCTTCGGCATATACAGCGGAGCTACCGATTCAAAGCAACCGATGGAGATCATGCCAGAAACCAGCTCTTTATCCGCCCGCGAATTCTGCTCAAATTCCCACGACAGGCGCAGCAGCTCCTTCGCTTTATCGTAGATCCGCCGACCGCTGGAGGTGAGCGAGACGCCCTGCGCGTGGTGGCGAATAAACAGCTGCTGGTCGAAGGTGCTCTCCAGATTCTTAATGGCAATGGAAATCGACGGCTGCGCAATGTGCAGCTGGCGGGAGGCCTCGGCGATACTCTCCGTCTCCACCACGGTGACGAAATATTTGAGCTGCTTCAGGGTAAATCGGTTCATAGCATCACCATTGATAAAATATGGTCCGGCGCACGCAGGAAATAGTTTTCCTCTAAGTCCCAAGCAATCCGCGTGCCACCCGCGAAAAATGGCGGCGCATTGCCCGCCAGGGGGCGATATTATTTATTCTCCTCCCGCGCCGGCACGGTTTATTTCCGCTTTTGCACCATCATGCAACACGCTGCACATTGAGCAGGCAGCGGTCGCCCCAGTTTCGCGCAAAATAACCTGCCTGCATAAAATATCGTTATTCAATTGCAGCTATTGTTTTTAAATTGTTTACGCAAAGTATCCTGATAATCACTTTAAATTCCATATCGTTAATAACGCTGTATAGTTTTTTTAAACTTAAAGACCAAAAATTTACTAATTGCCTCTGAAAGCATCCTGCCAGCATAGTGTATTCGCACGATGAACACCGGCGGCTCCCCATTAATGCACAGCCGAGCCGCTTTCATTTAGGTTAATTATGACGAGTGAAATAGCCCATGACGTTTAACTGGAACTACATGTTAAGCCTGCTCAGCGATGCCGATTTTTGGTGGGCCACCTGGACCGTCATTAAATTAAGTCTGCTGACCTGGGGCTGCAGTATTGTGCTCGGCTTTATTCTGGCGCTGGCTAAACAGTCGCCGCGCGGCTGGTTATCCACCCCTGCCCGGCTGTATATCTGGTTATTTCGCAGTATGCCGCTGCTGGTCCTGCTGATTTTTGTCTACAACATGCCGCAGGCGCTGCCCTCCTTCGCGCCGGTGCTGAACGATCCCTTCTGGGCCGGCCTGCTGGCGATGGTCCTCAGCGAAGCGGCCTATATCGCCGAGATCCATCGCGGCGGGCTGCTCTCCATCCCCCGCGGGCAGAGTGAAGCCGCGCGGGCCCTGGGTTTACGCTACGCCGGGATCCAGTGGCGGGTGATCATTCCCCAGGCGCTGCGCGTCGCCCTGCCGGCGCTGGCCAATGAGTATATCGCCATCGTGAAGCTCAGTTCGCTGGTGTCGGTGATCTCCCTGACCGAAATATTGATGGTCGGCCAGCAGCTCTACTCGCAAAACTTTCTGGTCATGGAGACCATGACCGCCGTGGCGTTTTATTACATCTTTATCGTCACGGTGTTCGATTTTCTGCTGAAACGGCTGGAGAACTACCTCGATGTCACCCGACGCGACACCGCCCGGCCGGTGGATGCCGAGATGCAGCAGTTGGCGACCGCCCGGCGCCCGGCGATGGCGCGCAGCGTCTCCCAGGGCCAGGAGCCGGCACTGCAGGCCTCTAAGCTGCATAAGGCCTACAACAATGTCGAAGTGCTGGGGGCGGTGAGCCTGCAGATCCAGCCCGGCGAAGTGGTTTCGGTTATCGGCCCGTCGGGTTCGGGGAAAACCACCCTCATTCGCCTGCTAAACGGTCTTGAGCAGATCGATAACGGCGAAATTCAGATTAACGGCCAGCCCTTTATTCATCTCGACCATCAGGGGCAGCAGAAGCCGCGCTTTATGGAGAATGCCGAACACCGTCTGAATATCGGCATGGTGTTCCAGAGCTTCAACCTGTTCCCGCATCTGACCGTGTTCGGCAATCTGCTGCTGGCCCCGCGCTATCACCATCTGGCGAGCGACGCGGAGCTGCGCCAGCACGCCTGCGAACTGCTGCACAAGGTGGGCATGCTGGAACACGCCTGGAAGTATCCGCACCAGCTCTCTGGCGGTCAGCAGCAGCGGGTGGCGATCGCCCGCGCCCTGATGATGCGTCCGCAGATCATGCTGTTCGATGAGCCCACCTCGGCGTTGGATCCGGAAAAAGTGAATGAGGTGCTGCAGGTTATCGAATCCCTGGCCCACGAAGGCATCACGATGGTGATCGTCACCCACGAGATGAACTTCGCCTTCAAAGTGTCTGACCGGATCGTGTTTATGGAGAAAGGCCGGGTGGTGTGCGATGACACGCCGCAGGCGATGCGCAGCGGGCAACACCCGCGGGTCGAGGCCTTTCTGAAAGATGTTTCTCTGGCTTAATTATCGGGACGTGAAGAGGAAAAACTATGATTGCGCAGTGGCAAATTGAGCAGTTTCATCAGCAGGGTTATCTGGTGGTCGAAGGGGTGCTTTCCGCCGCCGACATCGCCACGCTGCAGAGCGATTTCGACGGCTGGGTCGAGGAGAGCCGCCGTCACGCGACGGCGTGGGGAGAAACCCTCGACGGGCGGCCGCGTTTCGATATCGAACGCGACCATGCTCCCGACCATCCGTCGCTGCGCCGGGTCGCCTCCCCGACGGAGATCTCCGAGGCCTATCGCCATACTGCGCTGAATTCGCGGATGGCGACCATCGCCGGGCAGCTGATCGGCGGCAACGGCACCCGTTTTCACCACAGCAAAATTAACTCCAAGCTGCCGCACACCGCCACCGAGGTGAAATGGCATCAGGATTTCCTCTTCACCCCGCACAGCAATGACGACATTATCACCGCACTGCTGATGGTCAGCGAGGTGACGCCGGAGAATGGCCCGCTCAATGTGGTGCCGGGCAGCCATCAGGGGCCGCTGTGGTCCCACTGGCAGGAGGGTCGCTTCACCGGGGCGGTGGATGACGAGGTGGTGACGGCTCACTGCCAGCAGCCGCAGGCCTGTTTTGGCCCGGCGGGCTCAGTCTGCTTTATGCATACCCGCCTGCTGCACGCCTCCAGCCCCAACGAAACCGCCCTGCCGCGCACCCTGTTCATCAGCGTCTACGCCGCCGAGGATGCGCTACCCTTCGGCGAAAACCCGCTGCCGAGCCGCCATGCCGGCCAGCTGGTGGCCGGGGAAGAGAGCGGTCTGGTGCGCAGTACCAATAACCAGCTTCGCCTGCCGCAGAAGCCGCGCGGCGCTTCGTTTTTTGTTCAGCAGGCCGGTGCCGATCGCGCCAGCATGTAATTCGCCCACACTCCGGAGGTTTTATGACACGCTTTTTCGCACCACGCCCGCTGGCTCTGCTGCTCTGCGCAGCGGGGGCTCTGACATCCCTGAACGCGCTGGCCTTCCAGCAAAGCGGCAAGATCACCGCCGGTTCGGACATGACCTTTTTCCCTTACGAGTACATGGAGAACAACAAACCGGCGGGGTTTGATATTGAACTGCTCGACGGTCTGGCGAAGAGCATGGGCCGCGAGGCGGTGAATATCGACACCCGCTTCCCCAACCTGATCCCCGGACTGCAGGGCGGGCGCTTCGATATCATCAACTCGTCGATGTACATTACCGCCGAGCGCCTGAAGGTGATCGACATGGTGCCGTACCTGAAAAGCGGGGAAGCGATCCTCGCCCGCAAAGGGGGCGACTACCAGCCTAAGACGCCGGAAGACTTCTGCGGGCATAAAATCGGCTCGATGGGCGCCACCTCGTGGCTGGCGCAGTTGCAGAAGCTTTCCGCCGACTACTGCGTGAAGAAAGGGCTGAAGCCAATTGCGCTGAGCGTCTATACCACCGACCCGCAGACCACCCAGGCGCTGCTGTCCCGCGCAGTGGATGCGCAGATCACCGACGCCGCCGTGGCGCGCGGGGTGGTGGAAAAGCTGGGCGACCGGGTGGCGATCTCCTCTGACACCCTGATCTATCCAGTGCTGAACGGCTTTGGCGTTAAAAAAGGCAACACGGAGGTGAAAACCGCCCTCGAACAGGCGCTGAAAAAATACAGCGCGACGCCGGAATATGCCGCCTTGCTGAAGAAATATCACTTCCAGGCGCCGACGGCAGAGGATCTGCAGACCCTGATGCCGAAAGCGGAGTAATGCCCATGCGCGATTCCGATGAAGAGCAGATCCGCATCGACCTGGCGGCCACCTTTCGCATCATTGCCCATCTCGGCATGCATGAGGCGGTGGCCAACCATTTCAGCGCCGCGCTCTCCGCTGACGGGAAAACGTTTTTACTCAACCCGAAGTGGAAACACTTTTCGCGCATCCGCGCCAGCGATCTGCTGGTGCTGCACGCCGATGATGAACGTTGCGCCTCGCGACCTGACGTCGATGCCACCGCGTGGGCCATTCACGGGCAGATCCATCAGCGACTGCCCGACGTGCGGGTGGTGCTGCATCTGCACCCGGTGTACACCACCAGCCTCGCCTGTCTGGCGACGCCGCAGATCCTACCCATCGACCAGAACACGGCCCGCTATTTTAACCGGGTCGCCGTCGATACCCTGTACGGCGGGATGGCGGACACCGCGGCAGAAGGCGCCCGGCTGGCGGGGCTGCTGACGGATAAACGCCGTCTGCTGATGGGCAACCATGGGGTGCTGGTGACCGCCCCGACTATCGGCGAAGCGTTCGACGATATCTGGACCCTGGAGCGCGCCTGTCAGATCCTGATCACCGCCTGGTCAACCGGCCAGCCGCTGAAGGTGCTGTCGGACGCGGTGGCGGAAAAAACCGCCCAGGACTGGGAGAAAATTGCCGATTTCTCCCGGCAGCACTTTGCCGAGATGAAGCAGTTGATGATCGACCTCGATCCCTCCCTGGTGGATTAACCCCGCGCCAGCCCGGGGTCAGCCCGGGCCGTCGCTGGCCGCCGCCAGCAGCGGCACGATGATATCGCTGAGCGGCGTCGGTATGCCGTGTTGACGCCCGCGACGCTGTACCACCCCGTTTCGAATATCCCACTCCAGCGGTCGGCCATGCAGGCGATCGATCAGAATAGAGGTGCTTAAGTCGGCAGGCGCCCGATGAAAGCCGGCGATGATCTCCTCCGGCACGCTGTCGCTCAGGACGGCCCCTTCCGCCCGCGCCACCTGCAGGCATTCGCGCAGATAGGCCAGTCCGAGGGCGGTGATCTCCTCCCGGGCGAACATCCCGGCGCGTCGTCCGGTCAGCACCATCAGTCCGGCGACGGCGTTCTGCAGCAGTTTACGCCAGGCGACGCTGGTAAAATCCGCCGCCAGCTCCACCGCGCAGTGGGTTCCCGCCAGCGCCTGCTGCACCCGCTCCGCCCCCGGCAGATCCGGCAGCGTCAGGCGCGGCGCGGCGCGCAGCCAGACCGAAGCATCGGCGTCGCGCTGCGCCGGAAACCAGACCACCGACGGCAGCACCGTCGCGCCGCCGGTCAAAGGGGCAAACTGCTGGCGCTGCTCGACGCCGTTTTGCAGCACGCACACCACGGTGTCTGGCGAACACAGGGCCGCCAGCCACGGGGCGATGGCCTCCGTTTGGGTGGCCTTCACCGCGACAAACACCAGGTCGAAGGGGGCGGCTATCGCCGTCGGGTCGGTGAGCACCGGGCCGGGCACCACGATCTCACCCTCATCAGTGCGCAGCACCAGCGACGAATGGGCAGTGCGCCCGCAGACCACCGGCGCCCTCCCCACCGCAAACAGGGCGGCGGCGATCGTGGTGCCGATGGCGCCGGGACCAATTAGTGCAACTTCAGGAAATGCAGTCATGCCGAAGTCCTCCTCATCATTCTCCGCCCTGCGCGGGCAAAGATTGCCCTCCACAGTAGCGAGAAAGAGCGGAGGTCGGCAAGCGGGACGTCGGGAAAAGCGATGCGCCTTCCCCGACGGAGGGTTAGTAACGCACGCAGACGGATTTGGTTTCGCACCAGCCGTCGAGCCAGTCCGGGCCGAAATCGCGACCGGTGCCGGACTGCTTCATGCCGCCGAACGGCAGGTTGGCGTCAATCAGGGTATGGCTGTTGACCCATACCGTCCCGGCCTGCAGGCGGTCGGTATAGTTGAGAGCCTGGGTCAGGTCGCGGGTCCAGACGCTTGCGGTCAGGCCAAAATCGCTGTCATTGGCCAGGCGCAGCGCCTCCTCGCCGTCGGCCACCCGCACCAGGTTCACCACCGGGCCAAACACCTCCTCGCGGGTGAGGCGCAGTCCGGCGTCCGGGTTAACCACCAGCGTCGGCGGAATATAGTACCCCCCGGCATCCGGCCCGGCGCTGCCGCTGATAAGCTCCGCCTTCTGCTGTCGGGCCTCTTCAAGGTAGGCCGCCACCTTGTCGCAGTGGGCCCGGGAGACCACCGGGTTGATCTGCGCCGTCTCCAGCATCCCCGGCCCCACCTGCAGTGATTTCACCGCCTGCTCGAAGCCGCTGACCAGGGTGTCAAACAGCGGCGCTTCAATGTAGATCCGCGAGCTGGCGGCGCAGACCTGCCCCTGGTTAAGGAAGCTGCCGGTCATCAGCCCCTCAATGACCCACTGGGGATCGGCGTCTTTAAGCACAATCGCCGGGTTCTTGCCGCCCAGCTCCAGCGTCACGCGGGTCAGGCGGTCGGCGGCCACCCGCGCAATCTGTTTCCCGGTGGCCGTCGAGCCGGTAAAGCTCACCTTCGCCACCTGCGGATGGGCGGTCAGCGCCGCGCCGCAGCCGGCGCCGCTGCCGGTGACCACGTTGAACACCCCGTCAGGAATGCCCGCCTGGGTCGCCAGCTCCGCCACCCGCAGCAGGGTCAGCGGGGTGGTTTCTGAGGGTTTAATGACGATCGAACAACCCGCCGCCAGCGCCGGCATCACCTTCCACATACCGATCATCAGCGGGAAATTCCACGGAACGATGCCCGCCACTACCCCCACCGGCTCTTTTTTGGTCCACGCCTGATAACGCGCCCCTTGCGGGAACGGGATCGAGACGTCCAGCGTCCGGCCGCTGATTTTGGTGGTCAGCCCGGCGGTGTAGCGCATCCAGTTCAGGGTGCAGCCGACCTCGAAGGCGCGGGAGATGGCGATGGATTTACCCTGCTCGAGGGTTTCCAGCTGCGCCAGCTCCTCGCCGTGCTGCTCCACCAGATCGGCAAAGCGCAGCAGGATGCGCTCGCGGTCGGCCGGGGTGCGCCCGGCCCAGCGGCGGTCGACGAAGGCACGCCAGGCGGACATCACCGCCCGGTCAACATCCGCCGGGCTGGCGTCGGCGGTGGTGGCGATCGCCTGCCCGGTGGCCGGATCCCAGACGGTTAACCGGTTTTCGCTCTGCGCGGCGCAGGGGGCGCCGTCGATATACAGGCCATGCTGACGGTCTAAAAACTGCTGGACGCTGGCAAGCAGCGCTATCTGAGAGGTGGACATACACTTTCCTTATTCTTCGCGGATAGTGCTTTCAGTCTATGTCCGGTTGGCGGCGGGCGCTTTTTTCTCTGTGACATTCGTTTGCGCCGCTGTGACAGTCGCCGCAATTCCGTCGCCTGCCCTGACAGAAATGTGCCGCAGGTAATAGTTCTTTCATATACCCGCCATCGCGCCCTTGCCTGAGGCGGCATAAATGCAACAATGCAGAAACATTATTATTACAGGAGAAGGGCGAATGATGACCACGGCTGAGGGGGGGCTGGCGTACCAGCGCTGGCTGGCGACGATCAATCAGGTCTGCGGCCATTTCGCCGCCCGGCCGCTGGAGGGCCGCTTTCACGGCGAGATTGACGCCCGCTACGCCGGCAGCCTCAAGGTCAGCACGGTCACCGCCGCCGGCGTCAATCTCTACCGCACGCGCAATGAGATAAAACGCGATAACGACGCCTGGTTCTATACCGTGTTTCAGCTCGCCGGCGAAGCGGTGATCGAACAGGACGATCGCCAGGTGACCCTGGCGGCGGGGGATATCACGTTGATCGATGCCGCCCGCCCATGCTCTATCGTCTGGCAGCAGACCTCGCGTCAGGCTTCGCTGCTGCTGCCGCGCCAGCGGGTGGCGCCGACGGGCGAGATAGTTACCGCCTGCCGGCTGGATAAGTCTCTGCCGATGGTACAGCTCAGCCAGCGACTGCTGCTGGAGAGTATGGGCGGCGCGGCGCTCTCCGCCAGCGAAAGTGAAGCGGCGCTGGAGGCGATCGCCTGCCTGTTGCGCCCGGTGCTGCGCCAGCGTGAGCCGACCCCGTCCCGGCGGGACAAGCAGTTTCAGAAGATAATAGCGTTAATCGACGCATCCATTCAGTCGGAGCATCTGCGGCCGGAGTGGCTGGCCAGCGAGATGGGAATGTCGGTGCGCAGCCTCTATCGGCTGTTTGCCGACAAAGGGCTGGTGGTGGCGCAGTATATTAAGAACCGGCGGCTGGATCTGTGCGCCCGGGCGTTACAGGACGTCCACGATGACGAAAAGCTGGCGGGGATCGGCTACCGCTGGGGCTTCAACGACCATAGCCATTTCTCCACCGCCTTTAAGCAGCGCTTTGGCGTCTCGCCGGGCGAATACCGCAAGCGCTGCCGCTAATTATTTGCGCAGCCACTGGCCGTTTAGCCCCTGAACGTACTCGCCGGGTTGAGCGCGGGCAACCAGCTTCTGTCCGGCCATTTTCGCTACCTCATCCACCGGCAGATTGTTGTCATCCGCCAGCTGCTGGTAGCTTTCACTGCGCGCGGCGTTGATCTGTTTCACCAGCGCCAGCGTCTCTTTATCCTGACGCAGCGGCGCCAGATAGCCGTTCAGCGTCTCCCCCACCCGCCCCTGCTGGCGCGCTTCGCTCAGGGTTAACGCCAGCGCGGGCGCGCTAAGCAGAGTCAGCGCCAGCGCCGCGGTTAACAGTCGTTTTCTCATCGTCGCCTCAGAACAAATCGCTGCGGGATTTCAGCAGGTTTTCCACATCCTTATCGACCTTGATATGGATCTCATGCTCAATTTTGACATTCATATTGATGGTGATGGGCTCTTTCGACGCCGCAATTTCGATACGCGGCGTACAGCCGGCGAGCAGCATCGACGCCACTATGGCCAGTAACAGCTTCTTCATTTAGGTTCCTTACATGTCTTACCGTCCGTACAGCGCCGCACGGGCAGCGTGGCATTTTGCTCAAGCCACGCCTGTAAATTGTCGCCGAAGCGTAAACTGCGCCACAGATCGAAAATATTCTCCTCATGAGCGTAGTTTAAATGCACGGTACTGCTTTTCCCGTCCACCCGGCTGGTGCCGTTGATGGCGGCTTTAAGCGTCAGCACGCCCAGATTGTTCAGGTTAATCTGCGTCGATGAACGGGAGATCTCCATATAGCGCAGCCAGTTGATCGCCGCCCCGGCGGAGACGTTGTCCGCCACCAGCGCATCGGCGGTGTCTTTATCCAGCCGCAGGGTCATCGGTCCGTCATTGCGCAGCCAGCCGTCGTGGATAATCCATTGATTGTTCTCCAGCCACAGCGGCAGCGCGCCGCTCACCGCCCCGGACATGGCGAACTGCTTCACCTTGACCGCGCTGGTCAGTTCGCTGCTGGAGATGTGCTGCAGACGGATCAGCGCCGGGTCGCGCTGCGGCATGCGCAGCTGCAGCAGGGTCAGCTTGCCGCCTAACAGGTCGACGCTGACGTCGCTAAGCTGCAGTGGATTGGCCTCGCTCCACGGCCAGGTGCCCTGCAGGTCCGCCGTCAGGTTGCGCGCGGTGACCTGGTTGACGATTTCGCCAATGCGCAGGGAGACCGGACGGCGGGTGCCCAGCTGCCAGTGGCCGTCGCTGAAGCGGAACGGCAGAACGAAGTCGACGCCGTTGATCTGGTTATCCGGCATCCAGGCGCTGCCGCCCTTCAGGACGCCATGGCCGCCTGCCTCAAATCCCTGCCCGGCTGCCGCCGAGAAGGCCACCTGCGCATAGAGACTGCCTTCGCGCAGGTTCATCTTCCAGTCCGGCGGCACCAACGGCTGGAATACCGTCAGCGACTGTTTTGGCCACCACGCCTGGCCGCGCAGCCGTTCGCCATCCCAGCGACCGGTCAACCGCACCGGGCCAATGGTATCGGCGTGCAGCGCGCCGGTGAACTGGAACCACGTCGGGTCCCGGCCGTCGAGGGCGAATTTCAGCGTCGATGCCGGAAGATAGCTGCCGCCGGTGAAGGTAGTTTTTGCCGCATCCAGCGACAGCGCGCCGGTCAGCCGCGGATGCTCAGCATCGCGCAGCCAGCGGATCGGCTGCTCGAGGGTCAGACGCGGCGTGCTGACCCGCATCGTGCCGTACTCGAGCTTGTCGAAGCCAGTGGAGAGGCTGCTCAGCGTAATGGCATTGTCCCGCCACTCACCGCTGCCCTTCACATCCCAGCGCGCCTGCATAGGCGTGAAATGCCCCTCGCCCCAGTAGCGCCACTGCCAGCGGCCGCTGTCGGGCAGAAAATCGTTCGCCAGACCGTCCAGATGCAACGTAAAGTCGCCCATCTGCTGCTCATGGGCGCGGAGGATCGCCTGCAGGCGGCCATCGACGCCCTGCTGCGTGACCTTTACCCCGGCCAGCGGCCAGCGAATTTCGTCAATGTTCAGCGCGTCGATCACCCGCCCGCGCGACCGCAGCAGCGCCCCGGGGTGAAACGCCAGCTGCGGGCTGACCAGCGACCCGCTGAGCTGGGCCGGCAGCGCGGCGTAAAAGATCATCTCCCCCAGCTTGGCCTCGCCGGTGAGTCGCAGCGGCAGGTCGCTGTTATCCATGCTCAGCTTGCCCGGGCCGATATTCAGCACCGCGTTGCCTTTTCCGGCATGCCCCTCGGTGAGAACATTCAAGCGACCGCTGACGATCATCTGTTCCGTGCCCTGCTGCCAGTTACCCACCGACAGCGCCACGCGGCCGCTCAGCGGATACGCCTCGTAGCGGGTGCGCCAGCGGCCGTCGCTGATGGTGATCCGCTCCGGAGTGATCTCCCACGGCAGGTCGAGAATGGGCTCCACCTCGCCGCGTGGGGTGACCAGCAGCTGGCCGCGATTATGCTGCCACGTCAGCTCGGCATCGATCCATTCCGCAGTCTGCGGGAATTCGAAGGTGCCCTGCATCTGGCCATCGACCGGCAGGCCATCCGGCACCAGCGGCAGATGGAAGGTCCCCACCAGCTTCACCGGCGGCTGATCGTCAGCCAGCCGGGCGCTGAACTGGCTGACGGTAAGCGCCTGGCCGCGCAAGCGCGCCTGCAGGCTCAAATCGTTACCGGCAAAGCCGATATCCTGCTGCGCAGGGGTCAGTGACATCACCAGCCGCCCCTGCCATTTTTCCCACGGCGACAGCCGCAGGTTATCAATAGTTAACCAGCTGTAGGGCAGCATCGATTGCCATTCGGCAAGGGTGCGCGGCGATCCGGGCGTGGGATCGCTGGCCGGCAGTTTGCTCAGGCAGGCGCTGTTGATGTCAAGTTGGCCAATATGCAGCCGCCAGCGGCTGGGGCGCGAGAGACGGGCATCGGTCACCCTGGCGAGTTCACACTCGCCCACCAGATAGCGCAGATCGGGGATCAGCAGGGCGGAACGCGTAAGACGCGGGCTCTCCTGCATAGCGATATGAGTGCCCACGGGCAACCAGATGCCCGCCAGCGTCGGCACCCAGTGGGTCAGCGTCAACAGCAGGGTTAGCGGCAGTAACACCAGCGCTAACACCAGCGCGATGGCGGCTTTATATTTACCCTTCATGGGCAGTTAATATCCTGATTCAACATAAGTAAAAGCCGAAAGGCGCCCATTGTGACACGTTCGACCAGTGAGTGAAAGTTTGCGACCTGTTAAAGCATAGTTGCCAGCCGGTATCGCGGCGCGGCGATCGGCCGTCACCATTTAACTTTTGTTTAAGCCCCCCCTGCCACACTCCAGAAAGATAGGTATTGCTTGCGGGAGAGACGGTGTCGTTAATTATCTCGCTCATTGAGAGCGCACAGGGCCACTATCCATTGGTATTACTGATGGTTTTCTTGCTCACTTTCACTAAATCCTGCGCGCTGGTGTCGCTGGCCATCCCGGGCACCTCCGGCCTGCTGCTGCTGGGGACATTCGCTTCCGCCAGCCTCGGTCATTTCCTGCTAATGTGGTCCAGCGCCAGCCTCGGCGCCATCGGCGGATTCTGGCTCTCGTGGTGGTTGGGCGTTCGCTATCGTCACCGCCTTACGCAGTTACGCTGGCTGACCGCCGAGCGGCTGGCCCGCAGCCGACTCTTTTTTCAGCGCCGCGGGCTGTGGGCGGTCTTTTTCAGCCGCTTTCTCTCTCCCCTGCGAGCCACCCTGCCCCTGGTCAGCGGCGCCAGCGGCCTGCCGCTGTGGTCGTTTCAGCTGGCTAACGTCAGCTCCGGTCTGCTGTGGCCGTTTCTGCTGCTCTCCCCCGGCGCTTTAAGCCTGAGTTTGTGGTAAAAAAAACTTTGTCTTTCAAAGAGATTCCTCAAATCCGCGATATGCTCTAGAATTAGGATAAGCACCTGCCATTTAAACTATTTTTTAATAATTGTACGATTATTTTAAATATGCTACCGTGACGTTATAATCACTGGAGAAAAGTCTTATGAAAATCGCGGTTTACAGTACGAAGCAGTACGATAAAAAGTACCTGCAGCACGTGAATGATACCTACGGCTTTGAACTGGAATTCTTCGACTTCCTGCTGACAGAGAAAACCGCCAAAACCGCCAACGGTTGCGAAGCGGTATGTATCTTCGTCAATGACGACGGCAGCCGTCCGGTGCTGGAGGAACTGAAGGCCCACGGCGTGAAGTATATCGCCCTGCGCTGCGCCGGGTTTAACAACGTCGACCTCGAGGCGGCGAAAGAGCTTGGCCTGCGCGTCGTGCGCGTCCCGGCCTACTCGCCGGAAGCGGTGGCTGAGCATGCGATCGGCATGATGATGTCGCTTAACCGCCGCATCCACCGCGCCTACCAGCGTACCCGTGATGCTAATTTCTCCCTGGAAGGCCTCACCGGTTTCACCATGTATGGCAAAACCGCCGGGGTGATTGGCACCGGGAAAATTGGCGTGGCGATGCTGCGGATCCTCAAAGGTTTTGGCATGCGTCTGCTGGCGTTCGACCCGTACCCAAGCGCCGCCGCGCTGGAGTTGGGGGTGGAATATGTCGACCTCGCCACGCTGTACAAGGAGTCGGACGTGATCTCCCTGCACTGCCCGCTGACCGACGAAAACTACCATCTGCTCAATCGCGGGGCTTTCGATCAGATGAAGGACGGAGTGATGGTGATTAACACCAGCCGCGGCGCGCTGATCGACTCCCAGGCGGCCATCGATGCCCTGAAGCACCAAAAAATTGGCGCGCTGGGGCTGGACGTTTATGAGAACGAACGCGATCTGTTCTTCGAAGACAAATCCAACGACGTGATCCAGGATGACGTCTTCCGTCGCCTCTCCGCCTGCCACAACGTGCTGTTCACCGGCCATCAGGCGTTCCTCACCGCCGAGGCGCTGATCAGCATTTCGGAGACCACCCTGGGCAATCTGCAGCAGGTCGCCAACGGTGAAACCTGCCCGAACGCTATCGTCTGATTCCTTTCCCTTTTGTGCTCCTCTCCCCGGGGGGAGCACATTCAGATAATCCCCACAGATCCCCGCTGCGATACCGTTACACTGGCTTTGTTTTATTAGTAATGTGAATGTTTTGGAGTGAAAATGAACAAATTTGCGGCATTACTGGCGGCAGGGTTGCTGCTGTCCGGCTGTGTCTATAACAGTAAGGTGTCCACCGGCGCGGAACAGCTACAGCATCATCGTTTCGTGCTGACCAGCGTCAACGGCCAGGCGGTAAACGCTGGCGACCGGCCGCTGGAGCTGAGCTTCGGCGAGAAGATGGCTATTACCGGCAATATGTATGTTTCGGGCAATATGTGCAACGGCTTCAGCGGGGAAGGTAAGGTGTCGGACGGCGAGCTGAAGGTCAAATCGCTGGCGATGACCCGGATGCTGTGCCACGATGCCCAGCTTAATACCCTTGATGCGACCATTGGTAAGATGCTGCGCGAGGGCGCGCAGGTTGATCTGACGGAAAACCAGTTGACGCTGGCGACCGCCGACCAGACGCTGGTCTATAAGCTCGCCGACCTGATGCACTAGCCGGCGTTTTGATCCCGCTGCGGGGCTGCCATTAATAGCCGCAGCTTCCGCCCGCCAGCGCCTGCTCGCTGCAGCGTTTACCGTTCGGCAGCGCGCACATGCCAATCGCTGAACCATCGAGCTGACGAGCCACCGATAACGAGCCGCCTATCATGGCGCAGTTGGCCTGACCGGCGTCGCTCATCGCCGCCCGCATTCCTGGCGTGACGTGCGCCGCCGTGGCCTGCTGAACGGGTTCACTACTGCACGCCGACAGCAACAGCGCCGCACATCCCACTAACATCGCAGCTCGCATTTTCTCTCCCCTCGGAAACGTCTTAAAAAGCAAACCCAAGAATAATAGGCAGCGTGGCGCGCGGCGTCGAGAGGGGAAGTACGTATTTATGCGTCTCATTAACATTTTCTAGCAAATTTCTGCGTAAAGGTTGATCTGCACCGGGATAGTCACCGGGCGATGGCTCGCCTTCACGTCCAGAAAAGCTACTTTCTCCGCGAACCGCGCAAAATATTGATCTGGTCACGGGTAGCCGTCGTATTGAGGACACAAATGCAAAAATGGCGGCGCCAACGGTTTGCTAAACTAGCTCTTATATAATTACAGGGCGCGTCGCGGTTTCACGCGTCCATTCTTTTGCGCAATGTAAGGGTGTCTTCATATGATTACGATTGATGGTAATGGCGCGGTCGCTTCCGTCGCGTTTCGCACCAGTGAAGTTATCGCCATCTACCCGATCACGCCCAGTTCAACGATGGCGGAACAGGCTGACGCCTGGGCCGGCAATGGGCTGAAAAACGTCTGGGGCGATGTGCCCCGCGTGGTCGAAATGCAGTCGGAGGCAGGCGCCATTGGCGCCGTACATGGCGCGCTGCAGACTGGCGCCCTCTCCACGTCCTTTACCTCATCGCAGGGCCTGCTGCTGATGATCCCCACGCTGTACAAACTGGCCGGCCAGCTGATGCCGTTTGTCCTGCACGTCGCCGCCCGCACTGTCGCCACCCACGCGCTGTCGATCTTCGGCGACCATTCCGATGTGATGGCCGTCCGTCAGACCGGGTGCGCCATGCTGTGCGCCAGCAGCGTTCAGGAAGCGCAGGATTTCGCGCTGATCTCGCATATCGCCACCCTGCAAAGCCGGGTGCCGTTTATTCATTTCTTTGATGGTTTCCGCACTTCGCACGAAATCAACAAAATCGCCCCGCTGGCGGACGACACGATTCGCGCCCTGCTGCCGCAGGAGAAAATCGCTGAGCATCGCCAGCGCGCGCTCAATCCGGAACACCCGGTGATCCGCGGGACCTCCGCTAACCCTGACACCTACTTCCAGTCGCGGGAGGCCACCAACCCGTGGTACGACGCGGTTTATGATCATGTCGAGAAAGCGATGGATGACTTCGCCGCCGCCACCGGCCGCCAGTACAAACCGTTTGAGTTTTACGGCCATCCGCAGGCGGAACGCGTGATCGTCATTATGGGCTCGGCCATCGGCACCTGCGAAGAGGTGGTCGATGAACTGCTGAGCCGCGGCGAGAAAGTCGGCGTCCTGAAAGTGCGCCTCTATCGCCCATTCTCCGCCGCCCACCTGCTGGCAGCGCTGCCGGAGAGCGCCCGGGCGGTGGCGGTGCTGGATCGCACCAAAGAACCTGGCGCGCACGCGGAGCCACTGTATCTCGACGTGATGACCGCCCTGGCGGAAGCCTTTAACCGCGGCGAGCGCGAGACGCTGCCGCGGACCATCGGCGGCCGCTACGGTCTCTCTTCCAAGGAGTTCGGTCCGGAATGCGTGCTGGCGATATTCCATGAGCTGCAGGCCGCCCAGCCGAAGCCGCGCTTTACCGTCGGCATCTATGACGACGTGACCAACCTGTCGCTGCCGCTGGGCGAAAATACTCTGCCATCAGAGGCCAAGCTCGAAGCGCTGTTCTACGGCCTCGGCAGCGACGGCAGCGTGTCGGCCACCAAAAACAATATCAAAATCATCGGCAATTCCACCCCGTGGTTCTCCCAGGGGTACTTTGTCTATGACTCGAAGAAGGCGGGCGGCCTGACCGTCTCCCATCTGCGGGTCAGCGAAAAGCCGATTCGTTCTTCGTATCTGATTTCGCAGGCCGATTTCGTTGGCTGCCACCAGCTGCAGTTTATCGATAAATACCAGATGGCCGAGCGGCTGAAGCCCGGCGGCATTTTCCTGCTCAACACGCCGTACAGCGCCGATGAAGTCTGGTCCCGCCTGCCGCAGGAAGTGCAGGCCACCCTGAATCAGAAAAAAGCGCGTTTTTACGTGGTCAACGCGGCGAAGATCGCCCGCGAATGTAGCCTCGGGGCGCGCATTAATACCGTGATGCAGATGGCTTTCTTCCATCTGACTCACATCCTGCCTGGCGACAGCGCGCTGGCGGAACTGCAGGCGGCCATCGCCAAAAGCTACAGCAGCAAAGGCCAGGAGCTGGTGGAACGCAACTGGCAGGCGCTGGCCCTGGCCCGCGAGTCGCTGGCGGAAGTGCCGCTGCAGCCGGTGAATGCCAACAGTCCGAACCGCCCGCCGGTGGTCTCCGACGCCGCGCCGGATTTCGTCAAAACGGTCACCGCCGCGATGCTGGCCGGTCTCGGCGATGCGCTGCCGGTCTCCGCCCTGCCGCCGGACGGCACCTGGCCCATGGGCACCACGCGCTGGGAGAAACGCAACATCGCCGAAGAGATCCCCATCTGGAAGGAAGCGCTATGTACCCAGTGCAACCACTGCGTCGCCGCCTGCCCGCACTCGGCGATCCGCGCCAAAGTGGTCGCACCGGAAGAGATGGAGAACGCCCCTGCCAGTCTGCACTCGCTGGACGTCAAGTCCCGCGATATGCGCGGGCAGAAATACGTACTGCAGGTCGCCCCGGAAGACTGCACCGGCTGCAACCTGTGCGTGGAAGTGTGCCCGGCAAAAGATCGCCAGAATCCGGAGATCAAGGCCATCAATATGATGTCGCGCCTGGAGCATGTGGAAGAGGAGAAAGTGAATTACGATTACTTCCTCAACCTGCCGGAAATCGACCGCAGCAAACTGGAGCGTATTGATATCCGCACTTCGCAGCTGATCAGCCCGCTGTTTGAATACTCCGGCGCCTGCTCCGGCTGTGGCGAAACGCCGTATATCAAACTGCTGACCCAGCTGTATGGCGACCGGATGCTGATTGCCAATGCCACCGGCTGCTCATCCATTTACGGCGGCAACCTGCCCTCGACCCCGTACACGACCGACGCCAACGGCCGCGGCCCGGCGTGGGCCAACTCGCTGTTTGAGGATAACGCTGAATTCGGGCTCGGCTTCCGCTTAACCGTCGATCAACATCGTCAGCGCGTGATGCGCCTGCTGAGCGAATTCGCCGACCAGCTGCCGGCAGAGCTGAACGCGGCGCTGCATGCCGAGGCGACGCCGGAAGCGCGCCGTGAACAGGTGGCGGCCCTGCGCCAGGCGCTGACCGGCGTGCAAGGCGCTAAAGAGCTGCTGACCGATGCCGACGCGCTGGTGGAGAAATCCGTCTGGCTGATCGGCGGCGACGGCTGGGCCTACGATATCGGCTTCGGCGGCCTGGATCATGTGCTGAGCCTGACGGAAAACGTCAACATTCTGGTGCTGGATACCCAGTGTTACTCCAACACCGGCGGCCAGGCGTCAAAAGCCACCCCGCTGGGGGCGGTCACTAAGTTTGGCGAGCACGGTAAACGCAAGGCACGCAAAGATCTTGGCGTCAGCATGATGATGTATGGTCATGTCTATGTGGCGCAGATTTCGCTGGGCGCGCAGCTGAACCAGACGGTGAAAGCGATTCAGGAAGCGGAAGCCTATCCGGGGCCGTCGCTGATCATCGCCTACAGTCCTTGCGAAGAGCATGGCTACGATCTGGCGCTCAGCCACGATCAAATGCGTCAGCTGACCGCCACCGGCTTCTGGCCGCTCTACCGCTTCGACCCACGTCGGGCGGAAGAAGGCAAGATCCCGCTGGCGCTCGACTCTCGCCCACCGTCAGACGCCCTGGCTGAGACGCTGCTCAATGAGCAACGCTTCCGTCGCCTGAACGCCCAGCAGCCGGAAGTGGCGGAGCAGCTGTGGAAAGATGCTGCCGCCGACCTGCAGAAGCGCTACGACTTCCTCGCCCAGCTGGCTGGCAAAGCGGAGAAATCACCGAGCGAGAGCTAAGGTTATTTTCCATCCCGCAGCCATAAAAAAAGCCCGAACATGAAGTTCGGGCTTGTCGTTTTACCGATAACAAAATCATTCCGCAGAATGCGACGGCAAATAAAAATGCTTGGCATGACAATAAAGGCATATAACGCTCGAATAATACGCGATCAAACTGAATATGTATAATTTTTATTTTGTATATTAGTTGAAGATGTATTCATCATAATTATCACCATTACTTCAGTATTATTTTATTTAGATTTTACTTATATCGTAACAATTGAGTCTTATCATATCTCAGACCGCTCCTTTAGCATGAGTTCACTTCCTTCCCGGAAGCTAAAACATAAAAACAGTTAAAGGAATTTCTTCATGAAAAGAAAAGTACTGGCCCTCGTTATTCCGGCTTTATTAGCCGCTGGCGCCGCGCATGCGGCGGAAATTTATAATAAAGACGGAAATAAATTAGATGTCTATGGCAAGGTAGACGGTCTGCACTATTTCTCCAGCGACTCGAAAAAAGACGGCGACCAAACTTACGTTCGCTTTGGCTTTAAAGGCGAAACCCAGATCAACGATATGCTCACCGGTTACGGCCAGTGGGAATACAACGTTCAGGCCAACAATACCGAAAGCGCCGGCGATCAGGCGTGGACCCGTCTGGCCTTCGCCGGTATCAAAGTGGGCGATTACGGTTCCTTCGACTACGGTCGTAACTACGGCGTGCTGTACGACGTCGAAGGCTGGACCGATATGCTGCCG
Organism: Klebsiella sp. 1SOBk10mer; assembly: GCF_046602535.1. Classification (NCBI taxonomy): domain Bacteria; kingdom Pseudomonadati; phylum Pseudomonadota; class Gammaproteobacteria; order Enterobacterales; family Enterobacteriaceae; genus Klebsiella; species Klebsiella sp. 1SOBk10mer. Next base: position 292,841 of record NZ_JBKIUP010000003.1, read on the forward strand.
GAGTTCGGCGGCGACTCTTACACCTATGCGGATAACTTTATGGCAGGCCGCGCCAACGGCGTCGCGACCTACCGTAACAGCGACTTCTTCGGTCTGGTAGACGGTCTGAACTTCGCCCTGCAGTATCAGGGTAAAAACGAAGGCCAGAACGCCCAGGACATCAACGTCGGCACCAACAACCGCAGCAGCGACAGCGATGTTCGCTTTGACAACGGCGACGGTTTCGGTCTCTCTACCTCCTATAACTTCGGCATGGGCATCAGCGCGGCAGCGGCCTACACCTCATCTGACCGTACCAACGACCAGATGACCCAGACCAACGCCCGTGGCGATAAAGCTGAAGCCTGGACCGCTGGCCTGAAGTACGACGCCAACAATATCTACCTGGCGACCATGTACTCTGAAACCCGCAACATGACCCCTTACGGCAACGACGGCGTGGCCAACAAAACGCAAAACTTCGAAGTCACCGCTCAGTATCAGTTCGACTTTGGTCTGCGTCCGGCTATCTCCTATCTGCAGTCCAAAGGCAAAGATCTCTATAATACCGGCAGCTACGCCGATAAAGATCTGGTCAAATATATGGACGTCGGCGCCACCTATTACTTCAACCGTAATATGTCCACCTACGTTGATTACAAAATCAATCTGCTGGATGACAACGACAGCTTCTACAAAGACAACGGTATCTCTACCGACAACATCGTCGCGTTGGGCCTGGTTTACCAGTTCTGATGCGCCAGCCCGCCGGTTCCGGCGGGCTTTCTCTCTCTGCATCGCAGCAGCTAAAACAAAACAATATATCCCACCGCTTAAAATAAGCGTCCGTTTAGTGATATAGTCGTGCTCAGTCAGTGCCTGCCCGAGGACGTCCATCATGCATCATCACCCGGTTAAATCTTCCCGAATTATCTCTGTCGCCTATGATGACGCCTCCGCCACGCTGGAAATTTGTTTTTATCACCAGCCGCCGTTGCAATATACCGGCGTTCCACCGCGTATTTTTCGTGACTTTTTACAGGTGGTGTCAAAAGGTCGGTTTTATGACGGCGTGATAAAGGGAAAATTTCCCGAACACAAGTCACGTTAATGTCAAAGTGTGACTGCGGTCATGATACAAAACGTGTCATAATGCCGTACAATATGAGGGGATACTTAAACAGGAGGTTTTATGAGCAGAATGATTCTTGTCCCCATCGATATCTCTGATAAAGAATTTACTGAACGCATTATCAGTCACGTTGAATCGGAAGCGCGGATTGACGACGCTGAGGTCCATTTCCTCTCCGTTATCCCTTCCCTGCCTTATTATGCCTCACTGGGAATGGCCTATACCGCCGAACTGCCTGGTATGGATGAGCTGCGTGAAGGAACGGAAACGCAGCTTAAAGAACTCGCGAAACAGTTCTCTATCCCGGAAGATCGGAAACATTTTCACGTTGCCGAAGGATCGCCAAAAGATAAGATCCTCGCGCTGGCCAAGTCGCTACCCGCCGACCTGGTGATCATCGCTTCGCACCGGCCGGATATCACCACCTATCTGCTGGGCTCCAACGCCGCCGCGGTGGTCCGCCACGCCGAGTGCTCGGTGCTGGTCGTCCGCTAGCGCCATAGCCCGCCGCCCGGCGGGCTGTTTATTTTTACTTCTGCTCCACCAGCTTGCCTGCCCGCAGCGGAAAGTGCCGGAAAGATGCTGACATTCCGCCCCTGAATCCGTACCATACACGCCACGGTTGTCTGTCAGACCTCATTAATTGCTACGCGCCAGCGCCACGTTGTCCAGCGGCTGGCACAACGCGTGCTCTTCTGATGCCACACTATGAATTGAGCCACTATTACATGCTGCAAAATCAAGAAATTAGTAAAAATGTACAACACCAATAAGTTGTGCCCCCTCCAACCAACTGAATTTATTTTATATTTACATACAGCCAGCCCCCACAGCGCCGGCCGCTGGTCCTGGCACCTGAATCCACCTGGGAATGGATGAGGCAGGCTATTCGAGGAAAAGAGGTGAATGAGATAATTGCAGATGGTGCGGTACCTGCTGATCATTTCACATGGCACCCCGTTTTCCGAGCGGTGGACAACGTTAGGAATCAGGGGGCGTAATTGATTGAGGCTATTAAAATCCAATAACCTGATAATACCCGCACCCTGCTGAAAGCAGACCTTGGTGTTCTGATTGCCTTTTGCATCGGGAATGCCCTCAAAGCGCATAAGTTAAGGAAGTTGCTCAGGCTCCGACGGCATCTTTAGGGCTGGTTGATAAAAAATCAAAATTGTGAACTACTTTCACCGATAATAAATTCAACGTAATAAAAAACCGCCGGCGCGAGTTTCAATCAGAAGTCATCTATTATCACGTTAAGATAGGTAAGATAACGCAACTGTACCGATCAGCTACTCTTTGAAACCAGGCTTGCCATTCCTGGCCCGCCATTCTTTCACTTCCTTAACAACCCTTTCCGGACTATCCTCTCGGCCCTTTGGAGGATAGAAAATTACATCAGAACCATCAGGGTGTTCAGTGATACGTTCAAACTCTAAAACATTTTGCACATCTTCATCTTCGGTTGTATTATCCGGATTAAATATCTTTTTCACAAAAGCTAAAAACTCAGATTCGGTGTAATCAGAAATGCTTTTTTTATTGTCCATCATTTACCACCATTGCTTAGTGAACTTCGACATGGCTTTTTGTGCATCATAACTCGCCAGTTCTCAATACCATACACATCACCGGTATTTTAATAGCTTTTGCGTGTTCTAATTCATGTTTAAGCCTTCCCCCGACATGCTCATTTTACGAATGAACGACCATGTTTCTAACTTGATACCCCCTAAGCTAGCTTGTCAAACCGCTCAGTTAGCTCAGTGGTATCAGAAACCGCCTTCCTGAAAGCTCTCCGAATGAATGAAAGTTCGAAAACTCACAGCCACGAAATTTTTCAGCAATCACACTGGGAACAGGAGAGCCTAACTCGTCTCCAGTTTTTTTTCAGCCAACCATGACTAACCTGCTCCCCTTAACCAGTGATTTTGCCAGGTAAATCTCTAGAGCTTGCCAACATAACATCACTTGGCTCGACTCCCATTGCAAGAGCATCAGGCTGCTAGATCTCTCAGTACAGAAAATCCAGGTAGGCTAGCAGTATTTACGGTTGAGATGGACGAAATCTTATTGTTCCACGCGCAATGCCTGGCTTTCCGGGCTCATACTTGCATTTTCTCATTGCTGATCTTGTTTCTCTAAAAAAGAGCTCAGCACCAGTTGTCTCAACAGAAGTTACTTCCCCTTTTTCATTTACTGAGGCAGCGTAATTTACAGTGCCACTAATCCGATTAGCCATGGCAGAAACTGGATAATAAGGATTAGGGCAACTTATCCGCACAGGCACCACTTCTTCTTTATTTCCTGCAGCAAGTGCCAAGTTTGATATAAGAACAGCGCAAACCAGAAGTAATGTTTTTTTCATAACCGATACCAATTGTTGTTTTCCTTATGTCTATAGATCCCTAATACGCCTTTTTCATGCAACGCCGGAGGATGCGGATCCACTTCTTCATCCCCGCTGGTATGGAGGGGATTATATATCACAGCCGGGTTAGCTGCGCGCTTTGCGTTCTGCGGGGGATTGAGGCATCGCCATTCTTCCGCAGGGCTACTCCTTCCCTATAACGCTTCCATTCACCTATATTCCATTAAAAAATGAGGAGTTTCGACTTATCATTTAGGGTCAAGTAAAGTAAACACCTCTCTTACAGCCAGATTTCCAATCTTATGTGAGCCCCAAAACCCGGCACTGATTGCCGGGTATTTTATTGCTTCCCAGGTGCTTTTACGGTTTCTCACGCCCGGCACATCTCCGGCGAGTTACCTCTCACCAGCGCCTCAGCAAAAGGCCTCGGTATGGCATTAGCAGCAGGAAATCGGACGATACAATTGCTTGGCCCTGCCCTGGACGCGCTGAAAGCGCAGCATGAACTGACAGCTGGACATCCGGTATCCACTATCACGTTTCACCACAGGGAATACGGCTCAAGCGAGGAACAGAATTTGCGATTTGTTTTCATGCCGCGGAGACGGAAAGGCGAGCAAAAACCCTGCTACTCGCACAGCAGCATAGGCAGTAGATGGGAAGCTGCAGTAAAACGCGCTGGCATTCGCCGCAGGAATCCGTACCATACGCGGCATACTTTTGCCTGCTGGCTCCTGACGGCTGGCGCAAACCCGTCTTTTATAGCCAATCAGATGGGGCATGAAAACGCGCAAATGGTGTACGACGTTTATAGTACATGGATAGAAGAGATGAACGGCGACCAGGTTTCTATGTTGAATTCCCGGCTTGGGCTTTAACACATTTTGCCCCCTATATGCCCCTTTTAGATTTTGAGAATGTTAATAATGCAAGAAAATCAAGAACTTACAAAGAAAGAGAAATACAACATCGATAAGCTGCAGAAACGTCTGCGCCGCAACGTCGGTGAGGCGATCGCCGACTTCAATATGATTGAAGAGGGCGACCGCATTATGGTTTGTCTGTCAGGCGGCAAGGACAGCTATACCATGCTGGAGATCCTGCGTAACCTGCAGAAAAGCGCGCCCATCTCCTTCTCGCTGGTGGCGGTGAATCTCGACCAGAAACAGCCTGGGTTCCCGGAGCATATTCTGCCGGCGTATCTTGAGCAGCTGGGCGTTGAATATAAGATTGTTGAAGAGAACACCTACGGCATCGTCAAAGAGAAGATCCCGGAAGGGAAAACCACCTGCTCGCTGTGCTCTCGCCTGCGTCGCGGCATTCTCTACCGTACCGCCACCGAACTTGGCGCCACCAAGATTGCCCTCGGCCATCATCGAGACGACATCCTGCAGACGCTGTTCCTGAATATGTTCTACGGCGGCAAAATGAAAGGAATGCCGCCGAAGCTGATGAGCGACGACGGCAAACACATCGTCATCCGCCCGCTGGCCTACTGCCGCGAAAAGGACATCGAGCGTTTCTCCCAGGCCAAGGGCTTCCCGATCATTCCTTGCAACCTGTGCGGTTCGCAGCCTAACCTGCAGCGCCAGGTGATCGCCGATATGCTTCGCGACTGGGATAAGCGTTATCCGGGACGCATTGAAACCATGTTTAGCGCAATGCAGAACGTGGTGCCTTCGCACCTGAGCGACGTTAATCTGTTTGATTTTAAAGGCATCACCCACGGCTCCGAGGTGGTGGACGGCGGCGATTTAGCGTTTGACAGGGAAGAGATTCCCCTGCAGCCTGCCGGCTGGCAGCCGGAGGAAGAGGACGCCCGGTTGGATGAGCTGCGTCTGAACGTAGTGGAAGTGAAGTAACCTGCAAGCGTCTCAGGCCGCCGCCTGAGACGCGCTATTCTGCCCTTACTTCAGCAGTCGTACGCGGCAGGCTTTGCCTTTGATCTTGCCGTTTTGTAACTGCTTATACGCCTTCTGCGCCATATTCTGGCGGATCGCCACATAGACGTGGGCCGGGTGGACGTTAATTTTGCCGATATCGGCGCCATCAAATCCCATATCACCGGTCAACGCCCCCAGCACATCCCCCGGGCGCATTTTCGCCTTTTTTCCGCCGTCGATGCACAGCGTCGCCATCTCCGCCGTCAGCGGCGTGATAGCGTTACCCGCCGGCGCCGGCAGCCAGTTGAGGGATAACTGCAGCATGTCGGCCAGAATGGTGGCGCGCTGCGCCTCTTCCGGCGCGCAGAAGCTGATAGCCAGACCTTGTTCGCCGGCGCGGGCGGTACGGCCGATGCGGTGCACATGCACTTCCGGATCCCAGGCCAGCTCGAAGTTCACCACCAGCGCGAGAGATTTGATGTCCAGGCCGCGGGCAGCGACATCGGTCGCCACCAGAACCCGGACGCTGCCGTTCGCGAAGCGCACCAGCGTTTGATCGCGGTCGCGCTGCTCGAGGTCACCGTGCAGCGATAATGCGCTCTGCCCGGCGGCGTTGAGCGCATCGCAGACCGCCTGGCAATCGCGCTTGGTATTGCAGAACACCACGCAGGACGCCGGCTGATGCTGGCTGAGCAGACGCTGGAGCAGCGCAATCTTGCCGTGGCGGGAAACTTCAAAGAACTGCTGTTCGATAGCCGGTAACGCATCGACGCTGTCAATCTCAATCGTTTCCGGATGACGCTGCACCCGGCCGCTGATCGCCGCGATTGCCGCAGGCCAGGTGGCGGAAAACAGCAGCGTCTGCCGGTCAGCCGGCGCGAAGCGGATCACCTCGTCGATGGCGTCGCTGAAGCCCATATCGAGCATGCGGTCCGCTTCATCCATCACCAGGGTCTGCAGCGCGTCGAGAGAGACCGTCCCCTTCTGCAGATGATCGAGCAGACGGCCCGGAGTGGCGACGATAATATGCGGGGCGTGCTGCAGTGAATCGCGCTGGGCGCCAAACGGCTGCCCGCCGCAGAGCATCAAAATCTTGATGTTCGGCAGGCAGCGCGCCAGACGGCGCAGCTCGCCGGCAACCTGATCGGCCAGTTCGCGGGTCGGACACAGCACCAGCGACTGGGTCTCAAAGCGCGACGGATCGATATGCTGCAACAGACCCAGCCCGAAGGCGGCCGTTTTTCCGCTGCCGGTTTTTGCCTGCACGCGCACATCTTTCCCCGCGAGGATCGCCGGCAGGGCGGCGGCCTGAACCGGCGTCATCGACAGATAACCCAGCTCGTTAAGGTTGGCTAATTGGGCGGCAGGTAAAACAGTCAGGGTAGAAAAAGCGGTCACAATGTATTCTCGTATTAAAGGACAGACGATCTGCAGGCGCGTATCCTCGCAGATCTCCGCGCCTGATGCGACAATTTAATCGGCTCTTCATCAGGCGGCGGATCGGGCTGCGGCTGCGGACGCGGTCGTGGATCGGGTAAAGGAACCGGATCGTTCGGCTCGGGCGAGATGGGGATAGACTGGGCTGTCAGCCCTGAAGCGTAATGCATAGTGGCCTCCCGGAAAGTGATACGGGCGTACCCGCAGGCGTAAACGGCCTGAAGACCGTCGGGTGTCTTAGTAAGCGTAGAAGCTGGTCAGGAGAGCGCAAAAAAAAAGCCGACTCAACAAAGTCGGCGTCGTACGAATCAATTGTGCTATGCAGTAATTCAAAAAAGGAAGTAAGACAATATGGAGCGCAACGCCCATCGCTTGACGTTGCATTCACCTGCGAGAGAGATATTGCCCTGAATGGGTAGAGGGTTTATTGATTTCGCTCAAACATTGCCGGGTTTTCCCGGCATCGTCGCTGCTAAAAGGCGATTCTTTACAACCATTTACTGCGATGTAACCACCATGCAACACCACCGATGACAACGACTAACATCAGGCAGAAGAGGCTAAACCCCAGATGCCAGCTGTTGCCAGGGATCCCGCCGAGGTTGACGCCGAACAGGCCAGTTAAAAAGGTGCTGGGCAGAAACACCATCGCCATCAAGGACATCGTATAGGTCCGCCGCGCCAGCGACTCCTGCATAATCTGGGCGATCTCATCGCTCATGATCGCCGTGCGGGCGATGCAGCTGTCGATCTCATCCAGCCCGCGCCCCAGCCGCTCGGCGATATCCTGCATCCGCCGCCGCTGATCGTCGCTCATCCACGGCAGGCGCTCGCTGGCCAGCCGGGCGTAAACATCGCGCTGCGGCGCCATATACCGGCGCATCACGATCAGCTGTTTACGCAGCAGGGCAAGGAAACCGCGCGGCGGCACCTGCTGATCGAGCAGGTCGTCTTCGAGGTCGATTATTCGGTCGTGCAGTTGTTCAATAAACTCACTGGCATGATCGGTCAGCGCGTCGCAGACTTCCACCAGCCAGCTGCCGCAGTCCGTCGGCCCATTGCCCTCCTTCAGGTCGCCCAGCACATCGTCGAGCGCCAGCACTTTGCGCTGACGAGTGGAGACGATCAGCCGCTCATCCATATAGAGACGCATCGCCACCAGCTGGTCTGGGCGTTCATCGGTGCTGCCGTTGATGCAGCGCAGGGTGATCAGCGCCCCGTCGCCGATCCGCGTTACCCGTGGTCGGGTGCTCTCGCCTGCTAGGGCATCGCGCACGTTATTGGGCAGTAGCGGGGTGGCCGCCAGCCAGTCGGCGCTGTCGCTATGGGTATAGTTGAGATGCAGCCAGCAGGGCTTCTCTTTGTCGATAATATCGTTATCGGCGAGCGGCTTCACGCCCCCCTGCCCGTCGAGCACCCACGCGAAGATCGCGTCCGGTATCTGCAACTCCGAGCCTTTAATCGCGTCCACTCAACCTCCGTTAATCCATGCCTGTCACATTGCACGCACTCTGTATAAGGTACGCGAAAGCGCGCTTTTTCGCTGTTTATTGCCCGGTGAAAGGGGCTAATCGCTTCATTAAAAAGCGCTTTCCCCCGGGCCGCGCCCACCTTCCTCATTTAACGTTAAAGTGTAGTGAAATCAAGTTCTTCAGGTTTTGCGCGCCTCAGTGCGACTTTTTGCGGTTTATTTTGCGACTTTATGCTGTATTATGCCGCTTATTGCGTCAACTTGCGGAGTCTCTCGTCATGCATAAGCTCGCCCGACAAAAACACATCCTCGACCGGCTAAGTGAAACCGGTCAGCTGAGCATCAGCGAACTGGTTGATGCGCTGCAGGTATCGGCCGATACCATACGCCGGGATCTCAGCGAGCTGGAAAACCAGGGCGTACTGCAGAAAAGCCACGGCGGCGCCATCGCGCTTAACGTCCCGGCGATGACGCGCCAGGGAAGAAACGCCCTGCTCCCCGGAACCAAGCAGCGTCTCGGCCAGCAGGTCGCCGCGCGCATCCCCTCCGGCTCGACGCTGTTTCTCGACGCCGGGAGTACCCTGCTGGCCGTCGCTACCCAGCTGAAAGGCCCCATGACCGTGATCACCGCGTCGCTGGATATCGCCCAGCTGTTTAGCGACCGCGCCGATATCCAGCTCATCCTGCTTGGCGGCCAGTGGGACAGTGAGCAGCGGCTGTTCGCCGGCAGCGCCACGCTGTCGCTGGTGTCGCGCTACCGCGCCGATATCGCGATTCTCGGCGCCTGCGCGTTGCATGCCGAGCTTGGACTGAGCGCCAGCCAGGAGGCCGATGCCGACGTAAAACGCGCCATGCTCGCCGCCAGCGCGGAACACTGGCTGGTGGCGGACCATACCAAAGTCAACCATTGCGAACCCTGGCTGGTGGCCGGTCTCAGCGACATACACCATCTTTTCCTCGATCGTCCCTGGCCTGAGCTGGGGGATGACCCTGCCCTCTCTGTACATATTGCTGACGCTTAACAACGCGGAGAACCTGATGAGTAACAACACGATAAATATCGCCCTGATTGGCTATGGCTTCGTCGGTAAGACCTTCCACGCGCCGCTTATCCGTTCGGTGCCGGGCCTGAACCTGGCCTTCGTCGCCTCGCGTGATGAAGAAAAAGTCAAACGCGACCTGCCGGACGTCACGGTGATCGCCTCCCCGGAAGCGGCGGTCCAGCATCCGGATGTCGATCTGGTGGTCATCGCCTCCCCCAACGCCACGCACGCGCCGCTGGCCCGCCTGGCGCTGAACGCCGGCAAGCATGTGGTGGTGGACAAACCCTTTACCCTTGATATGCAGGAGGCCCGGGAGCTGATCGCCCTGGCGCAGGAGAAACAGCGCCTGCTCTCCGTCTTCCATAACCGCCGCTGGGACAGCGACTATCTCGGGATCCGTCAGGTTATTGAGCAGGGCGCCATCGGCACGGTGAAACATTTTGAGTCCCATTTCGACCGTTTCCGCCCGGAAGTCCGCGTCCGCTGGCGCGAGCAGAACGTTCCCGGCAGCGGCTTATGGTTCGATTTGGGCCCGCACCTGATCGATCAGGCGCTGCAGCTGTTTGGTCTGCCGCAGTCGGTACAGGGCAACATTGCCACCCTGCGCGACGGCGCAGAGATCAACGACTGGGCGCACGTGGTGTTAAACTACCCGGCGCATAAAGCGATCCTCCACTGCAGCATGCTGGTCGCGGGGGGCTCCTCGCGCTTCATGGTGCATGGCGATAAAGGCAGCGTTGTCAAAGCGCGGGCCGACCAGCAGGAGAGCCAGCTGCTGGCGGGTGTGGTAGCGGGGAGCGCCGGCTGGGGTCAGGATGATGACAAGCTGGTGATCTATGACGCCTCGCTGCAGGCCCAAACTCAGCCTACCCCGTCGGGCGATCAGCGCCAGTACTATATGCAGATCCGCGACGCGCTGAAGGGCCAGATCGCCAATCCGGTGCCACCGGTTGAAGCGCTGGCGGTAATGGCCGTTCTGGAAGCGGCGGTGCGTTCCGCGGAAAGCGGCGTGGCGCAGACCCTCGACCTGACCGCCGACGAGCGCAACGCGCTGCGCTAAGCCTGTCGCTACTCCGGTTATCTGCGCGGCCCGCAGGTAACCGGGTCACCGCCCTGACTCCAGAAATAATCACTGCCTGTCAGCAGATTATCCTTTCTTTATCCTGCCTTTTTGCGTAAAGCACCGCTGGAAATTTCAGCCAATTGGGAGGAGGATAGAGAACAGATCGATCGTGATGAGAAAAAGGTTGCTGACGCTGTGGACGCGGTGACCGCAATACCGGACAGGAGAAGCTCATGTACTACACGTTAGGAGATACCACTCTCCATTTTTATCGCTATCAGTGCAAATTTTACGTCGCCCACTGGGAAGGAGGGAACGTGATGGACGAAAAATTTAAACCGTTTATCGAGCAGATCACTGAGAAGACCGGGCTGGACGCGAAGCGCGTCGAGACCGCCGCGCGCGATTATTTTACTAACGTGGATTAACAGGCAGCCTGTTGCTGTATACCAAAGGCCAGGCCGACGCGCCTGCCGTTGATGTTTCCCCTTCCGCCGCCAGGGCCCTCGTTGTCGCTGGCGGCTTTTCTTCCTGCCGGCGCTAAACGGTGGTCAGTTTTGCAAGGATCGCAGCGAAGGTGTCGCTGACGTTATCGCCGGCGAGCATTTTTTTGCGCAAGGTGATACTTCTGCCTGTCGACGGGATGAGCAGCCGGACTTTCGCATCATGACTGCCGCGCTCAGCGAGAACTACATCGCGCAAAGGAATAATGTAGGTGTCGGCATAGAGACCCGGCGTAAATATCATCGACTCGCCGCTGACGCCAATCACCACCCGATTCTGCAGACGATAGCCGTTGCACAGCGCCAGAATACCGGCGGCAATAAATACGCCGCCAATACCCATGCCAATCATTAAGATAATTATCCCGGCGATGAGCGCCAGCGCTCCCTGCGGATAAAAAGCGGATGCATTAAAGGTTAATAGCTGGTGATTATCGTCGCGGCTCATCGCCCCGGTTGTTGACCGCCACGGGGTAAAACCGGCGTTAATCCGCGTTTGAAAGCTGAACAGGCTGCCGACCAGAAAGATCATGCTGATGGGTATCATCACGATACCGCCAATAAAGGCTAGCACAATGGCCATATAAGGATAGCGGCCAGACAGCATAATGCTGAGCGCCTGAACCACCACGGCGATAAACAGGGCAAGAACCAGCCAGGACCACATGCTGTCCACCCGACTATGGAAATTCAGTTGTCCTTCATCGAGTAATAAATTACGCGCGACAAAACAGATAATAATATTGACGAACAGGCCAATCCAGGCCAGCTTGTGCACATGCTTCATACCCTACTCCATTATGTATTTTACCATTCCATTTCCAGGCATTATAAAATAAAGACTCAATGCCGGCTGGATAGTAGCAAAGCGGTACGCAAGATCAATAAAAAGCGCGCGGTCACCTCACATTCTCATTTATATTCAGCGTGATATTGTTAGTTATCATTTATCGTAATTATATAAACCATCCTATATATTGGCGCTATATGTTTTCAGCGCAACAATATCGCCCTGCCGCCACGCAGGGCATCGCAGATTAACGCTCCTCCAGCGCCGCCACCGGCTCCAGCGCGCTTTTCCTGCGCAGCAGATAGCCTGCGGCAAGGATCAGCAGCCATACCGGGATCAGGCAGACGGAGATGCGGATGTCCGGGGTCAGATACATCACTCCGAGGATCCCGGCGAGAAACAGCAGACACAGCCAGTTTGTCAGGGGATAGGCGAAACTCTGGAAAGCCGTTACCTTCCCGGCCCGCTGCATCGCGCGGCGGAACTTAAGATGAGTGATGCAGATCATCGCCCAGTTGATGACCAGGGCGGCCACCACCAGGGCCATCAGCAGGGCAAAGGCTTTCCCGGGCATCACATAGTTAATCACCACGCAAAGCGCCGTGGCGACGGCGGATACCGCCAGGGCGGTCAATGGGATCCCGCGGTGGTTCACTCGCAGCAGCGCACGCGGGGCGTTGCCCTGCTGAGCCAGGCCGAACAGCATCCGGCTGTTGCAGTAGACGCAGCTGTTGTAGACCGACAGCGCGGCGGTGAGCACCACCAGATTGAGGGCGTTGGCCACAATATTGCTGTCAATGGCGTGAAAGATCAGCACAAAAGGGCTTCCCCCTTCCACGACGTTCCGCCACGGGTAGAGTGACAGCAGGACCGCCAGCGACCCCACGTAAAACAGCAGAATCCGGTAGATCACCTGGTTGGTGGCTTTGGGAATGGTTTTATGCGGCTCATCGGCTTCCGCCGCGGTGATCCCCACCAGCTCAAGCCCGCCGAAGGAGAACATGATCACCGCCATAGCCATCACCAAGCCCGTGATGCCGTTAGGGAAAAATCCCCCGTCCTGCCATAGGTTGGCCACCGTCGCCGCCGGGCCGCCGTGACCGCTAAATAACAGATAGCAGCCAAAGGCGATCATGCTGATGATGGCGGCCACTTTGACAATCGAGAACCAGAACTCCAGCTCGCCATACACTTTGACGTGCGTCAGGTTGATGGCATTGATCGCCACGAAGAAGATCGCCGCCGACAGCCAGGTGGGTACCTCCGGCCACCAGTACTGAATATAGATCCCCACCGCCGTCAGCTCCGCCATGCTTACCAGCACGTACAACACCCAGTAATTCCAGCCTGACATAAACCCGGCGAAGGGCCCCCAGTAGCGGTTGGCGAAATGGCTGAACGAACCCGCCACCGGCTCCTCTACCACCATTTCGCCAAGCTGACGCATGATAAAGAAGGCGATAACCCCGGCGATGGCGTATCCCAGCAGGACCGAAGGGCCTGCCATACGGATCGTTTGCGCAATACCTAAAAACAGTCCGGTGCCGACCGCCCCCCCGAGGGCAATCAACTGGATGTGGCGGTTTTTTAACCCGCGTTTTAACTGATGCTCTTGCTGCGTTGTCATCTCTGACCTGCCCCTGTCTGTAAAAAGTCACTTTCGCCGGTAGCAACTTTCAGGCCAGCGGAACGCCGCGCAGCAGCAGACAAAAAGTAATTCATTGAATTATATTCAATTATTGTTTTCGTATCAGTTCCGGTAGCTGCTCATCGCGGCGCTGACCTGGCGCATCACACGCGAAAAATGGCCAGATTACGCACAGATCATGAGAAAAAGAGCGACTTAATGCATGAACCTGACCCGTTTTGGTGCATCCGCTTTGCCGCCGTCCGCCCAGGCTTCACGCCAGGCAAAAAACTGTTAGGCTGTTAGCCACTTTTACGTTCCGCTAGTGGCCACTATGTACAACATCGACGACTATGATCTGAAAATTCTTACCCTGCTGCAGGCCAATGGCCGTTTAACCAATCAGGAACTGAGCGAGCTTATCGGACTGTCCGCTTCCCAGTGTTCGCGCCGCCGTATCGCCCTTGAACAGGCGCAGCTTATCCTCGGCTACCATGCGCGTCTGGCGCCGGATGCCGCCGGGCAGGAGATGCTTGGCCTGATTGAGGTGCGTCTGCTGAATCACACCCCGCAATGCGTGGAGAGCTTTCATCAGATGCTCAGTGAAGTGGACGCCATTCTGGACGCCTGGAAAACCACCGGCGACGCCGATTATCTGCTGCGGGTAACGGTCCCGGACCTGCCCGGTCTGAGCCATTTGATCAGCCATATTTTGGCGCAAAACAAAGGGGTGGCCCATCTGAAAACTGCCGTTGTGCTCAACCGCCTGAAAGAGAACGGCCAGCTGATGCCGGGCACGACCCCGCTGCGCTGAACCGGGGCACAGTGCCCTGCGCTGGTGCAGACGCGGGGCCAGACAATGCGCGACAAGCGGCAAATTCGCACAATTCACGCATTAGGAAACCATAAAACGCACGACCCGTGCAATTTTCTCTTCCTGTCAGAACAACAGGTTAGGCTAAACCACGGCTATTTTTTCCGCAAACGATCGCCCGGGCACTCTCCGCTGGTGCGATTTTTGCAAACAAGCGCTTATCCTTGTTAACGAAAAGATAGTGCTTATTTATGGATAACGTCCTTTCCCCTGAAAAACTGACCCACACCTGGCTGGAGGATACCCTGGCGCTGCTGTTCGGCACGCTAATGATCTCCTTTGGTATTATCCTGTTTCGTCAGGCCGGTGCCCTGACCGGCGGGACGGCAGGCATGGCCTTTCTGATCCACTACGCCACCCACCTGCCGTTCGGCGTGGTTTTCTTCGCCATTAATCTGCCCTTCTACTGGCTCTCCGTCCGGCGGATGGGCGCCGCCTTCACGCTGAAAACCTTCTGCGCGGTCGGACTGGTGTCGCTGTTCTCCGACCTGCACGGCTACTTTATCCATGTCGATCGCCTGAACCCCTATTACGCCACCCTCTTCGGCAACATCATGGTCGGTATCGGCTTTGTGGTGCTGTTCCGCCATAAAGCGAGCCTCGGCGGCGTCAATATTCTGGCCCTCTATCTGCAGGATAAAAGCGGCATCCGCGCCGGTAAATTCCAGATGGTAGTGGACGCCTGCATCGTCACCGCCTCCCTGTGGGTGGTTAGCCTGCCGATGCTGCTGGTCTCTGTCCTCGGCGCCGTGATTTTGAATTCGATTATCGCCATGAACCACCGCCCCGGACGCTATGCGGTGTAATGGCTTCACCTTTAACGGTCATTTCAGGAGTAACCACTGTGTTCCAGAACGTCGACGCCTACGCGGGCGATCCTATCCTGTCGCTGATGGAAGCCTTTCAACAGGATCCCCGGGCAGACAAAGTTAACCTCAGCATCGGGCTGTACTATAACGAGCAGGCCATCATTCCTCAGCTGGAGGCGGTCCGCCAGGCCGCTGACCGGCTACAGAGCCAGTTGCAAAAGGCCAGCCTCTATCTGCCGATGGAGGGACTGGCGCCCTATCGCCGCGCGGTCCAGACGCTGCTGTTTGGCGAACATCATCCGGCGTTGCGTGCCGGACGCATCGCCACCATCCAGACGCTGGGCGGCTCCGGCGCGCTGAAGGTGGGCGCGGATTTTCTCAAGCGCTACTTCCCCGACTCCGCGGTCTGGGTCAGCGATCCGACCTGGGAGAACCATGTGGCCATCTTTGCCGGGGCGGGCTTCGAGGTGCATACCTATCCCTGGTTCGACAGCGCCACTCGCGGGGTCAATTTCCCCGCCATGCTTGCCGCCCTCCAGCAGCTCCCGTCGCGCAGCATCGTGCTGCTCCATCCTTGCTGCCATAATCCGACGGGGGCCGATCTCACCCCCGAGCAGTGGGATCGGGTGATTGAGGTGTTGATCGCCCGGGAGCTGATCCCGTTCCTCGATATTGCCTACCAGGGCTTTGGCCGTGGGCTGGATGAAGATGCCTATGCCATCCGCGCCATCGCCAGCGCCGGGCTGACGGCGCTGGTTAGTAACTCGTTCTCGAAGATTTTTTCGCTGTACGGCGAGCGTGTCGGCGGCCTGTCGGTGGTCTGTGACAATGCCGATGCCGCCGGGCGCGTGCTGGGCCAGTTGAAAGCCACCGTGCGCCGCAACTACTCCAGCCCGCCGGGGTTTGGCGCCCAGGTGGTGTCGCAGGTGCTCTACGATCCCGAGCTGAATGCCCTGTGGCAGGAAGAAGTGGAGGCCATGCGCACCCGCATCAGCGCCATGCGCGTCGCGCTAGTGAAATCCCTGCAGACAGCCCTGCCGGCGGAGGATTTTTCCTATCTGCTGACCCAGCGCGGCATGTTCAGTTACACCGGCTTTAGCGCCGATCAGGTAGACGTTCTGCGCGAAGTGCACGGCATCTATCTGATCGCCAGCGGTCGGGTCTGTGTGGCCGGGCTCAACCACGGCAATATTGCGCGGGTAGCCAGCGCCTTCGCCGCGGTCTGCGCACGCTAGCCGGGGCAACCCCGGCGCGGATTAGCGGTTATTCGCGACGCAGCCGGCGAGCCAGGCGGGTACCCAGCGTCTGAATAAGCTGGACAATAACAATCAGCACCAGGGCGGTGGTGAGGGTGGCAAAGGCGTCGAAGCGCTGATAGCCGTAGGTGATCGCCAGATCGCCGATCCCGCCGCCGCCCACCGTTCCCGCCATGGCGGTCGCGCCAAGCAGACCGATGGTCGCGGTGGTAAGGGCCAGAATCAGCGACGCCGCCGCCTCGGGCAGCATAAAGTGCCAGACGGACTGCAGAGGGGTAGCGCCCATGGCGTCTGCGGCCTCAAGGATCCCCTCATCCACCTCCAGCAGCGAGCTCTCCACCAGCCGGGCAATATAGGGGGCGACAAAAACGATCAGCGGCACGATGGCCCCCGCGGTGCCGATAGTCGTGCCCACCAGCAGCCTGGTGAAGGGCAGGATCACAATCAGCAAAATGATAAACGGCAGCGAGCGCAGCACGTTAATCAGCGGATTCAGCGCCTGATGCACCACCGGGTTGGCCACGATGCCGCCGGGACGACAAACCACCAGCACAATTCCCAGCGGGACGCCGATCAGCGCGCCAAAGCCCAGTGAGATGGCGACCATAATCAGGGTATCATGCAGCGCCAGCAGAAACTGCTCGCCGGTAATGGCGGTATCAATCAGATCAAACATGGGTGATTTTCACTCCTGCGTCGGCCAGATGGGTGATAGCGCCTTCGGTTTCGTCAGGCTCGCCGAGGAGTTGCACAATCATAAATCCCAGTATCCGGCCCTGAACTTCGGACATGCTGGCAAACAGGATATTCACCTCGACAGCATACTCGCGGATCAGGTGGTTAATGATCGGCTGCCGGGCCGTCGCGCCGATAAATTCGAGGCGTAAAGCCCGGGCGCCGTTATCGCGCTGCAGGAGCGACGCCACCCGCTGCGGCAGGCGATCGTGCACCACCGACTGCACGAAACTGGCGGTGACCGGATGCTGCGGCTGGGCAAAGAGATCGAACACCGTCCCCTGCTCAACAATGCGCCCGGCCTGCATCACCGCCACCTTGTGACAGATTTTCTGGATCACTGACATTTCATGAGTAATCAGCACAATGGTGATGCCATAGCGGCGATTAATCTCCTGCAGCAGCAGTAAGATCTGTACCGTGGTGTGGGGGTCGAGCGCCGAGGTGGCTTCATCGCACAGCAGCACCGACGGGTTGGTGGCCAGCGCCCGGGCGATACCGACCCGCTGCTTTTGCCCTCCCGACAGCTCATTAGGATAGCTGTGCATTTTGTCGCTCAGGTCGACAAACGCCAGCAGCTCCGCAACCCGCGCCTGGATAAAGGCCTTGTCGCGGCCCTGCAAAATAAGCGGGATAGCGATGTTATGAAATACCGTTTTCGAATTCAGCAGATTAAAATTCTGAAAGATCATGCCGATATCTTTTTTGATCGCCTGCAGTCGCTGGCCGCTGCAGTCCTGTAGCGGCTCACCATTCAACACCACCTCGCCCTCGCCCGGCGTTTCCAGCCGATTAATCAGCCGCAATAAGGTGCTTTTTCCTGCGCCGCTGTAGCCAATAATGCCGAAAATATCGCCCCGGTCGATACTGAGATTAATATCCTGCAGGGCCAGAACCGGATGCCCTTTTCTGGAAAAGGTTTTACTGACATGGCGAAATTCTATCATTGCGTTATTCATTTTAAATAATCAGGCAGCAGGTAACCATCATACTGCGGATGGCTGAGAATATATTTTTTGAAATCGGCAGAGTGATAGCCGTCGATAATATCTTTGGCAAACTGCGCCTTCTGATTTTTACCGGCAACGGTTACGACGTTAATAAAATGGCTGGTGGCGGCCTCCAGCTTTAATGCCGAGGTGAGCGCCATGCCGCTGGAAACGGCGAAATTGCCCTGAATCAGGCCATAGTCGACGTCCGGCAGCGCGCGAACCTGCTGGGCATTGTCCATCTCCTTAAGCACGATTTTATAGGGGTTAGCAACGATGTTGCGCTGGGAAAAGGTGGCGGGATCGCTGTCCGGTTTAATCTTCACCCAGCCCAGACTTTCCAGCACCAGCACCGCGCGATATTCGTTCGACGGCTGGTTTGGCACCGACACCACCGTGCCGGCTGCCGGGGTGCCCAGGGTGGTCAGTTTACCGCCATACAGGCCCATCGGCGGTGTGGGTACCTGCACAATGCCCACGTTATCGGCCCCCAGCCGCTCATTGATCGCTTTCAGGTATACCGGATGCTGCATAATATTCGCTTCGATATCACCGCGGGCTACCGCGTCATTGACCTGAATACCGTCGCTAAAATCTTTATATTCGATTTTATACCCTTTACTCAATAAATAGGGGGCGACCCCTTTTTCAAATTGCTCTTTATACGGCCCGGGATTGAAGCCGATACGAATAATTTGATCTGCGGTGGCGTAAAAAGAGGTAGCGGATAACAGGGCGAGCGTCATCCCGAGCGCAACTGACTTGTTCATAAGGTATTTTCCTGGAAGGTTGGCGATATTGAGCGATTAAATCACAGCCGCAAGAGGGTTGTAAGCCAGAACGCCGGATTTCCTTTTGCTTATTCCTCATAACCTTTTGCCATCCCGACATATCCTAAAAATAATCATCCTTTGCAGATATTGTTATTTAGCCAGGCGCCATAAATCCCTTAAAGATGGCAGATTATTGATGACGTAAACCGGGAAAATTATGCCTGATTTTGCTGCTTCACCGCTGGTGGACGCCCTGGAAGAGAATCTGTTCAGCCTGCTGGAAAACCTGGCCGCGGAGGTCAACACCGACATGCTGCCGTTGATCGACCTCTCCAGCGGCAGTCCGGATCAACCCACCCCGCCGGAAGTGATTGACGCGCTGCAGAGCGCCATTCATCGTCGTGAAAACCATGGCTACCCCTCATTCTGGGGCAAGCCGCAGGTCCGCGAAGCGATCGCCCATTTTTATCGCCGCCAGTATGATGTGGAATTCGATCCGCACAGCGAAGTCGCGGTATTTCAGGGCTCGCATATCGGTATTGGCGGCATCCCGCGGGCGCTGCTCCGTCCCGGGCAATACCTCATCTCCACCGATCCCTGCTATCCCATTTATCGCTCAGCGGCGCTGCAGTCCCAGGCGACGTTTTATGGCCTGCCGCTCAGGGCTGAGAACCATTTCCTGCCGGATTTTAACGACCTCCCCCGGGAGGTGGCTGCCAAGGCCGGGCTGGTGGTGCTTAACTATCCGCATAACCCCACCGGCGCCCTCGCCACGCCGGCGCTGTTCGCCAGCGCCCTGCAGTTTGCCCACCGTCACCAGGTGCCGATCCTGCACGATTTTGCCTATGCGGCCATCGGCAGCGCGGCCAGTGACGCGCCGCTGAGCCTTTTCTCTCAGCCCGGCGCGAAGGCGTGGGGAGTGGAAACCTACACCTTCTCCAAGACCTTTAATATGGCCGGCTGGCGCTTCGGCTTCGCGGTCGGCAACGCTTCGATCATTCGGGCATTTAAAAAGCTGCACACCCACAGCTACAGCACGGTGTTTGGCGCGATTCAGGATGCGGCGATCGCCGCGCTCAGCCTGCCGGCAGAACGGATTGCGCAGCTGACGGAGGCGTATCATCAGCGCCGGGAGTGGGTTCTGCGTCGACTGGCCGCGCTGCGCTGGCCGGTTCGTACCGCACAAGGCACGTTCTTCCTCTGGCTGAGCGTGCCGCCCGGGTACCGTTCACAAGAGTTTGCCCGCCTGCTGCTGCAGGAGGCGCATATTCTGGTGGCGCCAGGCACTGGTTTTGGCGAAGGGGGCGAAGGGTTTATCCGCATCAGTCTGACGGCTGGGGACGACGCGCTGAGCAACGCGCTGGACCGTCTCGCCCGGCTGGCGCTGTTTTAGCGCCCGCCTCGCGGGGCCGTTACACCTTCAGGTAGCCCGCCATGCGTTGAATACGCGCGGCGGAATAGTCATAGCAGGCGCTGGCGGGTTTACCCAGTACGCGATATTTGGCGCCATTGTAAAAGGCGGTCTTATTCTCCTCTTCCAGAAAGCGCCGGGAGACGGTGTCGCTGAAAATACGGTCGCCATCCGACTGCGGCTGATAGCGGCTATATTTGACGCTCTCCCACGCCACGCCGATCGGCTTATGATCATAGCCGGTCATACAGAACAGCCGGTTGGAGGCCAGCAGATCGGCCTCGATGGTTTTAAATTCCGCCGCCGTAGCGGCGCAGGTCATGCTTAACAGGCAGGCCGAAGCCCATCGGTAAATTGTCATTATTCAGGCGATCCCAGAGTGTTTCCTCCATTGTAAGCGGCTGAAAATTCTGGATGTTCGCTTTTACCTATCGTTGTGCGTGAAAACCGCTTAAAATTTTACAATCGTACTCCTCGTGAGTTGTCTTAACGACCTGTAGGCCCTCCCTGCGCAGGTCGTCACGCCGGGCCAAACACCGAGACGCCGGCGCAGAGGAGGTATCGCCTTTAACGATTAAACGCCCAGCTGGCCCCGCTGGTCAGCGCCCGCTCGAAGGCGGGACGGCCGGGGCCCGCCAGCCAGCCGGCGAAGGTGTGCAGCTGCGGATGCAGCTGGCGCATGGCGTCGAGGTCGGCGTGCCCGGCCAGCCGCCCGTCGTCCACCAGCCCGGTCAGCTTGTGCAGAAAAGGGCTGGCGGCCAGCACCTCATCGGAAAATCGCGAATAGGGGATCGGCCGTCCCGCCGCCGCGGAGAATAACGCCTCCAGTTGACGGCCGGTCACGCTGTCGCTGGCGATCTCGAACGTCTTGCCGGCAAACCGCGCTGGCGCGGCAAAAACTGCCGCGACTAGATGGCCGATATCCTCCACCGCCAGCACCTGCATCCTCCCCTCTGGCAGCATAAAAAAGTGAAAATGACCTTCATCAAGGCCAAAACCGGGCATCACCAACAGCTCCATAAAGGTGGCGGGACGCACGATGGTCGCCGCCAGCGGCAGGCGGCGGATATGCCGTTCAATTTCCGCTTTGGTGTCATAATGCGCTACGCCGGTGGGCGTCTCCCCCGCCGCGCTGCCGGAGCTGTACACCAGATGCTTCACCCCGCACTCGACGGCGAGGTCGGCGATGGTTATCCCGTAGCGTACCTCCTGCTCATCGGTCACCGTCCCTCCCGGCGAACTGGGCTGGACGCTGAAGACGCCGTCGACCCCGGCCATTGCCGATCGCATTGCCGCCCGGTCTTCAAAGGTACCCACCACCAGCTCGGCTCCCCGTGCCGCCAGCGCGACGGCCCCGGCGGAGAAAGGATCCCTGACCAGCGCCCGAACCCGCCAGCCGCGGTGCAGCAGCGCCCGCGCCACCGAGCCGCCCTGCTGACCGGTGGCGCCAAAAACCAACACGCTTTGCGTATTATTCATCACTGTTTCCCCTTATCTGCAGCTTGTTGCCCGGCCTCTCGCCAGCGATAGTCACCTTGCTTATCCTCCTCCAGCCAGCCGCAGGAAGACCCGGCAAAATGCCCGGTGAACCATTGAGCATGATGGCTGGCTCCCCACGCCATCATCTCCCGTCGGGAGGCTTCCGCCTGCCGGGGATCGCCGCAGAACGCCGAGTTCCAGTGCGGATGGGTAAACTGGCGCGGGGAATGAAGAAGATCGCCGGAGAAACAGGCGTAATCATCTCCGGCGGCGAGGATCAGCGCGGCATGGTCCGGACTGTGGCCGGGGGTGGGCACAAAGGCGATCCGCCCGCCGACCCGCGGCCGGGCCGCCACATCGACGGTTTCCAGCAGGCCGGCTTCGATCACCGGCAGCAGGCTGTCGAGCCACAGCGCCCGGTAGCGTTCGCTGTTTTTCACCCGCGTCAGCTCTTTTGCCGAGCACAGGTAGCGGGCGTTGGGGAACAGCGGCACCCAGCGATCGTCCTGCCAGACGGTATTCCATCCGACATGGTCGGTATGCAGGTGAGTCAGTAGTACCAGGGTCACCTCCTCCGGGTTCACTCCCGCGGCGCGGAGATTCTCCAGATACGGCGTGTTAAGTTGATGATAGAGCGGATTGCCGCCGCGTTCCCGGCCGTTGCCGGTGGCGGTATCGATAACAATCAGATCGTGGGGAGTCTGTACCACCCAGCTGTGGATCGACAGCGCGATTGGCTGATTATCGGCGTCCGCCTCCGTCGCAGGGAACGCTGCGGGATAGAGCGCCGCCGGCTGCAGGCTAATCTCGCGCTCCGGAACTTTGAATATCAGGCTGTCGCCTGTCTGGTAAGCTTGCATCACTCCCTCCGCACGCATTGCGCTGGTTGATTTATCGGGGTGATATTCACTATGCTGCCGGGATAACCCACATTCAAATTGATTATTATAATGAAGAAAATCATTGAAAATGATTTTAGTCGTATCGATCTGAATCTGTTGACGGTCTTGATGGTGCTGTACCGCGAAGCCAGCGTCACCCGCACCGCAGAGGCGCTGCATCTTGGCCAGCCGGCCATCAGCGGGGCGCTGAAACGGCTGCGCGAGATGTTTGACGATCCACTGTTCGTGCGCAGCGCCAGAGGCATGCTGCCGACGCCGCGGGCGCAAGCGCTGATGACCGAGCTGCAGCCGCTGATGGAACACCTGCATTCGGCAATGTTTGGCGCCGGGGAGTTTTCCCCCGCCAGCGCCCAGCAGCTTTTCCGCGTCGGCCTCAGCGACTGGAGCGAACACTGGCTGATGCCCCAGCTGTTACCCGGACTGATGCAGGAGGCGCCCGGGGTGTCGCTCCAGACACTAGCCGCCGACCCCTTCCAGGTACGCCAGCTGTTGGAGGAGGATCGCATTGATGTCGCGGTATCCCTCAACAAACAGAGCCGCGGGGAGATCGTCAGTGAACCGGTGATGAGCATGGGGGTGACCACTCTCTGGTCGCCGCAGCAGATCCCCTGCCGCGGGCCGTTGTCGGTGGGCGATTTCGTCGCCTGGGAACATGTGATGGTGGCCTATCGCGAAACCGGCCACGGGGAAATAGACCGCCAGCTCGCCAGTCAGGGACTCGCGCGGCGCGTGCGCTTTGCCACGCAGAATTTCTCCACCTTTCCCCTGCTGCTGACCACCCTGCCGCTCTTCGCCACCGTCCCCCAGGGGCTGGCGCAGCGCTGGCAGGAGCAGTATGCCCTGCGCGGGGACGCCCCGCCGGTGGCCTACCCGGAATTTACCCTGTGTATACTGCGTCACAAACGCCGGGCGCAGGATCCGGCGCTGAACTGGCTGATAGCGAGGATAAAACAGGCCATGCGCGGACCATAGCGGGAGCGAATGCCACCGACATCAGGCCTCGCTGAGCGGGGGTTGCAGAACGCGTCTGCTCCAGTCATAAAACGCGCGTACCGCCGGCGGCAGATAGCGGTTTTGCGGATAAACCAGCGACAGGGGAAGATCAGAAGCGGCCTGCTCCAGACAGGCGACCAGCGCGCCGCTCTGCAGATAAGGTTGCGCCAGATAGCTGGCGATGCGGATCAGGCCCAGCCCCTGAACGCCGGCCTGGATATAGGCATCGGTATCGTCGACCACCAGCGTCTCCTGCATGCGGATCGCGCAATCGCCGTCATCGAGGGAGAAAAGCCAGTCGATGGTCCGCCCGGTACGGTGTTTCAGGTAGCCCACCGCCCGGTGCTGGTGCAGTTCGTCGATGCTCTGCGGCCGGCCGTGGGCCGCGAGCCAGGCCGGCGAGGCGAGGACCATCCAGCGGTAGCGGGCCAGAGGACGCGCCACCAGGGTGGTGGAATCTTCGATTTGTCCGCTACGGATCACGCAGTCGAATCCCTCCTGGATAATATCTTCCACGTTGTCGCTTGAGCAGAGGATCAACTCCAGGTCAGGATACTGCTGCAGAAACTCGCCGATCCTTGGCAATACGCAGTGCCGGGCAAGAGATTGCGGCATCCCCACCTTGAACCGCCCGGCGGGCTGGGCCGAGCGGCCGGGAAAGGAGGCTTCCATCGCCGCCATCTCGGCCAGCAGCCGTTTACACTCCGCGTAATACCGGCGTCCCTCGGCCGTCACGCTGAGCTTGCGGGTGGTGCGCTGAAGAAGCTGCGCCCCCAGCCAGGCTTCCAGCTCCTTCACTACCCGCGACACCGTTGAGCGCGGCTGCCCCAGCACCTCCGCCGCCCGGGCGAAGCTGTGGGCATCCACAACCGCAACATACAACTGCATGGCATCCAGTCTGTCCATTTCGTTCTCCACTGGCGGTTATTATCCCATTAAGACGAACAGTCTAACCCGAAATCCTGTTCTTATCTAATGATGCCCCCCCCCCTACACTGAGCCTGTAGCCAGTCAATACAAGGCTTAACTGAGTAAGGAGTTAAAATGAAATCTGATAATCTTAACCACGAGGAAAAGGTATTGGTGCTGGGAGCGGGACAACTGGGCGCCGCCGTACTGGATGCGCTGGTACCTGC
This sequence comes from Klebsiella sp. 1SOBk10mer, assembly GCF_046602535.1. Classification (NCBI taxonomy): domain Bacteria; kingdom Pseudomonadati; phylum Pseudomonadota; class Gammaproteobacteria; order Enterobacterales; family Enterobacteriaceae; genus Klebsiella; species Klebsiella sp. 1SOBk10mer. The sequence continues at coordinate 317,497 of NZ_JBKIUP010000003.1, forward strand.
GGTGATCCAGCGCCAGGGCGCGGTCTCGGTTATCGTCTCGCCGGCGGCCTGGGATGAAGCCGGCCAGCTGCGGTCGGCAAACCACCGGGCGCTGGCCGACGCCGGGGCCACCTTTCTCGCCGTCGACATTGCCGGTAGCGACATAGAGACGCTGGCTGGTCAGTTTAGCGGATTCACCACCGTGATTAACTGCATGGGCTTTGTAGCCGGTCCGGGGACACAGCTAAAAATTACCCGCGCGGTGCTGGCCGCCGGAGTGCCCCGCTATTTTCCCTGGCAGTTTGGCGTCAATTACGATGTGGTCGGCAAAGGCAGCGGCCAGCCGGTGTGGGACGAGCAGTATGATGTCCGGACCCTGCTGCGCGCGCAGCAGGCCACGGAGTGGGTCATTGTCTCCACCGGCATGTTTACCAGCTTTCTCTTCGAGCCAGACTTCGATGTGGTGAATTTATCCACCCGAACCCTTCACGCCCTTGGCGGCTGGGACACCCAGGTGACCGTCACCTCGCCGGCGGATATTGGCCGCCTGACCACCGCGATTTATCTGCATCAGCCGCGGATCGTCAACGAGGTGGTGTTTGTTGCCGGCGAAACGACCTCTTACCGCCAGCTGGCGGAAACCGTGGAGCGCGTGACGCAGCAGACGTTCAGCAAAGCCGTTCACACCCTGCCCGCCCTGCTGGACCAGCTGCGGACGGACCCGGATAACGCCATGCTGCGCTATCGCGCTGCCTTCGCCCGGGGGGATGGCGTGTGGTGGCCGATGGGCGACACCTGGAATGCCCGCCACCATCTGCCGACCCAGGACATTGCCGGCTGGCTGCAGGCCGCGCGCTGATTTTCTCTCACAGGACAGAATGAAAATGAAGATGAAAAAGTTAATTCCACTGATCGTATTGAGTTGTCTGCTGCCGCTGGCGGTCAACGCCAGAACCATCACCGTCACCGGCGATACCCTGGACAACGCGGAGAGCAAAATTCGCCAGCAGGCCGCCCGCGAGGGCGCAACCGCCTATCGGATCATTGAGGCGCGAATGGGCAACAAAGTGCATATTACGGCGACACTCGACAACTGAACCACCGCTACCCGGCTCAGGGAGGAGCCGCCGCCATCCCGCGCGCCAGGTCAGGTGCTCATTTTCTCCCGTCGGCGATCGCGGCCCGGCGGCGCACCGTACAGGCGAGCGTATTCCCGGGTGAACTGGGACACGCTGATATAGCCCACCTCGCCGGCCGCCTGGGCAATGCTCATCCCTTCCGCCAGCATCAGGCGGCGGGCGTGGATCAGGCGCAACTGCTTCTGAAACTGCAGGGGCGACAAGGTGGTCATGGCGCGGAAATGACGGTGAAAGACAGAGACGCTCATGCCGGCGGCGTCGGCCAGCGCGTCGACGCTGACTGGCTGCATAAAATCCCGGCGCAGCATCGCCACCGCCCGGCGGATCCGCGCCGAATGGCTGTCTACAGCGCCCAGCGCCCGGATGGCTGGCCCGTGAACACTCTGCAACAGCCAGTAATGCAGCTCCCGCCGCAGCCCTTCGCCTAACACCGCCAGCGCCCCCGGTTGATCAAACAGCCTTGCCAGCCGATAAGCGGCGTCCGTCACGTCAGCATTCATCGGTTCGATACCGACGCGGGGCGCCTCATCCGGACCAGATGGCCCGGCCTCCTGCAGCTCGCGCAGGATAGCCAGGTCCAGCTCCAGCACCAGCGCGTAATAGGGAAAGCGCTGACTGGCCTCGGTGATCTGGCTGGTGGTGGGAACATCCGCGGCGATCACCATCGCCTCCCCCGGACCGTAGTCAAAGCTTGCCAGGCCGGTGGTCACGCTTTTGCGCCCCTGCAGCAGCATAGCCACTAACGGCCTGGCGATGGCCGCCTGCAGATCGCCGGGGTGCAGGGCCCGCACCAGGGTGATGCCGGAAACCGGGGTGACCGCCACCCCGCTGCTATCGACATGAGCATCGGCATACCGGCGGCAGAGAGCGAAGAGTTCGTCGCGCATAAGATCCTTTCAGGCAAATTTTACAGCCTGAGTATGCGCTATTTCCCGCCAGAGGGGAGTGTATGGAGAGGAATGGGCAAAAAATAACAAGGATTGGGCAACCCGGTCTGGTAGGCCCCCCCCTATTGTAAGGACTCCACATACCAGAGAGGATCGAACATGACTAAGATTGCACTTATCACCGGCGCCAACCGCGGCCTTGGCCGTCAGACCGCACTGGATATCGCCCGCCAGGGCGGGGACGTCATCGTCACCTACCGCGGCAATATTGAACAGGCGGAAGCGGTGGTGGCCGACATTCACGCTCGCGGCCGCAAGGCCATCGCCCTGCCGCTGGATATGGCGCAGACCACCCGCTTTCCGGCCTTCGCCGACAGCCTGAGCGCTGCGCTGGCCAGCGTCTGGGGACGGAACACCTTCGATCATCTGATCAATAACGCGGGACACGGCGAATTTGCCCCGCTGGCCGAAACGCGCGAGGCGCAGTTCGACGGGCTGTTTAACGTCCACGTCAAGGGGGTGTTTTTCCTCGTTCAAACCCTGCTGCCGCTGCTGGCTGACGGTGGACGGATCGTTAACTTCTCTTCCGGACTGACTCGCGTCTCATATCCTGGCTTCTCCGCCTACGCTGCGGCCAAAGCGGCCGTGGAGATGCTGAGCGTGTACATGGCCCGCGAGCTGGGCGGGCGCGGCATCACCGTCAATACCATCGCCCCCGGGGCTATCGCCACTGATTTTGGCGGCGGGCTGGTGCGGGACGACGCGAGTGTTAACGCGCAGTTTGCCGCGATGACGGCGCTGGGACGGGTGGGCGTTCCCGAGGATATTGGGCCGATGATCGCCAGCCTGCTGCGTGACGATAACCGCTGGGTAACCGCCCAGCGGATCGAAGTCTCGGGCGGACAGACTATCTGACCACTCAGGCCGGCAGGATACGCTCCAGCGCCACGCCTGCCAGCCGCACGGTCTCCAGAAGACGCGGGAGGCTATCCCCTTCCCGCGCTTTCGCCGACAGACCAAGCATCAGCGTATCCATATAGTCAGTCACCCGCAGCGCATCCTGCGGGTGATGGCGGGCGATATACTGCTGGATTTTGGCCCTCGCCGCAGCATGCCATTCGCCTGCCGCCACCCGAGCGTCGGCATCCTGACAATGTCCCCCCTCCAGCACCAGGCAGCCGGCGGCGGCCGGATCGGCTACATATCGTCGAGCCGCCTCCTGCAGCACGGCGATGAGCGACGCCGCCACCGGCTGGTCGTCCTGCAACAGCGTCTCTATGGGGATGGCCCCGGTCTGGCTGTAGCGCTGCAGGACGCGGGTATACAGGCCGAGCTTGCTGCCGAAAGCGGCATAAAAGCTTGGGGGGTTGATGCCGAAAGCCTGGGTCAGATCGGCCACGCTCACCGCGTCGTAGCCTCGCGCGTGAAAGAGGCGCTGAGCCGTTTCAATAGCCTGTTCCGCATTGAACTGACGGGGGCGCCCCGGGGTACGCCCTTGTTTTGTAGTGGTCACTATATTAATCCTTGACAGCCTGTTTTGCCGCAGCATATTGTAATCATCACTACAATATCATGAGGTGCGGGATATGACAGCGTTTCACAACAAATCAGTGCTGGTTTTAGGTGGAAGTCGGGGAATTGGCGCGGCGATCGTCAGGCGCTTTGTCGCCGACGGCGCGTCGGTCAGGTTCAGCTATTCCGGTTCGCCGGAGGCGGCCGAGCGGCTGGCGGCGGAGACCGGCAGCACGGCGGTGCAGGCGGACAGCGCCGATCGCGATGCGGTGATAAGCCTGGTCCGAGACAGCGGCCCGCTGGACGTGTTAGTGGTCAATGCCGGGATCGCCATTTTTGGCGATGCCCTGGAGCAGGACAGCGATGCCATCGATCGCCTGTTCCGCATCAATATTCATGCCCCCTACCATGCCTCCGTGGAAGCAGCGCGCCGGATGCCGGAAGGCGGGCGCATTATTGTCATCGGTTCGGTCAATGGCGATCGCATGCCGGTGCCGGGAATGGCGGCCTATGCGCTCAGCAAGTCAGCCCTGCAGGGGCTGGCGCGCGGTCTGGCACGGGATTTTGGCCCGCGCGGCATCACGGTCAACGTCGTCCAGCCCGGCCCAATTGATACCGACGCCAACCCGGAGAACGGCCCAATGAAAGAGCTGATGCACAGCTTTATGGCCATTAAGCGTCATGGCCGACCGGAAGAGGTAGCGGGCATGGTAGCCTGGCTGGCCGGTCCGGAGGCGTCGTTTGTCACAGGCGCCATGCACACCATCGACGGAGCGTTTGGCGCCTGATGACCCACGGCGGCGGCGCGCGCTTTGCCACGCCGCTGTCCTGACGTCATGGTCCACTGGATTCATCAGGCCAAGCTGTCGATCGCCATAAAATACGATCTTCGGTGAGGATCAGTCTCGCCTCCGGGGGACTGGTGCGCTTTGCGGATCCGTCCCCGGCGCCAGACTTAGATAACAAACCTCTCGCGCCACCGCGCCGCCGGGTGCCTCAAGGCTCAGAATTAAAACCCCTTTTCCATGCCATCCCACAGCTGCTGCGGCACGATATTGCCGCTGCGCTCGCCGTTTTTACTGCAGCGCGGTGTGCCCCTGAACAGGACGCTTTTCTGTGGTAACAGACATTAGCATTGGCGAAAAAGTTGCCGTTACCAAAAAAACATGAACCCGGTTACAAGATGCGCATGCCACCGTCTTCAGCATCCTGAGGAGGTCGCATTCTGCGGATCGCCAGGCTATATCTATGACACCTTTCTCCCACAACGAGTAAAAATAATGAGCAAGAAGATCCTGATGCTGGTCGGCGATTACGCCGAAGATTACGAAACGATGGTCCCTTTTCAGGCTCTGCAGATGATTGGCCACCAGGTCGATGCGGTCTGCCCGGATAAAGCCACCGGCGACTATGTGATGACGGCGATCCATGATTTTGACGGAGCCCAAACCTACAGCGAAAAGCCGGGGCACCGCTTCACCCTGAACGCCGATTTTGCCGCGGTGAAGGCCGAGGATTACGACGCGCTAGTGATCCCCGGCGGCCGGGCGCCGGAGTATCTGCGTCTGAACGAGCAGGTGATTAAACTGGTACAGGCGTTCGACGCCGCGCGTAAACCTATCGCCGCCGTCTGCCACGGGCCACAGCTGCTGGCCGCCGCCGGTATTCTGCAGGGGCGGACCTGCAGCGCCTATCCGGCCTGCGCCCCGGAGGTGCGTCTGAGCGGCGGGCATTATGCCGATATCGGTATCGATCAGGCGCATGTTGACGGCCATCTGGTCACTGCTCCCGCCTGGCCGGCCCACCCGCAGTGGCTGGCGAAATTCGCCGCCCTGCTGGCGGAGTAACGCATTTTCTCTGACCAGACAAATGGACTATCGCCGCGCTGGTGCTCTCTTGCTTACCGGCCGGCGGTTTTCGAGCTGCCGTTTCCGCTACAGTCAAACCTGACCAGCTCAGCGATACGCTGGCCGGGTTATCTCCTCGACTCAGATGCGCATTCCCCCGGAAACTTCAATGCGCTGAGCATTAACCCAGCGATGATCATCGGATAACAGCGAGGCGATCATCGGCCCGATATCTTCTGGCACCCCCGGTCGGCCAAGCGCCGTCATGTTCGCCACCGCCTGAGCGACCTGCGGGTTATCCCGCTCCACCCCGCCGCTGAAATCCGTGGCGATGGCGCCCGGCGCTACGCAGTTTACCGTGATCCCGCGGCCGCCCAGCTCAAACGCCATATAACGGGTCAGGGTTTCCACCGCAGATTTCATGATCGCATAGGGCGCCCGGTTCGCCATCACGATACGGGTCAGTCCGGACGAGATATTCACAATTCGCCCGCCATCCGCCAGCAGCGGCAATAATTTTTGGCTGAGGAAAAAAAACCCCTTCACATGGATGCGATAAAGCGCATCGAACTCCGCTTCGGTAGCATTCAGAAACCCCATGCCGCTGGCATTGCCGGCATTATTAACCAGGTAATGAAACCGATCGGCCCCCAGCGCCGTCAGCGCCTCCTGAAAGGCGCTGACAAACCCGTCAAAGGTGTCGGTTTCGCCGGCGCTGAAGGGCAGCGCGATCGCCCGCGAGCCCTGAGCTTCAACCCGCGCGATCTGGCATCCGGTGTGTTAACGGAGGTGCTGGCTGATTTTCGCCCTGCGCCGCTGCCGCTCTCCCTGCTCTACCCCAGCAGCCGGCAGCTCTCTGCCCGGGTACAGGTATTTATCGACTGGGTGACGGCGCTGATGAAGGCGCTCCTGGCGCAGCAGGCATCCGGAAGGCTAAAATAATGTTTGCTATTATTTGCGGCTCGTGCGTTAATCGTTAAGTTGATTTACCAGACGAAAAGTTATTATCTAAGTACGTGTTCTCATCTCCAGGCGTTATCCCTGATACCACCTTCCTTTGAGCAGTCCCGTTAGTATTTTTCTTTTTCTGTAAACAGGCCCTGTCAGCCCCCTGTTGGCTCGTTAAACAAGCCCTCCGACTGACCCAATACCCGGCTTACTCCTAACAAAAATCAGCCGCATTAATTTCCCTGAAAACGACCATTGTCTTTTCAACAGAACATTACCCATACAAGGTTTACATTATGATTGAACATATCCATTTTAGATGCCCATGCTGCCATGGCTCCCAGTACAGAACGTCCCAGTTTGACGTGACGGAAAAAAATCCCTTTGGTGCGAAATGCATTTTCTGCAAATCGGCCATGATGACGTTAGATACTCTTCGCCCTTATCACCTGGGCGCGCTGTCCACCGCTCAGGCCCAGCCATAAGACGGATGAAGAGGGTGAACGCGGGCGGGAAAATTCCCCCGGGGATTCACCTGGGGGCAAGCTCTGTTCCTTCACCTGACGCGATCGTCGGTGGAATGGCGAAGAGCGGCATCCGGCAACGCTTTTATCAGGGTCGTCACATTCTCCCCGGCGCGGGTTTCCACATTAAAATAGTCCACCGCGCGCAGAATAAGCCGCAAACCTCTGCCGCTTTCCGCTAACGGATCGACATCGAAGCGCTCATCGCCACGCGCCAGCGCCAGGCGCTCGGCCGGAAAGACCTCTCCCGCATCAATAAAGCGCAGCGTCACCCGGTCTTCCGCCGCGATAAATTCGACACGAAAAACACGTTGCCGATCCTCATGCAACGCATAGCGAATGATATTGGTGGCCGTCTCACAGACGGCAAGATCGAGCGCGAAGCGCCACTCCTCCCCGACGGACAGCGGCGCCATTTGTTGAGCCAGCCACGCCGCCAGCGGTGATAGCGAGCTGAGTTGGGCAGGAAAATTCATGACGTTATTCACGGGCGCGTCACGGATTGAACTGCGCAAGGGCTGAAGTGCGATCCTCGCAAATACGAAAAATACGATCCATCCTGGTCAGGGTAAACATATTGCGAATGCCGGGGTTCAGCGCGCACAGTGTCATTTCTCCTTTACCGTTCATCATTTTCATCAGGGAAACCAGCGTTCCCAAACCGCTGCTGTCGATAAAATCGATTTTACTGAAATCAACAATCAGATCGGTGCTATCTTCGCCTATCTCCTGGGCGATTGCCGCCTTAAAGGCTACCGCGACGGAAGCATCCAGCCGACGCACCGCCGGCGTCAGGATCGTCACCGAGTCCTGCCGTTCAGTTTCAATTTTCATCACTGTCCCCTGTACGTTCAATAATCAAGAGTGAAACATCATCGGCCATCGCCTGGGTCTCCTGCGCGTCGCCGCTGCGCCAGCGGATCAGGTGCCGGGCAAACCGCGGCAGCAGCGCGGGCAGCGGCTGCGTCACGCTGTCCTGCAGCCACGCTTGCAAACGCGCCTCGCCAAACTGTTCACCGCTCCGGTTTTCACATTCGGTGATACCGTCGCTGAACAGGCACAGCCGCTCTCCCGGCGCCAGCGAAAAACTGACATCTGCCCACGAGAGATGGTCTATCAACCCCACCGGCGCCCCGCCGCTGCCGACCGGGCGGACGGTAGCGTCCGGGCTAACGATAAAAGGCGTGGGATGCCCGGCCTGACAGAGTTTGCCCGCACCGGTCTGCAGGTCGATCACGCCATAGATCAACGTGAAATAGCTGACGATCTCTGTTTCGTCACTGCAAAAACGACCATTGAGGATCGCCACCACCTCGGCCGGCGACGCCGGCTGGTTGTCTGCCGTAAAAAGAAAGCGCTCAACGGCCCTGCCATGCAGAAACTGGCGGGCGACGGCGAGCGACATCATCGCCGCCCCCACACCGTGTCCGGAGACATCCACGCAGTAAAATCCGAGACGATCGCCCAGCGGGAAGACGTTAAAAATATCCCCCGACACCCAGGCCGAGGGCAGGAAAATCCAGTCGGCGAAAAATCCCTGATGGCGCAGCTGATGAGCCGGGAGAACCGACTGTTGAATGCGCGCCGCCAGCTCCAGATCCTGTTCAATCTGTCGCAGCGCTTCGCTCAGCCGCGCATTGCGCGCGGCGAGGTCAGCCTCGAGGGAGAGGATCCGCGCCCCGGCGTGCAGCCGCGCCCGCAGCTCGCTCTGCTCTACCGGTTTGCTGAGAAAATCATCGGCCCCGGCCTCAAACCCCTGCGTTAGATCGCCAGGATCTTCGCGGGCGGTGAGCAATATCAGATAAACGTAGTGACCAAACTGGCGGCGGCGCACTTCCCGGCACAGCGTCAGGCCATTCATCTCCGGCATTTCCCAGTCGCTTATCACCAGGCTGACAGGCTGGTTTTCGAGGATCGCCAGCGCGTCGACGCCGTTTTCCGCCTCACTGACGATATAGCCCCACTGCGTCAACATCCGACTTAGCAGCCGACGATAAACCAGCGAATCTTCAACAATCAGGACGTGCTGTGCCGACATCGCGCCTCCTAAATCGGCAAGAACCAGATAAGGCTGATCGTGCCTTCACGAAACTTGCCGCTGCCGCTGTCATGCCCCGGGTAGCGGGTACCGGCATAGTTGGCATACTGCACAGAGAACGATCCCGGCGTATAGCCCGCGTAGCCAAAACTGTAACTATAATCGCCATTCCACGGCTGCTGCTGACTACTGTCCGGATACCAGAAGGCGGTGGCGCGCACAAAAAAATGTTGTTTAAAGGTATATCCACACCCCCCAAGCAGCACATTTTTGTTTTTGCGGATATCGTTACTCTCCAGATCGTAATAACGCGGCACCCAGCTGTAGCCTGCCTGGCAGATAATGGCGTCGCCTTTGTTAATCAACAGCGCATGCTCCATGGGCTTCGGCAGCGAAAACTTATACGCCAGGGTAATCGCCCCCTGCTCAAAATAGGTGTGACGCTTGCTGCCCGAGGTCCAGAAGTGGTTATCGCCATAGTTACTGTAAACCAGGCTGAAGGTGTTGGCATGCCAGTCGTCGTAGCCAAAACTATAGCGAAAATCGGCGGTATAGCGGCTGGTGTCAGTCACCGGTAAACGGGATGTCACGTTGGCGAACCAGAAGCTGTAGGGCGAGTATTGCAGGCTGAGGTTCAGCGTCTGATTATATTTTTTCTTCTGTTCTGCGCTGTCTGAGCTGTTGGGGACGGTCATCCACTGCTCTTTTAAACCCGAACTAAAGCTCAGCGCTCCCGAAAACACCTTGTCATTCCCGGAAAAAAGCCGTCCCCAGCGGCTGGTAAACACGCCGGCCTGCACCGGTTCACCATTTTTGTCACGCAGCGGTTGTGCGTCGTTCTTCTCTGCGCCTTCCGCACCTGCGATGGCGCACCATAGCGCGCAGGCCAGCATATATTTCTCCCGCATTTGCCCTTCCTTAGTTAGGTATCCAGCGTGCGGCGACGCGGTATTTGGCCATCAGCCACAGAACGCCCAGCGCTGCGGCATGGACCAAGGTGTTCTCTATCCACGCCTGGCGCCACAGATCGAAGGTGACCAGCTGGCTTACGGCGAGCACGATGTAAACATGCAAAATAAAGATGTAGAGCGAACGCTGCCCGAGCGGGATTAAAAACCAGCCTGCCAGCCGGTTAAGGGGGCGCCAGCACCAGGTCAATAGCAGATAAATGGTGACCATCAGACTGACATCATTGAGGATCCGTACCGGACCGAGGCCGTTTTTCGCCGCCCAGGTATGGTAAAAGGCGTTAAAATCCGCCGGCGGGATTACGTGCATCAGCAGCGCGGGCGGCATAAAAGGATTGGTATGGTTCTGGGCGACAAACGCAAGGATAAGCGCGATGAACACCAGCGCCGCCACGGCGACTTTGCCGGGCGGCGTGCGGGCGAAAGAGATCAGTTCCGCTTTGTACCAGCCGCAGCACATGCCCAGCACAAAGATAAATTGCCAGGCCAGCAGGGGAAAGGCGAATTCAAATTCGCAGGGCGTGACCCGTATCGGCCAGCGTTGCCAGCAGCCGTATACCAGCAGCGAGGCGCCCAGTAATGGGTAGACGTGACCCTTTTGCAGCATTCCCAGAAACAGCGGGCTGAGCAATAACAAAAAAATATAGAGTCCGAGGATCTGCGTCTGATGCGGGCCAATCTGCAGATAGAGGATAATGTTAAACCACGTCTCTTTTATTTGCGGGGTTAGCGGATAGAGCGACCAACTGGTCCCGGAAAAGCGGTCGGTAAAATGAGTGACTTCATAGACATTAATATAAGGCAAATATCTCAGCAAAAGAAAAGAGACAATAATAATAATATTAACCTGATATATTTTCCATGCGCGAAGATAAAGCCCCCAGCTCACCGTCAGTAATACTGCCTTTTGTAATCTGACACGATTTAGCATCCCTAACATGAAGCCGGACAGGATCACAAAGCCCTCGGCACCGGTGGTCAAACCAAATCGTTCCCAGCTGAAAATATTAAATATCGACATCACTTCGGTATGCGCCACCACCATCATCACGAGAGCAATACCGCGCATAAAGTCGATACGCAGGTCGCGATCCCCGGTCAGAGAGTAACGCCAGGGCATTGATTTATGAGTTTCTTTTTGCGAAATCGCTGAAGCAACCTGGCTCATTAGGGATCCTGCCGTCTACCCTGCAACATTTATTACAAATTATTTAGATAGTGTAGAATGGGCTATCTTGCAATGCTCGTTTTATAAATTCCGCCGGCGTGTATCACACTATGTTAAGTCATCCCGGTGACTATCAGTTCGCGCTGTTGAAATTTTTGCGCCACCATCTACACTCACTTTACTGTTATTTATAAGCCCCTGTGCGTTCTGCAGAACGCCCCCAATCGATAACAGACCTGTCATTCAAACCCAGCGCGGAATCAGGATATCCTTGCTATGGATTTTTATTTTTCCCGTTTTGAACATCGCCGACCGCCTGAACCGCTCAGCACCCCGCGCTGGGTGAGAATGATTTGGCAGGTATTAGCTGTGGCCGCCCTGGTGCTTGGCGCTAATTATATTTACTGGCGCTGGACCGCCTCCTTAAACACGGACGCACTGTGGTATGCGATCCCTCTGGTGCTGGCGGAAACCCTGGCGTGGATTGGCACAGTTCTGTTCACCATTAATTTATGGCAGGAAAAAGATCCTCCGCCAGGGGTCCCCCCGACGGAGATCAACGACTGTCTGCGCGCGGATGAAGCGGTGGAGTCGAGGCCGATTAAAGTCGATCTGTTTATCGCCACCTATTCCGAAGATGTGGAGCTGGTCAGGCTGTCGATTCGTGACGCCATGCGGATGACCTATCCTGGTCCGCTCGATTATAAGGTGCATGTCCTTGACGACGGGCGTCGCCCGGAGATGAAGGCGGTCTGCGAGCAGGAGGGGGCGAACTATATCACCCGTCAGAGCAATATCGGCTATAAGGCCGGTAACCTGCGCAACGGGCTGGAACATACCGATGGCGACTTTCTGATCATCTGTGATGCCGATACCCGCGTTTTCCCGACCCTGCTGAGCCACACGCTCGGCTATTTTCGCGATCCGGACGTCGCCTGGGTGCAGACCCCACAATGGTTTTTCGATCTCCCGGAGGGGGAGGATCTGGCGCGCTGGCTGCGGCGTAAAGCAGGCGGCGCAGGCTATGGCGTGGGCTGGCTGGCGCAGAAAATCGTCGGTCCGGTGACCATTGGTCGCGATCCTTTTTTCAACGATCCGCGCATGTTTTACGACGTGATTTTACGGCGCCGCAACTGGGCTAACGCCGCGTTCTGCTGTGGCGCCGCCTCCGTTCACCGACGGGAAGCGGTGATGCAGGCGGCGCTGCGCAGCTACGTCTGGAGCGTTGATGCCGAGATCGACCGTCATACGCTGGATATTCGCGACCCGGCAACGCGGGAAGCGCTGCAGGACGCCATGCGCCCCCACGTTGCCTTCGATACTGAACTGACGCCCTATAAGTTCCACGTCTCGGAAGATATTTATACCTCCATCCTGCTGCACGGCGACGCTGCCCGCCGCTGGCGCTCGGTAATGCACCCGCGGATCGAGTCGAAAATGCTCTCTCCGCAGGATATGCTGACGTGGATGATCCAGCGCTTTAAGTACGCCGCCGGATCGCTGGATATCCTGTTCCATGACAACATCTTCAACCGACGCCGCTTTAAACTCTCGCTGCCGCAAACGCTGATGTACGCGACCACCTTCTGGTCGTATCTGGCCTGCGTGTGGAACACCGTGTTCTTGATCTCGCCTGTTATCTATCTCTTCACCGGCATTCCGCCGGTGTCGGCGTGGTCTACCCCTTTCTATCTGCACTTTTTACCCTTTTTTATTGTCTCCGAACTGGCCTTTATGTTCGGCACCTGGGGCATTTCTGCCTGGGACGGCCGGGCCTCTTACCTCTCCTTTTTCTCGATGAATCTGCGGGCGCTGGACACCGTTTTGCGCGGGGAGCAGATCAAATTTCACGTTACGCCGAAAGAGCGACAGACGGGCCGTTTTCTCTATCTCGTCAAGCCGCAAATTGCCATCGTTTTGCTCACCCTGACGGGGCTGATATGGGGCGGTATTCAGGTGGTGCGCGGCCAGGTTGACGACCCCTCCGGGTACGTCATCAACATTTTCTGGGGCGCGGTGAATATTGCCGCCATGCTGCCACTGATCTTCGCCGCCATGTGGACGCCCCCCGAAGAGCAGGAGGCGAGCCGATGAGGATCCGCGACGCCCTGCTATCCGCGCGCAGCTATCTCACTATCCTCATTGGCTTCCTGCTGGGTTTTGCGATTGTCGTGTGGGTGGAAAAACAAATGCCCGCGCGCGTCGAGAGCAGCGGCGGGATGACGTTGAGCCAGGATTTTCCGCCGCTCCCTCCCCCGCGCGAGCTGACCTTTGACGAGGCGATCTGGGCGCGGGTGGCCTGGCAGTATTATGTCAACAATACCCAGCCAAACGGCCTGGCCAACGCGCACGATGGCGAACCCTGGCTCAGCCTGTGGAGCGTCGGCAGCTATCTTTTCGCCGTGGTCGCCGCAGAGCAGCTGCATATTGTGACCGCCGCCGAAGGTGATGAGCGCATTGCCGCCGCCCTGTTTACCCTCGGTCAACTGCCCCTCAACGCCCAGGGATTGCCCGCCGCTCAGTACCATGCCGACACGCTGCAGATCCTCGGCAACCCGGACTCCTCCGCCATCGGTATGGGACGCCTGCTCACCGCCCTGCAAACCCTGCTCTGGCGCTATCCTCAGCACGCCGCCGCGGTGCGGGATCTGTTTAATCAGTGGCGGGTCGGCGCGCTCATCAGCAACAGCCCCGCCAGCCAGGCCGCGGCGCCGCTGCACCACTGGGCACTGGCGGCAGATGAACCGCGGGACAGCTTTGGCTACCGGCTGTACGCCAGCCATACGCTGCGGTTGATCGACAGCGCGGCGGGGCTGGCGGTGACCAACCCGCCGCAGGGGCAGCAGATGATCGATATCGACGGCATCATGGTGCCCGACGAGGGGCTGCGCACGCCCTGGGGTCGGCAGCCTTCACTGATCAGCCTGCCGTACCTGCTCACCGGACTTGAGCTGGGCTTTGACGCGCAGAGTGCGGAGATCGCCTGGCGCATCATGCAAATCCAGCAGCGCCGTCATAGCCTGAGGGTCAGCAAGCCGCCGATCAGCACTGACTACGCCGAGCCCGCGCCGGATTATGCCAGCGCGCTGGCGAACCGGCAGCCGCAGAGCGCCTTCGCCCCACGCAGCGCCGCCCCGGAGCAAATGGCGATCACCTCCACCCGCACCGCCTTTGCCTGGTACGCCCTGTTCCGTAATAGCTGGAGCGAGGCGCTGCGCCAGCAGGTGCAGACGCTGCAGGTCCCGGGCAAGGGCTGGCAGCGAGGGTTAAATCTCAACCGCAGCGTCAACGACGTTATTGACGGCGATACCAACGCGATCGTGCTGGAAAGCCTGGCCTACATTTCCCGGGGGCAGATGCTGTGTCTGGCCTGCCTGAGCCCTGCCCCTCTACCCTCGTCCTCAGCAGGAGCAACGCCATGAAGCTGACCTATTTTTCCCGTTTTCCCCTGCTGGCCGGACTCATGGCGCTGTGGCTCTCGCTCTCCGGCGCGCAGGCCGCGACCGGTCTGCCGGCTGCGGAATACGCCCCGCGCAGCGGGGAGCTGACGCCGAGGGAGATGACTATCGCCAGAAACGCCTGGCAATACTTCGTCGCCAACTTTCAGCCCACCACCGGGCTGGTGAATGCGGTGAACAAATACCCCTCCACCACCATGTGGGACAGCGCCTCCTATCTGGCCGCGATGACCGCAGCCCGTGAGTTGGGGATTATTGATAAGGCGGAGTTTGACCGTCGGATGCTGAAGTTTCTCGCCACGTTGAATAAGCTCGATTTATTCCGTAACGAACTACCCAACAAAGCCTATAACACGATAAGCGGACAAAAGGTTAACTACCAGAACAAGCCGGGTGAAATCGGCTTTTCGGCGCTGGATATCGGCAGAATGCTGATCTGGCTGAAGGTGATCAAGGAGCGCTATCCGGAATACAGCAACAGCATCGATAATGTGGTGCTGGGGTGGGATTTTAGCCATGTGGTCGATCCCTGCGGCACGCTGTACGGGGCGTATCTGGAAAACGGCCAGCCCAAATACGTTCAGGAAGGCCGTCTGGGATACGAGGAGTACGGCGCGGCAGGCTTTCAGCTGTGGGGATTTAACACCTGTCAGGCCAGCCGGCCGCAGCCCTACGAGCTGGCGGAGATTTACTGCGTGCTGGTCCCCTATGATTCGCGCGACCCACGGCAAACCAGCCAGCATAACTATGTGGTCAGTGAATCCTACGTGCTGTATGGCATGGAGTTTGGCTTTGATAACCCTGGTGACCGGAACAACAGCCCGCGCGAGTACTCCCATCCCTGGATGAAAAACTTCGCTGACCGGGTCTACCAGGCCCAGGAGAATCGCTACGCCATCACCGGGATCCTCACCGCCCGCTCCGAGCATCAGCTCGATAAATCCCCGTACTTTGTCTATGACACCGTGTTCAGCGACGGCTTTAACTGGAACACCATAACCGACAAGGGCCAGTTCGTACCGAATAGCGCCGCCGTGTCGCTCAAAGCGGCGATGGGGATGTGGGTGCTGTGGAACTCGCCCTATACCGATCGTCTGCTGGACGCCATTGAAAACGCGAACGAAGCGGGAAAAGGCTATTACGAGGGGTTGTATGAGAACGGCGACGGGCCAATCAATGAGTTTACCGCCAACAACAACGGCATCATGCTGGAAGCACTGCTATTTAAAAAGGAGGGAAAACTGCTGCAGTTTTCCAGCGACAATCCGAAAAACCGCGATTTCGCCCCGTCGCTGTGGGACAAGAAGCTGGTGGATCTCTTTGAACCCAATAACGGCCCGCGCAATCGCCCGTTCCTGAGCAACACCCCCGCCGTCAAAACATGGTGCGAGCAGACCGGGACCACCCAGCGCACCAAACCCGCCTGCCAGGCCTGCCAGTGTGCCGCCTGCAAGGCTGACGAGCCCGTTAAACTTCCGCCGGTGACCGCGCAATGCTTAAAACCATAGCCCGCTGGCTGGCCATCGCCGTCGTCCTTTTTCTTATCGCCCTGGCGCTGTTTTATCGCGAAGGCGCGGGGTGGCGCTGGCTGACCAAAGGCGGCTGGCACACCACTGCCCGCATCAGCAGCCTGACGCCGCAGGAGCGCACGTGGGCGCAGATCGCCTGGCGGTACGTCGAGAACAATACCCAGCCGCAAACCGGCCTGGTCAACGGCAGCGACAAACAGCCCCGCGCAACGCTATGGCAGATGGGCGACACCCTTATCGCCCTGCTCGCCGCCAGAGAGCTGGGGTTGGTAAAGGAAGCGGAATTCGACGCCCGCCTGACGCCCCTGCTCGGCACCCTCAATCGCCTGACGCTGACCGACGGCGGTTCGCCGGGCAGGCTATACTCCACTCAGACCGCGACCCCTGTCGACTTCAGCGGCAAACCGGCGGCCAGCGGCTGGTCAGCAAAAGATATGGCCCGACTGATGCTCGCCCTGCGGCTCACCGCCGAACGCGCACCGCAGTATGGTGAATACATTGATAAAATTGTCCTGCGCTGGAACTTCTGTCCGGTTATCGATAAAGACGGGGAGCTGTGGTCCGCCTCACTGCAGAACGGTCAGCGGACGATCCGCGAGGAGCTCCGGCTGGGAGACAGTGAATACGCCGCCAGCGCGTTTCGCCTGTGGGGATTTCCGGCCGGCAAGGCCCTCTCCCCCCCGACGCGCCATGTGATTATTTATCAGCGCCGCCTCGCCGTTGACGACCGCGACCCGCGAACCACCTGGCAACCCGTGGTGCTCTCTACACTGCCCGCCATGCTGCCTGGACTGGAGTTCGGCTGGCAGCCGCCCGGCGTGCCGGAGATGGCGCAAAAAGCCATGCGCGAGCGGGCGGAAGGGATATGGCTCAGCCAGAAAACGCGCTGGACGCAGGATAAGGTGCTTACCGCCCGGGCCGATTTTTCGCTTACCCAGGCGCCCTGGCACGTGGAAGACACCGTCTGGGGGAATGGCTACGCCTGGAATACGCTCGGGGACGACGGGAAGTACTACCCCCGGCTGGCGCAGGTGACCACCAAAGCGGTCTTTGTCCTGTGGACGCTGTGGGAAACCGAGTATACCGATGCGCTGATGGCGGTCACTACCCATCTTAACGACCCGCAGCGCGGCTGGTTTGAAGGACGGGTCGAGGCCACCGGCGACGTCAACGCCACCCTCACCCTCTCCACCAACGCCATGGTGCTGGAGGCGCTGTTTTACAAACACAACGCCGGGCCGTTGTTCAAAAACGGCCTCGCGGATGACAACAGCTACTTTGCCCACCGCGCGACGGACGAATTTAACCCGCCCCGCCGCTGCCTGCCGGGCGAACGGGTCATGAGGAGCGCACCATGAAGTTTTATCGCGATCTCTTTGAAGCCAGCCTGAATCGCGTCGTACCAGAGCACGACAAACAGCGCTTCTTCCAGGCCTTCTACAGCACCTTTATCCATATGTCACCGGAAACCGAGCAACACTTCTCCCAACGCTCCGGTGAGGAAGGCCAGCAGATGATCTTTAAGAGCTTTTTCGCCATGCTGGCGGTCAACGGCGACCTATTTGTACCCGATTTTCTGGAACGGCTGGCGCGAGCGCAGAGCGAGGAAGGCCTGCGTCTACCGCCGCGGTTTTTTGCCCTCTGGCGGGAAGCGATGCTCAAAACCGTCCGCGCCTGCGATCCGCTGTGCGATGAGGAGATCCTCACCGCATGGGCAATGGCCATCGCCCCTGGGCTCGAGTATCTGCGCCGCCAGGCGGAGCTCCACTATCAAACTGTTGGCCAGTAATCATGCATGCCGCTAACCATAACGACCTTAACCTCCTGCCCTCGGCGGTGATGATCTACGATGAGCGCGAACGACTGCAGGCCTGGAATGATAAGGTGGCGCTGTTTTATCCAACGATCGCGCCCTGGCTCGCCGTCGGCGCCTCTCTTGAGAGCCTGGCGGAGAAGTTTATCGATGCCGGATATAACATCGACCCAGGCCGGCAACAGACGCTGCGCGAGGCGATTATCCGCAACTGCCGCCAGACGAACCACTGCGAGGTCCGCCAGTCGGGCAACCGCCGGATTTACGTTCAGCATCAGCGGCTGGCGGATGGCGGGATTGTCAGCCTGCATACCGACATCACCGAGCTTGACGAGGCCCGGCGTTCGCGTCATCAACTGCATGATGACTTTTTATTCACCGCGGAGTCGATCCAGATCGGCATCTGGGACTGGCAGGTCTCCGGCGACAGCCTGCAGGTGAATGACACCCTGCTGGCGATGGTCGGCCAGTCGCGGGCGCAGTGGCGCTTTCCGCTGCGCTTTATGCTCAACCTGGTCCACGAGGACGATCGCGCCACTCTGCAGCAGGCGATGATCGCCTCGCAAAACGAGCACATGCCGGTTTTTGAATGTGAGCTTCGCGTCCAGCACCCGACGCAGGGCTGGCGCTGGATGCTGCTCTCGGGGCAGATCGTCACCCTCAACATGCAGCAGCAGGCAGAGCGGGTGATCGGCACCTTGCAGGATATTACCCGGCGTAAAGCCGCAGAGCTGCTGGCCATTGAGGCGGCGAAGGAGGCCCGCGAGGCGAACGAAGCGAAAAGCGCTTTCCTCGCCAATATGAGCCACGAAATCCGCACCCCGATGAACGGCATTCTCGGCATGACGCAGCTCTGCCTCGACACGCCGCTGACCGCGGAGCAGCGAGAGTACCTTTCGCTGGTGATGAGCTCAGCCCAGTCGCTGCTGCACATTATCAATGACATTCTTGATTTTTCACGCATTGAGTCGGGCAAGATGCAGGTGGACGTAGAGCCGCTGGAGATCCGCCCTTTTGTTCAGTCGCTGATCCGCCCGCATATGCCTGCCGCCAGCGAAAAGGGCATTGAGCTGCTGGTGGATATCTCCCCTGCGGTGCCTGAGGTGCTGATCGTCGATGGCCCCCGGCTGCGGCAAATCCTGACCAACCTGCTGGGTAATGCCCTGAAGTTCACTCATCAGGGGGAGGTCCTGCTGGCGATAGCGCCGGCCGAGGACGACAACCGCTGGCGCTTTCGCATTCGCGATACCGGCATCGGCATTGCCCCGGAGAAGCAAAAGGCGATCTTCGAGGCCTTCAGCCAGGCCGATAGCTCCACCACCCGTCGCTACGGCGGCACCGGACTGGGGTTAACCATTTCGGCCCGCCTGGTCAGCCTGATGGGCGGTGAGCTGACGGTGGAGAGCCAGCCTGGGGCAGGCAGCGAATTTGCCTTCACCCTGCCGCTGGAAGGCCTGAACGCCGCAGCCTCCGGTAGCGCCCCGCTGAGCCGCTTCAACCACCAGCGGGTGCTGGTGGTTGACGACAACAGCACCAACCTGCGCCTGCTTGACGCCATGCTTCGCCAGATGGGACTGATGCCAACCTGCGTGAACAACGCTGGCGAGGCGCTACGCCGGGCCGCCGAAGGCCCGCCATGGCCGCTGATCCTGCTGGACGCGCAGATGCCGGATATGGACGGCGTATCCCTGGCGCTGGAGCTCTCCGCTTTGCCTGAAGCCCGGCAAAGCCAGATTATTATGCTCAGCTCCATGAGCCGTCATTTTGACGCCAATATGCTTAAGCGCATCGGCATTGCCCACTATCTGCATAAACCGGTGGCGCAGCGCGAACTGCATCAGGTTATCGCCGGCATACTGGTGCCCACGCCGGTGGTGACGACAACGCCTGCCCCCGTTGCGCAACCGGTCAGGGACCAGACCGGGCTAAATATCCTGCTCGCCGAGGACAACCTGGTAAACCAGAAGGTCGCCAGACGGCTGCTGGAGCAGTTGGGTCACCGCTGCGAGGTAGTGAACAACGGTCGGGAAGCGCTGGAGCGCTGGCGCGCAGCCTGCTGGGATCTTCTGCTGATCGATCTGCAAATGCCGGAGATGGACGGTGAAACCGCCATCCGCCTGCTGCGGGAAGAGACCCAGGCGCTGGGCAGGCAACATCAGCCCGCGATTGCCATGACCGCCCACGCTATGCAGGGCGATAGAGAACGCTGTCTGGCGATGGGTTTTGACGGCTATATCGCTAAGCCGGTGAGCCAGGAGGCGCTACGGGAAGCCATCGCCCGCGTCGGCGCGGCGGAAGATAGCGCGCCGGAGGAAGAGGAAGGCCTGCCGGACGAAGCCCGCCTTCTGAAACAGTGCGCCGACGATCCTGAGCTTGTCGAGGAGTTGCTGGGACTCTTCGCTGCAGGACTTAATGCTGCGGCCGCCGCCCTCAACCACGCCATTGACGCCAATGACCGGGAGACATGGCGCCGCGCCGCCCACAAACTGCGCGGCGAGGCGGCCACCCTTGGTTTTCAACGCCTTGCCAGTGTGCTCCAGCGGCTGGAGAGCCAGGCGGCCTCGCCAGACCAAAGCGTGCCGGGCGACCTGCGCGACGCGCTGACCGAGGCGATCGCGGGCTGCCACCTGTGGCTGCGCCGCAGAACGCAGGAGGTTCCCCATGATCGCTAGACGTCTTCTGCTGCTGGTCATTTGCCTGCCGCTGGCGCACGCCGGTTCTGCGCCGGTGACCTGGTCACTGGCCGGACAATGGCGGGTGCATGACGCCAACGACAGCGCCTTCGCCGGCGCGCAGGCTTCGGACGGCGACTGGCGCACGCTGCGGGTACCGGCAAACTGGTACAGCGCCGGATACGATCATCAGGGCGCCCTGTGGTATCGCCATCAATTTACCCTGCATGGCCTGACGCCGGACGCCATGGCTACGCTGGTGTTTGACGGCGTCGATTACTTTGCCGAGGTGGCGCTCAACGGCAAGACGCTGACCCGGCACGAAGGCTATTTTCAGCGCTTCCCGGTGGACATCACCGGGGCCGTTCGCCGCCATAATCAGCTCGCCGTGCGGGTCGACAGCCCCTATGAAGACCCGCAAAAGATCTGGCCGCTGCACAAGACGCTGATGAAAGGGATCCTCAATCAGCACGATACCCGTCCGGGCGGCGCCTGGTCGGTTCAGGGGCAGGATGCCAACTCCGGGGGGATCTGGGCGCCGGTGAAGCTCCATCTGAGCCGCGGCGTCACTATCGACGAGGTGATCCTGCGCCCGGACTGGCGACAGGGGCTGGAGAAGCCCATGCTGCGTGCCGAAATCCGCTATCGGGCCGTGACGCCCGGCCCCGTCACGCTGCGCCTGACGGCCACCCCGGACAATTTTTCTGGCCCGCCTTTTCAGCAGGCCTTTGCGGTCACCCTGGAGAATACCGCAGGCACTCTGCGCGTCTCGCTGCCCATGCCCTCGGCAAAGCTCTGGTGGCCGGTGGGCACAGGTAAACCGAACCTGTACCGCGTGCGCGCCACCCTCGTGGATAAGCGGGGGATCATGGATACCGCCGTCACCCGCACCGGATTACGTAAGGTGGAAGCGCTGGCGGATAATCAGGGCTGGCGCATCAATGACAGACGGCTGTTCATCAAGGGCAGCAACTATATTGGCTCGCCGTGGCTGAGCACCATGACGCGGAAAAAGTATCTCCGGGATTTCAGACTGGTCACGGCGATGAACGCCAACGCCATCCGCGTTCATGGCCACGTGGCGGGCCGCGCGCTGTATGAGGTGGCCGATGAGATGGGACTCATGATTTGGCAGGATGTCCCGCTGCAGTGGGGTTATGATGATAGCGCCGCCTTCGCCGATAACGCCGTGCGCCAGACCCGGGCGATGATGGACCAGTTCGGCAATTCGCCGGCGATTATTGTCTGGGGCGGTCACAACGAGCCACCGTGGAACTCGCCGTGGATGGAGAAACGCTTCCCCGACTGGCGTAAAACCTTAAACCAGACCCTGACGCAGCGGGTGGGCGATGCGCTGGCGGAAGACACCTCCCGCATCGTGCATCGCTTTTCCGCTGTCGAAGAGCACTACTGGGCAGGGTGGTATTTCGGCACTCTGCGCGACCTGCTCGCCCCGGCGAAAACCGGGATTATTACCGAGTTTGGCGCCCAGGCGCTGCCCCGCCTCTCCACCCTGAAGACCATTATCCCGGCCCGTCTGCTGTGGCCGAAAACCACCGCCGCCGACGATCCCGGCTGGGTGCGATGGAAGTACCATAATTTTCAGCCTTTCCAGACCTTTAAATTCGCCGGGATTCCGCGAGGCAACAATATTCAGGAGATGATTGAAAACACCCAGGCGTATCAGGCCAGGCTGGTAGCCCTGGCGGCGGAGAGCTATCGTCGCCAGCGTTATCAGCCGGTGACCGCCCTGTTCCAGTTTATGTTTGTCGAGACATGGCCCTCCATCAACTGGGGGGTGGTGGATTATCTGCGCCAGCCAAAGGCGGGTTACTATGCCCTGCAGCGCGCCTATCAGCCGATCCTGCCGTCCATCGAGCCGGTGACCGCCAGCTGGCGTCAGGGTAGCCCGGCGACGATGCGCCTGCGGGCGATTAACGATACCTGGACAGCCTGCGAGGATTGTCGCCTGACCTGGCAGGTCAGGCAAAATGGTCGGATACTGACTCAGGGGGAAACCACGCGGACCCTGCCGCCCGACGCCGGCCAGATGGTCAGGGAGCTGACCGTCACCCCCGCCGGCCAGCAGCCCGTGACGATCGTCTACCGCATCGACAACCGTCGCGGCAAACGCATGGGGGCTAACCAGCATAGCGAACCCGTCGCCCCGGCTCAGGCAGCGAAATGAAGGAGGCTTCCCGCTGAGCCGCGATCAGTCGTGGATTTTCACCCCCAGACAACCGCGAACGAATTCAGGGTTAAAGTGCTTTACCGCTTCGCCGACATAGCCTAAATCCAGAGCGCTGATTTGCGCCATTTCGCGCGCGGTGAGCGAGAAATCCCAGATGGCAAAGTTCTCTTCAATACGCTCCTGGCGGGTGGATTTTGGAATGACCGTGACGCCACGCTGCACGTTCCAGCGCAGGATAACCTGCGCAATGGTTTTATGATGGGCATCGGCAATCTCCTGCAGCGTTGCCTCTTCATACGGGTTATGTCTGCCGCCGCCTAACGGCGCCCAGGCTTCCGGCTGAACGTGATAGTGCTTCATGGTTTCCAGCGCCGCGGGCTGGGCGAAATAAGGATGCAGTTCGACCTGGTTCACCATCGGCTTAATTCTGACGGTTTCGCAGAAGTTCGCTAACACATGGGCGTAGAAATTGGACACGCCAATCGCTTTCAGGATACCGGCCTCATAAGCCTCCTCCAGCGCGCGCCAGGCGCTGAAATAATCGCCCATCGCCTGATGCAACAGATAAAGATCGAAGTATTCCAGCCCGGATTTTTTTAAGGACGCGGCGATACCGGCTTTCGCCATCCGGGCGTTGGCCATGTCCTGAACCCACAGTTTGGAGGTGATAAATAGCGCCTCGCGGGTACACAGACCTTCGGCGATGGCTTCGCGAACGGCCTCCCCCACCGCATCTTCATTATCGTAGACGGCAGCGGTATCGATAAGGCGATAGCCGGTACGAATAGCGTTCAGCACCGCCCGCTTACACTCTGCTTTATCGGTCACCTTAAAAACGCCAAAACCCAGCATCGGCATTTTACGGTTGTTACTTAATACACAATATTCCACGGTGCAGTCTCAGTTTGTTAAAAATTTCATGATAGACCAGAAACATCGCCGCGATTACCCCGTCATTTGTGATTTGACTTATGCATCCAGCTCATTAATCGCAGTGCGCTGATATCTCCTGTGTTTGACAGAAAGCAGGAAGCTCCCCCCTGCCGCGCCCAAAAGTAACAGACCGCTCAGAGCAAAAGTGCTGCGCCATCCCAGACTATCAAACACCAGGCCTCCTGCCGTTGACCCGAGGGCAATCGATAGTTGGATCACGGCGACCATCAGACCACCGCCCGCCTCCGCATCCTCGGGCAGTGTCCGCGCAATCCATGTCCACCAGCCGGTGGGCGCTGCCGTCGCCAGCAGGCCCCACAGGCTTAACAGTACGGCGACTGAACCTGTGTGGTGCCCGGCCAGCAGAAGCGTTCCGGCAATCGCGGCCATTAACAAAGGGATAGCCACCAGTGTCGGATAAAACCGGGCGTTCAGAACGGTCGTAATAAGCAGCGTGCCGACAAAACCGGCGGCGCCAATCGCCAGTAATATCAGGGAGAGGCCAGAAGGCTTGACTCGAGTCACTATCTCCAGAAACGGTCGCACATAGGTAAATAAGGTAAACTGCCCCATAAAGAACAGCCCGCAGGCCAACAATCCAAGGGATACCGTCGAGCGACGGAACAGACGCAGCACGGTTCCCTGCCGCTCTGGTGCGCGCTGACTTTTCATCGATGGCAGGCTAACGCATTGCCAGATGAAGGCTACCATCGCCAGCGGGACGAGACATAAAAAGGCGCCGCGCCAGCCGACGGTGGCCCCCAGGTAGCTGCCCAGCGGGGCCGCGACGACCGTGGCCAATGCGTTACCACCGTTAAAAATGGCCAGCGCGCGGGGAACCTGGCGTTGCGGCACCAGCCGAATGGCCGTTGCTGCCGACAATGACCAGAATCCGCCAATGACGATCCCGATGAGCGCCCTGCCCAGCATATAAACCGGAAAACTGGACGCCTGGGCAATCATCAATCCTGAGGCCGCCATCAGCGCCGTGAGCCCCAGCAGCAGCCATTTACGGTCCAGCGACCCGGTAAGACGGGAAATCGTCAGGCTGGTCAGTACCGCCAGCGCGCCGGAAAGCGCGATCCCCTGGCCTGCTAATCCCTCGGTAATGTGTAAATCACCCGCGATGGGTGTCAACAGACTGACCGGCATAAACTCTGAGGCAATGAGCACAAATACGCAGAGCGTCATCGCCAGGACGCCGCTCCAGTATGCGCGGGTGTTATGTAATCCAGACATTATTTATCTCCGACAAAACAAAGCCGCCAGCAGGCGGCTTTGGGGATGTCTCCGGCACAGGAGAGCGATTACAGGTTGGTTTCGAAAAACTGCGCGAACGTAGCAAAGGGAATTTTGCCCGCGGCGTTGTCATAGAGGTCGACATGGTTTGCCCCAGGGACAATCACCAGCGCTTTCTCTTTGCTGCCGATCGCCTTGAAAGCATCTTCGGCAAAATAGCGTGAATGGGCTTGTTCGCCGGTCACAATAAGCGTCGGAATAGTCACTTCGCTGGCGTAACTCAGCAGCGGCATATTCATAAACGACAGCGGCATCGTCGCATTCCATGCCCCGGTTGAATTAACCGAACGCGCATGGAAACCTCGCGGCATACGGTAATAATCGAAGAACTCTTTCAGCACCGGGTTGGGGTTGGCGGGCAAGGTTTCCGGCAAAATACGAGCGGCAGCGCTGACGTTGCCTTTATCATCAACATATATGTCATGCCCACCTGGGGCGAAAGTGCCGTTTGCCGCATCCTTCCAGCGCTGCGCGTTCAAGTACTGCAGTACCGCTCGGCGGTCGGCTGTCGTGTAGCGGTCTTTGCCATCGCCTACCCCATGACCCATCGCGCGGCTCATGTCATACATGACGCTGGTCGCCACCGCTTTGACGCGTGTATCCATCGCCGCGTCGTTTAGGGCCATACCACCCCAGCCGCAAATGCCGAGCAAACCGATACGGTTGCGATCCACCTCTTTTTGCAGGCCCAGAAAGTCCACCGCGGCACTGAAATCCTCGGTATTGATATCCGGTGAGGCCACGTTGCGTGGGTAGCCACCGCTTTCGCCCGTATAGGATGGGTCAAACGCCAGGGTGACAAACCCCTGTTCGGCCAGCGTCTGGGCATACAGGCCGCTGGACTGCTCTTTTACCGCGCCGAAGGGACCGCTCACAGCAATAGCTGCCAGTTTGCGTTCACCGCGATCCTTCGGCAGGTAGAGATCTCCAACTAAGGTAATCCCGTAGCGGTTCTGAAAGGTCACCTTACGGTGATCCACTTTTGCGCTCTCCGGGAATGTTTTATCCCATTGTTCAATCAATGAAACAGGTGCGTTCGGGTTAGTTGTATCAGCATAACTCATCGTTGTGGCTCCACTTAATAAGGCGCAAAGCAGCATGGCGGGTATCGTGGCTGTCATTTTTTTGCTGAAAACCGTCATTAAATCCCCCTAAATAAACGTGTGAAAACCAGTCTCCAGAGGACAACGCTGCTGGGCTTTGTTGTCATGCGCTTATTGTAGCTAGCAATAAAAGTGCTTATTAGAGGCTAAAAAATGCTAAGATTAATACCATTTAGTTCTAAATAGCGCGATTGTTACGAGGCGGAAGATGGCGAAACGGGAAAACTATAATGACCTCTACCTGTTTATGCAGGTGGTGCGGGAAGGCAGTTTTACCGCCGCAGCGCAACGACTGGGTCTGGCGCAGTCCGGGATCAGCCGTGCGGTTCGCGAACTCGAAGAGCGGCTGGGCGTTCAGCTTCTGGTGCGCACCACCCGCCGGTTGTCGCTCACTCAGGCGGGTGAGCAGCTCTATCACAATGTCGAATCCGGTTTCGACGCCTTAGATATGGGACTCGCCACGCTGGCCCATTATCGGCAAACACCGTCCGGTACGGTTCGCATCAATGCCAGCCAGCACGCTATTGATAAAGTTCTGCTGCCTAAGCTGGCGATATTTAAACAACGCTATCCCGATATCCGCCTGGAACTGATCACCGAAAGCCGGTTCGTCGATATTATTGCGGAGCGTTTCGATGCGGGCGTGCGTCTGGGCCCGGAAGTGGGGAGTGGCATGATTGCGGTACGTATTTCGCCCGATATGGAGATGGCGGTTGTCGGAACCCCGGAGCATTTTCGTCGCTACGGCTTTCCGCAAACCCCTGCCGATTTAACCGGTCATCCCTGCATCGCCTATCAGTTCGGCGACGGCAGCCTGTACGCCTGGGAACTTAACGTGGAAGGCAAAAAAATTACCCACCCGCCTCAGGGACAGTGGGCTTTCGCCGACAGCTATATGGAGGCCAAAGCGGCGCGGCTGGGGCTGGGACTGGCTTATGTCCCGGAGGAGCTGGTCACAGATGATCTGCAACGCGGTACGCTTATCCGGGTGCTCCAGCGCTATAGCCAGCGTCTGGAAGGTTCATTTCTCTATTACCCGCACCGAAATGTGTCGCCCGCGCTGAGAGCGGTCATTGATACATTGCGAATGTAGTAGAGGTCGCCTTCAGGCTTACAGAAAACTGGTATTTTCACTTAAGTCGATCTTCGGTGCGACCAGTTACTGAATATATAATATGAAAAGGACAGCCTTTTTATATATTTCGAACATGAAAAATTATTTAGTTCTGGTTTTTAATTATATGAAGACGATATTAATTTTTAAGATCTGGCAAAGCTTAAAGCACCAAATTCTCAATTGGCTGATTTACTTATTAATAAATAACTGGCGCCGCAATCCGCGCCAGCTCTGGGTTCAGCAATGGCTACCTGCCCTGAGCAGGAGGCCAGTACGCATCAGTGTTTAACGATATACATGGTACGGCTGTAGGCCACATCTTCCGGGTTGGTGATCGGGTAGCCTTTCAGCCACGGCTTAATCAGCCGACCGTTGGTGTACTGGTAGATCGGCGCAATTGGCGCTTTGGTCATAATGATCTTCTCCGCCGCGTTGTAATCGTCGTTACGCGCTTTGGCTGAATTTTCCACCGCCGCCTGCGCGAGGATTTTATCGTATGCCGGATCGTTAAAGCGGGAGATATTTCCGCTGTGGGTGGAAGTCAGCAGCGACAGGAAGGTGGACGGCTCGTTGTAATCCCCTACCCACGAGGCGCGGATCACATCGAAATTGCCGGTGTTGCGGCTGTCGATATAGGTTTTCCACTCCTGATTCTGCAGCTTCACTTCCACGCCGAGGTTCTTCTTCCACATCGACGCCACCGCGATGGCAATCTTCTGGTGGTTCTCAGAGGTGTTATACAGCAGCGTCAGCTTCAGCGGGCGATTCGGGCCATAGCCGGCGGCAGCCAACAGGGCTTTCGCCTGAGCGTTAAGCTCGGCCTGACTCATGCTCTCAAACTGCGACGGCTGCGGCGTGAAGCCCGCCGTTACGTCCGGGGTAAAGCGCCAGGCCGGTTTTTCCCCGGTCCCCAGCACCTTCTCCGCCATCACCCGGCGATCGATGGTCATACTCAGCGCCAGTCGCACCCGCTCGTCCGCCGTCGGCCCTTTTTGGGTATTAAAGGCGTAATAGTAGGTGCCCAGCTGCGGCGGGGTATACACCTGCCCCGGAATATCCTTCAGCAGCTTCTGGTACATATTTTTCGGGAAAGATTCGGTGATATCGATATCGCCGGCCAGATAGCGTTTGGTGGCGGCGGACTCCTGGTTGATCGGCACAAAGGTGACCTGCTGGATCACCGTTTTGGCGTTATCCCAGTAGTGGGTGTTCGGCACCAGCACCAGCTTTTCATTCACGACGCGATCTTTCAGAACATAGGCGCCGTTGCCCACCAGGCTGCCGGGCCGCGTCCAGTTCGCGCCGCTGTCGACATTGGCTTTTTGCACCGGATAGAAGGCAAAGCTGGCGGTCAGGTTGCTGAACCATGGCAGCGGCTTATCCAGCTGCACCCGCAGGGTGTGGGCGTCGACGGCGGTGACCCCCAGGGTTTCCGGCGCGGCTTTGCCGTCGATGATGTTCTGCGCGTTGGCGATCCCCGCCAGCGCCGCGAACCAGGCGAACGGCGAAGTGGTTTTCGGATCCACCAGACGCCGCCAGCTATAGACGAAATCCTCGGCGGTGACCGGCGTACCGTCGGACCAGCGGGCGTTATCGCGCAGGGTAAAGGTCCAGACGCGGTTATCATTGCTCTGCCAGCGGGTCGCCACCCCCGGCACCAGGTTGCCTTTCGCATCCTGATTGACTAAACCTTCAAACAGATCGCGGATCACCTGGATTTCCGGCAGGCCCACCGCTTTGGCGGGATCTAACGAGGCGGGTTCATCTTTGATATGGCGCACCAACTGCTGTTTTTCCGCCAGTACCGTGCCCGGCGGTACGTCCGCCGCCCAGGCCAGAGAAGATACGCTGGCTAACCACAGCGCGCCGCATGTCAAAGCGACAGGATACTTCATAAGATCCCCTTTAAAATGAGAAAAAACACCGCCAACAGAGCGATAATTATTTGTTTCATCACCTGAAATTGCAAACGACATATGATAGAAAATTGATGTGCCGTCGGATTTCACGCCTCCGGGAATGGGTTTGATTCCAACACGCTTTTCGCCAACACTGAATAATAACGACACACAGGAAGCCCTATGTCTATTTCACGTCCTCGCCCGCAGCGCGGCGACTTTCCGCCGGGAACCCGGCAGTACGGCAGCTCGGAACTGGGCGCGCCGCTGCTGTGGTTTCCTGCGCCGATGGCCGACAGCCGCAGCGGCCTGATTATTGCCGGCACCCACGGCGATGAGAATTCGTCGATTGTGACCCTCTCCTGCGCCCTGCGCACCCTGAAGGCGGAGCTGCGCCGCCACCACGTGGTCCTGACGGTCAATCCTGACGGCTGTCAGCTCGGGCTACGCGCTAACGCCCGCGGCGTGGACCTCAACCGTAACTTTCCGGCCGCTAACTGGAGACAAGGGGAAACGGTGTACCGCTGGAACAGCGCGGCGGCGGAACGAGACGTGGTGCTGTTGACCGGCGAGCAGCCTGGTTCGGAGCGGGAGACCCAGGCCCTGTGTCAGTTGATCCATCAGATCCATCCGGCGTGGGTGGTCTCCTTTCACGATCCGCTGGCCTGCATCGAAGACCCGGGACACAGCCCGCTGGGACACTGGCTGGCGGACGCCTTCTCACTGCCGCTGGTGGGCAGCGTGGGCTACGACACCCCAGGTTCCTTTGGCAGCTGGTGCGCCGATATCGGGCTCCCCTGCATCACCGCCGAGTTTCCGCCGGTCTCCGCCGACGAGGCAACGGAGCGTTACCTGCCGGCGATGACCGACCTGCTGCGCTGGCAGGCTTAAACTTAAAGATGAAGCACGCCGGTGCTGAACCGCAGCGCCGGCTCAACGTCCACCGCCAGCCATGTCGGGCCGTCGAGGTCGGCGAAGCGCGCCAGCGGCGCCAGGGGGAGCGCGGCGGCGATCCCGCGCGAGGTGCAGAGCATACAGCCCAGCATCCGTTCAAAGCCCTGCCGTTCCGCCTCCCCGGCCAGGGCCAGCGCTTCGGTCAGGCCGCCGGTTTTGTCCAGTTTGATATTGATCATCTCATAGCGCCCGCGCAGCCTCGGCAGGCTCTCCCGGGTATGGCAGCTCTCGTCGGCGCAAATCGGTAACGGATGAACGAAGTTTTCCAGCGCCGCATCGGCGTCGGCGGGGAGCGGCTGCTCAAGCATCGCCACGCCGAGGTCCGCCAGCAGCTGGCAGCGCGCCGCCAGCCCCTCGCTGTGCCAGGATTCATTGGCATCGACAATCAACGTGGCCTGCGGCGCCGCCTGGCGAATAGCGATTAACCGCTCGCTGATAAGCCGGTCGTCGAGCTTCACCTTCAACAGTTGAGCACCCTTCTGCCACAGCGCCGCGGCGCTGGCCGCCATCTGATCCGCCGTGCCAATGACCACCGTCTGGGCGGTGATCACCCGCTCGGGCAACGTCACTCCCAGCAGTTGGGGCAAGGTTTTGCCTTCGCGCCGCGCCTGCAGATCCCACAGGGCGCAGTCAATGGCATTGCGCGCGGCGCCTGCGGGCAGCAGCCGCTGCAGCTGTTCGCGGGTAAGTCCCGCCTCCAGCTGCTCGCCGATAGCCATCACCTGGGCCATGACCGACGCGATGCTTTCGCCATAGCGTGGATAAGGCGTGCATTCGCCCACGCCTTTCACACCGTCCTCTTCCAGTTCCACCACCACCACTTTTGCTTCGCTGCGGCTGCCGCGGGCGATCACAAAGGGGGTGTGGAGCGGCCAGGCTTCCTCATACACTCGCACGTTACGCATTCCCTTGTCCTCTCTGGTCAATGTTAAATAGGGTTTGCCGTGTAGCTGGCGGATGTCATACACTACTCGCGACGTTAACTATATGTAAACAGGAAGATAACCATGTCACAAACCGTGCATTTCCAGGGCAACCCCGTTTCTGTTCAGGGCACCATTCCGCAGGCAGGCGCTAAAGCGCAGCCGTTTACGCTGGTCGCCAAAGATCTCTCTGACGTCGCGCTGAGCCAGTACGCCGGCAAACGTAAAGTACTGAATATTTTCCCGAGCATTGATACCGGCGTGTGCGCCGCATCAGTGCGTAAATTCAACCAGCTGGCCGCTGAACTGGACAACACCGTGGTGCTGTGCATTTCCGCTGACCTGCCGTTCGCCCAGTCTCGCTTCTGCGGCGCCGAAGGCCTGAGCAACGTGGTGACCCTTTCCACGCTGCGCGGCGCATCGTTCCTCGCTGACTACGGCGTCGCTATCTCTGCCGGTCCGCTGGCTGGCCTGGCCGCTCGCGCCGTGGTCGTTATCGATGAAAACGATCAGGTCGTCTACAGCCAGCTGGTGAACGAAATCACCGAAGAGCCAGACTACGACGCCGCGCTGGCCGCCCTGAAAGCCTGATAACAGACTGCCCTGGCGCAGCGCGCCTGCGGACATCCGCTTTGCTCAGCCCCCGCTCTGCGGGGGCTTTTTATTGCCGCGGCGCATAGCGGGAAATCGTCCGCGCCATCGCCGGACCGGTCAGCAAAATGGTAAACAGCCGCAGCGTCTGCAGCGCCATGATGAACGACATATCCGCCCGGGTACCAGCGGCGATAATCGCCACGGTGTCCAGCCCGCCGGGGCTGGTGGCCAGATAGGCGGTCATAAAGTCCATCGGCAAAATATGAGTCAGGGCAAGGGCCATCAGGGCGCACATCAGGATCAGCCCGAGGATGGAGGCGATAATCTGCGGCAGCGTCTTCAGAGCCAGTAGAAAAACCGCTTTGTTAAACTGCAGGCCCACCGTCCAGCCCAGCACCGCGTAGGCCATCGCCAGCAACCACTCCGGCAGCTCCAGCATCACCCAGCCGCCGCCCTGGACCAGCGCGCCGAACAGCATCGGCAGCAGCATGGCTCCGGAAGGGATACGCAGCCGGACGCCCAGCCAACAGGCCGCCGCCGTCAGCAACAGCGTGATAGGAAAATTGAGGGTCAACGGCGCAAACCAGACGATGGCCTGGCTCATTGCCTGCGCCTCGCTGCCCAGGGCATAGCGCACCACCAGCGCCGCCGCGCCGACGACAAACAGCACCCGTAGATACTGCATCAGCGCCACCAGCCGCACATCTGCCCCGTACTCCTGGGCCATCACTACCATTGCCGACGCCCCGCCGGGAGAGCTTCCCCAGGCGCCGGTGGCGCCCGGCAGCGCGCTATAGCGAACCAACAGCCAGCCGGTGAGGCCGCTGATCGCCAGGGTGGTCAACAGGATCGCCAGCACCAGCGCCCAGTTAGCGAACAGTACGCCAAAAACAGAGGGATTAATCGCCCTGGCGATCATGCAGCCAACAATGGCCTGCGCCGCCAGATAACAGGGGCGAGGGATGCTCAGCTTCACCCCGCGCAGGCTCAAAATGAGACCGGCGATCAGCGGCCCCAGCAGCAGCGCTGCCGGCAAATGAAGGCGTAACAGCAGCGAGGAAAAGAGAACGGAGAGCAGCAGCAATATCAGCCACTGCCCGATCGCGCGACGCGACGCCAAGATGCACCACCCCGGAAAAAGAATTAAAAAACCAGTATATACAGGTTTGGCCCGCTTTGCAGGCCGAATGCCGGCGACATAGGTCGCCGGCCTGGCGGGATTATTCGTCGCCCTTTTTCTGACTCAGGCCATATTCACGCAGCTTATTAGCGATGGCGGTATGCGACACCCCCAGCCGCTTCGCCAGCTTACGGGTGCTGGGGTAGCTGCGATAGAGCTGGGTTAGCACCGAGCGCTCAAAACGGCGGGTAATGTCGTCCAGCGACCCTTCCATGGCCTCCTCGCCCACCGGCAGCGAGGCGACGTCGTGGTCCGGCAGCAGAATGTCCTGCGGACGCAGTTCGAATCCTTCCAGCTGGGTTAGCGCACGATAGACAGCATTCTTCAGCTGACGAACGTTGCCGGGCCAGCTGTATCGGGTAAGCACCGTACTCAGGTCGGCGGAGAGCTTCGGCCGCGGGATCCCCTGCTCATCAGCAAAGCGGGCAACAAACAGCTCCGTCAGCGGCATAATGTCCTGCGGGCAGTCGCGCAGCGGCGGCAGATACAGGGTCAGGACGTTGAGGCGATAGTAGAGATCTTCGCGGAACAGCCCTTTCTGCACCAGCTCGACCAGGTTTTTCTGCGTCGCGCAGATCACCCGCACATCGACGTGTACTTCATGATCCTCGCCGACGCGGCGGAAGGTGCCGTCGTTGAGAAAGCGCAGCAGCTTGGTCTGCATTCGCGGCGACATCTCGCCAATTTCATCCAGCAACACCGAACCGCCGTTGGCCTGCTCGAAGAAGCCTTTTTTGCCCTGCAGGGCGTCGCCGAACAGTTCGCTCTCGACCGCGTCCTCGGGAATGGAGCCACAGTTAAGCGCCAGGTAGGGTTTGCCCGCCCGCGGGCTGGCCAGATGGCAGGCATGCGCCAGCAGATCTTTGCCGGTGCCCGTATCGCCGACAATCAACAGCGGCGCGCTGAGCATCGCCAGCTTGCGCGCTTGCTCCACCACGTGGCGCATTTTCGGCCCCACCGCGAGGATCTGACTGAAGGCGCTGGTGTCCTGGCTGGTCATGGTCTGCAGCTGCCGTCCCATGCGCACGGTTGAGCGCAGCATCGCCACGGCGCCGGTCAGCACTCGCTCGTTATGCTCCCCTTCCAGATAGACCGGGGTCACTTCCAGCAGGTAATTCTGCCCGTTCACCACCACATGCTCCGCATGCGTCTCCTGCGGGCTACTTTCCAGCCAGCGCTGGACGTTGAAATCGGCGATCAGCTGGGCCACCGGATGGTTGCGCAACTTCGCCTGGCTTTGGCCAAACAGCAGGCAGCTGGCGGGGTTGGCCAGTTCGACCCTGCCTTTGGTATCCAGCGACAGCACCGGCTCCGGCATCGCCACCAGCAGCGCGCTGAGCGCAAGATGTTCACGCTCAGATGGCATCCACGGCACGGTGCGCACGTCTGTCACGCCGGCGATACGGCGGATCTCCGCCATCAGGCTGCTGAAGGTGGCGAACTCCAGTTCGGCAAAATTGAGGTAGATACGGCCAATAGGGTCAATATCGATACCACGCAGATCAATGCCGCGCAGCACCAGCAAATCGAGCAATTCACGAGTCAGACCGAGGCGGTCTTCACAAAAGACTTCAAGACGCATGGGAGTGTTCACCCTAAAAGTGCCAATGACCGGAGAATAATAGGCCAGGAATGGACTTTCGGGAAGCTAACTGTCAACAATTATTGACAGCATGGCGGAAAAATGGGCGTTGCGCCGTAAAGTCAGGCGGTCAGTGGTCAATTAACCGGCCATCCGGCCGGTTAATTGGGGGTTAAGCATGGAAGGCAGGCAGCCACTGGCGGTTATGGGCGATCACGTCATCCAACGCTTGTTCGAGCTTCTCGCCGCTGACAATCAGCGGATTCAGCACCAGCGCGCGCCACGCCGTATGGCGGTTGCCGGTGATGGCGGCCTCGATGGTCAGCTGTTCGAAAGATTTCATCAGCTGCAGCAAACGCAGGGTATCGTCAGGGAACGGCGCCACGTTGAGGGGCAGCGGACCGGAAGCGGTGATCAGCGAGCTGACCTCCACCGCACAGTCATCCGGCAGGCCATTGATGGCGCCGTTGTTGCGCGTGTTGACGTGCATGATAATGCGCTTGTCGTTGTAGATGGCATTCATCAGCTCGCAGGCCGCCTCGGAATAGTACTGACCGCCACGGCCCTCCAGCGCCTTCGGTTTAACCGCGAGGTGCGGGTCGCTGTACTGTTCAAACAAGGTTTTTTCCAGTTGCTTAACCACTTCGCCACGGGTCCCTTCGCCGCCCGCCTCCGCCAGCTCCTGACGCAGCAGATCGTCCTTCATGTAGTAATAACGCAGATAGGCGCAGGGGATCATGCCTAAGCCCTGCAGGAGATGCGACGGCCAACGGAACGGCGGAATGTTGCGCGGCACCAGCGGATCCCGACCGGCATTGATCTCGGCGATGACCTCCGGCAGCCACTCTTTTCCTTTGTGCAGGATCTGGCGCACGAAGATAAAGTGGTTCAGGCCGGCGACCTGCATCACTACCTCCTTTTCGTCAGCGCATTGCAGCAGGGTGGTCACCCCTTTTTGCATAATCACCGGCACATTACACAGGCCGACGGCTTTGATGCGACTGTGGCGCAGGATCGCTTCGGTCACCATCCCCGACGGGTTGGTAAAGTTCAGCAGCCAGGCGTCAGGGCAGAGTCGTTCCATATCGGCAGCAATCGCCAGGGCGATGGGAATGGTACGGCAGGCATTGGCGAAGCCCCCAAGGCCGTTGGTCTCCTGGCCGATCAGGCCATACTTGAGGGAAATACGTTCATCGCTGATGCGGGCGTCAAGGCAGCCGGCGCGAAACTGCGAGCAGACGAAATCGGCATCGCGCAGGGCGCTTTCCCGATCCAGGGTAGCCACCACCTCGATGGTCAGCCCGGCTTTGGCGATCATTCGCCGCGCCAGTCCGGCGATGATCTCGACTTTCTCTCTGCCCTCTTCAATGTCCACCAACCATAGCGAAGCGACCGGCATCTCGTGATAGCGGTTAAGCAAACCTTCAATCAGTTCCGGGGTGTAGCTGGAGCCGCCGCCAATCACCACAATTTTGAGTCCTGACATGGTATACCTCGGTTTAGTTACGATATAACTATTTAAAACCGGCCAAACTGGCGTAACAAACGAATTAAATCGGCCTATGCAAGAAGCAAATTAATGCATAAGGGAGACAACCTGTGCTTGAACAACAAAGCATCCTTGCGCTGCTGCAGACCTTTGAGGTGACCGCCCGCCATTTGAGTTTTACCCTCGCCGCGCATGAAATGAACCTGACCCAGGGGGCGGTCAGCCATCGGATCCGCAAGCTGGAGATGCATATCGGATTTCGCCTGTTTATTCGCATGACGCGTAAACTGGCGCTGACGGAGGAAGGCAAACGCCTGCTGACGACGTTGAGCCATTCGCTGCGGGCGATTAACGATGAAATTGAGGATATTCGCGAACAGGATCTGCGCGGCACGCTGCATATTGGTATTGCGCCGACCCTGGCCCATCTTTGGCTGATGCCGCGTCTGCCCCGCTTCCAGGCCCAGTGGCCGGGACTAAATCTACAGTTTCGCGTCCGCGCCGGGGTGATGGATTTTAACGAGGAGCGGGTGGATCTGGCAATTTACTACGGCGCCACGCGCTACCCCGATCTTTATCAACAGCGGCTGATGGCGGAAAGTTTGCTCCCGGTCTGCTCCCCGCGTTATCGCCAGCAGTATCGTCCGCTGAGCGGCGGCGACCCGGCGGCGCTCGTCTGGATCCATGCGTGCGAATCCACCGACGTACAGGATCAATTTGCGGAATGGCGCCTGTGGTGCCAGCACAGCGGACAGGCGTTACCTTTTGACGGCCGGTATTACGCGGTGAATAACCACTCGCTGGCCATCGAGATGGCGCTCAATGGACTCGGCGTGGTGATGGGGCGTAAAACGCTGATCCAGCCGCTGCTCGACGCCGGCAGGCTGGTGGCTTTGTCTGAAAATGAAGCGCCCTCGCCCTTTGGCTATGATCTGATTTGTCCGCAGGAGAACCGCTCGCGCCCGCGCTTTCGCGCCTTCAGCGAGTGGCTGGCGGCGGAATGCGTATGACCGGACATTGCCCGCGGCGCGGCAGGTGCGCAAGCCTGGACTCGACCTCGCAGGCCGGGCAAGGCGAAGCCGCCGCCCGGCAATGTCTCTGAGCGGAGGTTACTTCTCCGGACTGGTTTTGCTTTTCTGCAGGGTTTCTTTCAGCTGGCCAATCAGCTCACGACGAAAATCGCCGAGCCGCGGTTTATCATCGGCGAGCCACGGCAGCGGGCGGCACAGCTCCATTGCCTTGATCCCGAGGCGGGCGGTGAGCAGGCCGGCGCCGATGCCCTGCGCGGCGCGCGCCGACAACCGGGCCGCCAGATCCTGCGACATCCAGTCCATGCCCACCTCACGCACCAGTTCGCTGGCGCCGGCGAAAGCGATATTCAGCAGCACCAGGCGAAACAGGCGCAGGCGGCTGTAATACCCGAGCTCAATGCCGTACAGGGTGGCAATCCGGTTGATCAACCGCAGATTGCGCCAGGCGATAAACGCCATATCCACCAGCGCCAGCGGGCTGACGGCGATCATCAGCGTCGACTCCGCCGCCGAACGGCTGATTTCCCGCCGCGCCTGAGCATCAAGCACCGGCTGCACCAGTTGGGCATAGAGGCTGACCACTTCCCGGTCGCTTTGCGTTTCGTGGATGGCGGCATACCAGCGCTGCAGCGCCGGATGCGACTGATCCAGCCCGGCCTGCTGCGCCAGCTTCTCACAAAAGGCTTTCCCTTTACCGACCGCGTGACTGTGCAGCATATCGCGGGCTTCATCGCGTTCGTGGGCGCGCTGGCGCAGTCGCCACAGGCGGCGCCACTCGGTGGCCACCGATCCGACGCCGGCGCCGACGATCAGCGCCCCGGCGACGCAGCCGCCCAGCGCAATCCAGTCCTGGGTCTGCCAGGCGTTGGCGGTCCACTGCACCCCTTGCGCCACGACGCTGACGCCGAAGATCGCCAGGCCAGCGCTGACCA
This sequence comes from Klebsiella sp. 1SOBk10mer, assembly GCF_046602535.1. Lineage (NCBI taxonomy): Bacteria > Pseudomonadati > Pseudomonadota > Gammaproteobacteria > Enterobacterales > Enterobacteriaceae > Klebsiella > Klebsiella sp. 1SOBk10mer. Next base: position 355,205 of record NZ_JBKIUP010000003.1, read on the forward strand.
TCCGCCGCCACAGACTGCGTTTCGGCCGCAGCACTGACTCCACCACCGCCTCTGCCGCCCCCTCTTCCTCTTCGCCGGTCACCAGACGCGCCGGCGCGAAGTTATCGGCTTCCAGTCGGTCGAAGGCGCGAGCGCTTTTCAGCGGCGGCGTTTTTTCCGCCTGCAGCGGGCCATCAAAATCAATCCGCGGTTTTAACGGTTCGCTCATCGCAGTTTATCTCCAATCAAAAATTCCAGCGCCGCGTCGAGGCGAATGTGCGGCAAGGGCCGATCGACATCCATGACCTGCGGACGAAAGTTTTCAAACTGAAAGCCCTGCTGCTGCCAGAAGGCCTGGCCCGGCAGGCGCGCCGGCACCTCGCCGGGATAGATGGTCAACGGCTGGCCGTCGCTCAGCCGATTGCCGCGCAGGGCGGGAATTTTCTCGCCGTTCAGCTCAATCAGCCCGCTCTGGGTCGCCTGAATGGACGCCAGCCCCAGGCAATCCATACTGATCCCCTCGAAGGCGGCATTCTGCCATGCATCCTGGATCAACTGCTGCAGGAGCGACACCATATTGCTGTGCTGATCCACCGTGACGTGGTCGGCTTTGGTGGCGGCGAACAGCAGCTTGTCGATGACCGGCGAAAACAGCCGGCGAAATAAGGTGCGCTGCCCGTAATGGAAACTTTGCATCAGCTGGGTCAGCGCCAGGCGCATATCGTTAAACGCCTGCGGCCCGCTGTTGAGCGGCTGCAGGCAGTCCACCAGCACAATCTGCCGGTCGAAGCGCAGGAAGTGCTCTTTGTAGAACCCCTTCACTACCTTTTCGCAGTAGTACTTATAGCGTTCGCGCAGCATGCCGGCGTTGCTGTGTTTATCAGCTTGCGCCAGCTTGGCTTCGCCGACGGCGTCGACGTCTGGCCATGGGAAGAACTGTAGCGCCGGCGCGCCGGCCATTTCGCCGGGCAGGACAAAGCGCCCGGGCTGGATAAAGTGCAACCCTTCACGCTTACAGGCGTGCAGATAGTCCGTCCAGGCGGCGGCGATGTAGGCCAGACGGGCCTCGTCGGCAGGAGCCAGCGGATCCAGCCCGGCGCAGAGCTGCCGCCAGCGGGCCGACCACTCTGCACGCTGTCCCTGCAGGAGTCCGGTCATCTGCCGCGACCAGCTCAGATAATCCTGCGCCAGCATCGGTAAATCGAGCAGCCACTCCCCCGGATAGTCGACAATCTCCAGATACAGCGTGGAGGTGTCTTTAAAGTGGCGCAGCAGGGAGTCATTGGAACGGTAGCGCAGCGCGAGACGGATCTCGCTCACGCCGCGCGTCGGGGTTGGCCACATGGGCGGCTGGCCGTACAGCTGGGCCAGCCCTTCATCGTAGGTGAATCGCGGAATGCCGAAGTCCCGCTGCGGCACGCGCTTGACCCCAAGCAGTCGCTCTTCGCGCGCGGCGCTCAGCAGCGGCAGGCGGGCGCCGGTGTGAATATTTAGCAGTTGGTTGACCAGCGCGGTGATAAACGCCGTTTTGCCGCTGCGGCTCAGGCCGGTCACCGCCAGGCGTAAATGCCGGTCAACCCCGCGGTTGACCAGCGCATTCAATTCAGTTTTCAGTCGCTTCATCGCCAGTCCGTTATGCCCTGAAGGTGTGTCTCGTCATCATAAGCTATCCGCCGGGAATAAGCAGGACAACGTTAATCCTTTTGCGCCTTCCCCACGGCGGCGTTATTTCATCCCGCGCGTGACGCGGTTGGCCAGCCGGCTGAGCAGCGGCTCCAGCGCCACCGCCAGCAGCATTTTCAGCGGCCGCCGCGCGACCGATTTGACCGCCCAGCCGGCAACGCCCGCCGGGCCATAACGCAGCGCGGTCAGCAGCGCCAGCTTACCGACGATTTTCAGACCGGGCTTCACCTGCTGCCCGGCGCGTTGCCATTTGCTATTCATGCGTTGCCTCACTCGTTAACAACAGGGTTTACAGCTGACGAAAGCGGCTGCGCAGCGTGAAGGTGTCGGAGGTGACGTACCGTTCCATCTCACGCAGACGCTGTTCGCCGGAGGCCAGTTCGGCATCCACGGCGGCCAACAGATCGCCATTGCTCGGCGCTTTATGGCCGTACAGCTCACTGTCCGGCATCGGGTCCAGGGCGAAGGTCAGAATGATGTAGGCCACCAGGACGAAGAAAAAGAGGCCAAAAATCATCGCCAGCACGGTAATCAGGCGCACCAGCTTCACCGGGACGTCAAGATGCTGAGCAATGCCCGCGCAGACGCCCTTGACCATCCCGCGCTGCGGAATACGCCACAGTTTTTTATTCAGATCCAGTCCAGCCATTATTTGTCTCTCCAGTTCGGATGTTCGGCATCCAGGATCGCTTCCAGCGCCTGAATGCGCTCGCGCATCCGCTTCGCGTCATCGGTCAACTGCAGCAGCCGTTGCTGCTCATTTTGCGTCAGACTGCCGTTGGCGCCGCGATTGTTGTAGTGCAGCCATAGCCAGACCGGCAGAACAAACAGCACAAACAGCGTCAGCGGAATGGCGAGAAAAAGCATGCTCATGTGTACTCCTTACAGGGGGTGAGCCGCGGCGCAACGCCGCGCCGCGCAATCGTACTTACTGGTTGGACTGATTCATTTTGGCTTTCAACGCCGCCAGCTGCTCGCTGATTTCATCGTCCGCTTTCAGTTCGGCAAACTGCTGATCCAGCGTCTGCTGCTTGCCAAAGCGGTGGCTCTCCGCTTCCGCTTCCATCTGATCGATGCGACGCTCAAAGGATTCAAAGCGCGCCATCGCCTCATCCAGTTTACCGCTGTCCAGCTGGCGACGCACATCGCGCGACGAACTCGCCGCCTGATGACGCAGCGCCAGCGCCTGCTGACGAGCGCGGGTTTCGCTGAGTTTGTTCTCCAGCTCGCCAATCTCTTTCTTCATCCGCGCCAGCGTTTCATCCACCAGCTGCACTTCGTGGTCCAACTGAGCAATAAGGTCGGTCAGCTTCTGTTTTTCGATCAGCGCCGCCCGGGCCAGATCCTCTTTCTCTTTGCGCAGGGCCAGCTCGGCCTTTTCCTGCCATTCCGCCTGCTGGGCGACCGCCTGCTCAATACGACGGGTCAGCTGTTTCTTTTCGGCCAGCGCGCGGGCCGACGTGGAACGTACCTCAACCAGCGTGTCTTCCATCTCCTGGATCATCAGACGCACCAGCTTTTGCGGGTCCTCAGCTTTCTCCAGCAGGGAGTTGATGTTGGCGTTCACGATGTCGGCAAAACGAGAAAAAATACCCATAATTTCAGTCCTCATAGTTCTGGTTGCAGGCATTCACCTGTGGGTTAGCTAATACAAATGGCGTGCCAACTTTTTATCTTATTGATTTTAAACAGAGTGGTTGCGAATTGCGCAGGGCATTGCTACATTCACCTGGTTAATCCCACTATTTAATGGCGAAATTCATCATGGCGCAGTACAAGGATAATCTGCTGGGCGAGGCCAACAGCTTTCTCGAGGTGCTGGAACAGGTTTCCCGACTGGCTCCGCTGGATAAGCCGGTGCTGGTCATCGGCGAGCGCGGTACCGGGAAAGAGCTTATCGCCAACCGTCTGCACTACCTCTCCTCCCGCTGGCAGGGGCCGTTTATCTCGCTGAACTGCGCGGCGCTGAACGACAATCTGCTCGATTCGGAACTGTTCGGCCACGAAGCCGGGGCCTTCACCGGCGCCAGCAAGCGCCATCCCGGGCGCTTCGAGCGCGCCGATGGCGGGACGCTGTTTCTCGATGAGCTGGCGACGGCCCCGATGCTGGTGCAGGAGAAGCTGTTGAGAGTGATTGAATATGGCGAGCTGGAGCGCGTGGGCGGCAGCCAGCCGCTGCAGGTCAACGTCCGGTTGGTGTGCGCCACCAACGCTGACCTGCCGCGCATGGTGGAGGAAGGCCACTTTCGCGCCGACCTGCTCGACCGTCTGGCATTCGACGTGGTGCAGCTCCCGCCGCTGCGCGAACGGCAGAGCGATATCATGCTGCTCGCCAACCAGTTTGCCATTCAGATGTGCCGCGAGCTCGGTCTGCCGCTGTTTCCCGGCTTCAGCGAACGTGCCACCACAACGCTGCTCGGCTACCACTGGCCGGGGAATATTCGTGAACTGAAGAACGTCGTCGAGCGCTCGGTCTATCGCCATGGCGACAGCGAGCACGAGCTGGACGCCATTATCCTCAACCCTTTCCGTCAGACCGCCGCCTCCGTGCCGGAGGCCGCGTCCGGGGACGAACTGCCCGCCCTGCCGCTGGATCTACGCGATTTTCAGCTACAGCAGGAAAAACGCCTGCTGCAGCGGAGTCTGCAGCAGGCGAAGTATCATCAGAAGCAGGCGGCGGAGCTGCTGGGGTTAACCTATCACCAGCTCCGCGCGCTGCTGAAAAAGCATCAGCTGTGAGAGGTACGCGGCAGCAGCAGCGCGCTAACCGCCATCGCCCCCAGGCATAAGGCGGCGTTGAACCACAGGGCATACTGGGCGGCATGGGCCATGCCCAGCGGCAAAAACAGCGCGAAAAGTGACGCTGTCACGGCAATGCCCATCGCCCCGCCCAGCGAGCTGCCCATCTTGTAGATCCCCGAGGCGACGCCAATTTTGTTCTCCGGCGCGTTGGCCACCGCCGTATCCGTTGACGGCGTGGCGTAGCAGCCCAGGCCGAGGCCGAACAGCACGTTGCTGGCGAATACCACGCCGATATACAGCGCCTTATCGAGGAAGGTGCAGGATATCAGGCCGATGGCGATGGCGGTCAGCACCGGGCCGGCCATCATCGGCAGCCGGGCGCCATAGCGCTGCAGCAGCTTCTCGCCGACCCGGATCATCGCCAGGACGGTGACCAGATAGCCGAGGGTCATCATTCCGCTCTCCAGCGGCGTCAGGTGGTGCCCTTGCTGTAGCCAGATGCTGGCGATCATCATGGTGCCAATCGCCCCGTTGAGCAGAAAGTTCGACAGCACCGCCGCACCGTAGGCCCGGTTGCGAAACAGCGCAAAATCGATCAGCGCCGCCTCGCCTTTGCGCAGCCCGCTGCGAATAAACACCGCGCCAGCGATCAGCGCCCCCGCCAGCATGCTCAACGACAGCGGACTGGCCCAACCCCAGCCGTGGCCTTTGCTGATAAACAGGTTCACCAGCACCAACCCGACGATCAGGCTCAGCAGGCCGCCAACGTCCAGCTTATGCTGGCTGGCGCTGGCGCTGCGGCTCTCCGGCGTGCCGCGCAGCAAAAACAGCGCCAGCAGAGCGACGGCAATGGAGAAGACGAAGATCCAGCGCCAGCCCAGGCCGGTGGCGATAGCTCCGCCAACGAAAGAGCACAGGCCGCTGCCGCCCCACGAGCCGATGACCCAGAAGCTGACCGCCCGCTGACGCGCGCGTCCCTGGTACCAGGTCTTAATCAGCGCCAGCGTCGCCGGCATAATGCACGCCGCCGACAGTCCCTGCAGCACCCGGCCGGCGAGGAACAGCCCCGGCCCCTGGGCCAGTACCAGCATGGCGCTGCCGATGATGCTCAGCCCCAGTCCGAGGGTGGTCATCCGCATGCGGCCAAACTTGTCCGCCAGACCGCCGCTGGCCACCACGAAACAGCCGCTGAACAGCGCGCTGAGGCTGACGGCCAGGGTTAGGGTCTCAAGGGAAATATCAAGACTGCTTTTCATCGCCGGCACGACGTTAATCACCGACTGGGCAAACAGCCAGAAGGTTAAAACGCTCAGCACAATCCCTACCAGCAGACGATCGCTGCCGACAAAGGGGGTGTCGCTTACGGTGACAGTGCTCATTGCATGGCCCTCCCGTTTCCGGTGATTAACGCAGATAGTGTTCCGTCAGGCCGCACCACAGCGCCGCGCCGGTCAGCAACAGCGCGTCGTTGAAGTCATAGCCCGGGTTATGCACCATGCAGCGATCCGGCTCGTCGCCAGCGCCGATAGTGAAATAACTGCCGTGGGGGTGCTGCTCCAGCATGAAAGCGAAATCTTCACTGCCCATAAACGGCTTCACCTCGCCCACCTGCTCTGCGCCAAACAGCACTGTCGCCACCTCCCGCACCATAGCGTTTGCCGCCGGATCGTTACGCAATACCGGGCTGCCGTTGACGTGGGTCAGCGTGGCCGTGGCGTTGAAGCTCTCCGCCTGGGCCACGGCAATGTCATGGATCCGCTGCAGCACGGTTTCACGTACCTGCTCATTGAGGGTGCGCACCGTGAGCTTCATCAGCACGTGATCGTTAATGATATTGGGCGCATGTCCGGCCTGGATGCTGCCGACGGTCACCACCGCCGGCTCAAACGGGGTGATATTGCGCGAGACGATGGACTGCAGCGCGAGGGTAATATGGCAGGCCACCAGCGTGGCATCCACCGTATGCTCCGGCACCGCGCCGTGGCCGCCAACGCCCTTCACTTCAATATGCAGCGTATCGGAGGAGGCCATCATCGCCCCGTCGCGCAGGCCGATTTTACCCAGCGGCTGACCCGGCATATTGTGCAGGCCGAAGATGGCGTCGCAGGGAAACTGGTCAAACAGACCGTCCTCGACCATTACCCGCCCACCGTACAGTAACTCTTCCGCAGGCTGGAAAATCAGCTGCAGCGTCCCGTTAAACTGGCGTGTGCGCGCCAGATATTCAGCCGCGTAGAGCAGCGTAGTGGTGTGCCCGTCATGGCCGCAGCCGTGAAAGCGCCCTTCGACCTGGCTTGCCCACGGCTTCCCGCTCCGCTCCTGCATCGGCAGCGCATCCATATCGGCCCGCAGGCCGAGGCGTTTTTTTCCGTGGCCGACGCGCAGCGTGCCCACCACTCCGGTGCCCGCCAGGCCGCGGTGAACCTCGTATCCCCACTCGCCAAGCAGTCGGGCGACCTCGCTGCTGGTCTGATGCTCTTCAAAGCCGATCTCCGGCTGCTGGTGGAACCGGCGACGTAAGGCAATAAATTGCGCCTCGTTGACCTGCAAGGCTTCAAGCAACGGATGTGTCATTTTTTTTATTCCTGTGTTGTGTTTGCACGACACTTTCGAGTTTATGCGGGTGAAACAGCTTTCAGGCGCGGTTTTTTGTTTTATATTGACGAGAAATCAATGAGTGTTTTTCATACATATCGGTTATGACAAAAAACAACCGGTTGCTTTTTGTCGACAGAGGAGAGCCATGTGGAGCAGCATTCAGGCGACTTTAGCGTCACCGTGCGCGATGTGCGTCAGCTGAGCCAGCCGGAAAGCGATTTGCTGACGCTGCTGTGGGTGCTGGAAGGGAGCGTAAATCTAACGGAGGCGGAAGGTGCACCGCAGCAGCTTGCCGTCGACGAGCTGGCGATCGTTAACCGCAACCGTCGCTGGAGCCTGCGCAGCGCCGGGGGCAACGCGGTGATGATCCTGACCCTCGCCGCCAGCTGGCTGGCCCGCCTCGACACCACTTTTTTTGCCGTCGACTACCAGATATCGCCGCGCACCCGGGATGCCGATGACGGCCTGCGCCGCCTGATGCGCCAGCTGCTGGTGAGCGGCCTGGTCAATCATCCCGGCCATTACCGGCTGGAGGCCAACCGCTGGTTGAGCGAGATAGCGCTGCTGCTGGCCACGCGCTTCAGCCAGCCCATCGTCTCCACGCCGCGGCGCGATTCAGAAAAATGGAGCCGGAGGATAGCCAGCGTGGTGGCGCGGATCGACGCCAACTATCAGCGCCGTCTCTCTTTACAGGAGGTGGCGGCCGCAGAGTTTGTCTCCGAGGCCTGGCTGTCACGCCTGTTTCACAAGGAGGTTGGGGTCAGTTTTGTTCAGTACCTCACCGCGCTGCGCCTGCGCCACGCCGCCGACCAGCTGTTAACCACCCGCAAACCCGTTCAGCAAATTGCCCGCGAACAGGGGTTCGCCAGCACGCGAATGATGAGCGATCTGTTTAAGCGCCACCATGGCGTGACGCCGCGCCAGTATCGCGAGCAGTCCCCCCGGGAGCCTGGCCGACCGCGCCCGCCGCAGGGAGATCGCTGGCAGCCGGTGGCCGTGGACCGGCTCTACGCCCGCCTTAATGAGCCGGAACCACCCGACAGGGAGAGCCAGCCGCTGCTGATCAATCCGCCGCAAACCCGGGAGATCAACCTGCACCAGCGACCGGCGCGCGCCGCAGTGCTGCGCCATACCCGGATGGTGGTGACCGTGCGCGAGCTGGACGATCTGCTGCGGGAGGACGTGCGCCGCGAGCTGGAGCAGTTGCACCGCGTCCTGCCTGTGTATGCCATCGATATCAACGACGCCTTTCTCAGCAGCCGCCTGTTCGGCACCGGCTGGGACGATCCGCAGATGGCTGGCTACGCCTGCTGGTACAACCTGCAGCAGATCTTCAGCTGGCTGGCGGTGATGGGCTGGCAGGTGATCCTGCATACCGGGGTCACCACTCGCAGCGACCTGCTGCAGCGCTTCCTGCAACTCGCTGCCAACCATTTTCCGCCGGCGACGCTCAGCAGTTGGCGCTTTGTCTGGCACTGGTCGCCGCAGGCGAGCGAAGCGGCTCGCCAGGCCGCCTGGCGGCAGCAGCGCGAGGTTCTTCACCGTCTTCTGCCCCAGCCGCAGCTGGGGATCTGGCACCGCTTTGCCGCCAGCGCACCCGGGGACGATCCCCTGTTCCACTCGCCGCTGCTGGCGGAAGCCGATTTTCTCGCCTGCCAGGCGGATGCCAACGAACAGCTCGATCTGGCCCAGGCGGACAGCAGCAGTCTGGCCTCCAGCGAGCACTATCCGGCGCATAAGCTGCGGCAGATCCACAGCGCCCTGCGTCAACGGCAGCTCAACCTGCCGCTATGGCTGCTCTCGTGGAATACGCTGACCGGCGATACGCGGGACACTAACGGGCGCTTTTTTCGCGGCGCGCTGTTGATGGATAATCTGCTGGGGGTCGCTGACCAGGTCTGGCTGGCGGGCTTCTGGTTAAATTCCGGCCTTCAGGGCGAAGCCCGCGCCAACGGCAAGCTGGATACCTCAAGCCTGGCGCTGCACTATCTGCACGGGCTGCCGCGCCCGGTTTACTGGGTGCTGTGGCTCTGGCGACGGCTGCGCGGCGAGATCCTGTTCCACGACAAAAACCTGCTGCTGCTCCATCATCAGGGGCACTACCAGCTACTGCTGCGCAATACGGTGGTCTACAACCCCTGGCTCTCCAGCGAAGCGGCTTTTATTCAACGCTTCAGCCAGCCGTACAGTGTGCGGCTGCAGGGGCTCAAGGGCCGCTGGCGCGTCAAACAGCACCTGTTCGATCAGCACCACGGCGCGCTGTTCCCGCTGGTGGACGCCTTTCGCAGCCGCAGCGGCCCCGACGCCGAAGATTATCAATGGCTGATGCATCAGGCTCGTCCGGCGCTCAGCGTGGAGGAGGCCCGGCTCGATGGCCACTGGCTGCGGGTCGACTCGCTGGAGAGCAACGCACTGGCGCTGTACGAATTTACCCCTCAGCTCTCCCCCGGCGAGGATCCTGACGCCTGAAGCAAACCGTGAATTTTGCGCTGGCTCTCCGTCGTCGCCGGGTTGAAAACCAGCAGCGACAGATCGGGGCGGCCTTCCACGGCAAAAGAGGTGAACTCCAGATCGAGCGGGCCCATCTGCGGGTGGTTAATGCGCTTATAGCCTTCGCCGTGGCCGGCGACGTCATGGCTTTGCCAGAAACGGGCGAACTCGACGCTTTGCTGGCTGAGCTCCGCGATCAACTGGTCAGTTTCTTTCGTGGCGCCCATTCGCGTGACGTCGGCGCGAAAGGCGTTAACGATAAGCTGCCCAACCGTCTGCCAGTCCTCCAGGGTGCAGCGGGCCTCAGGCCGGGTAAACAGGCGGCGCAGCACGTTGCGCTCCGCCAGCGGCAGCTGGCCGTAGTCGGTCAGCACCCTGGCCGCCGCCGTGTTCCAGGCGATCACGTCCCAGCTGGCGGTACGGATAATCGCCGGAATGGTGAAGGCGTCAAGCACCCGCTGCAGCCGCGGCGTCATATCATCCGTGACCGTCAAACGGGTCTGCGGCGGATGGCCGAAGGCGAGAATAAACAGATGTTCGCGCTCCGGGGTGGTCAGCCGCAGACCGCGGGCGATCCGCTCCAGCACCTCGCGGGAAGGCGCCCCGCCGCGGCCCTGTTCAAGCCAGGTATACCAGGTCGGGCTGATGCTGGCCAGCTGGGCGACCTCTTCACGACGCAGGCCCGGCGTGCGCCGGCGTCCCGCCGGGAAGCCAAACGTCGCCGGGTCGAGACGCTGACGCCTGGCGCGGAGAAAATCACCTAAAGCATGATTGTCAAAAGTGTTCATCATCTGCCTGTGAGTCTGCCTGTTAGAATTTATACCCCGATAATGTCTCTACTTTTATAGTATGACATCGTGGGTAGGATACGCCTGTAAACCCGTTCAGGAGGTTCATGATGCGTATATTTCTTACCGGCGCGAGCGGATTTATCGGCTCGCGTATTCTTCCGGCGCTGCAGGCGTCGGGTCATCAGGTTATCGGCCTCGCGCGCAGCGACGCTACGGCGCAGGCCCTGGAAGCGGCAGGCGTCGAGGTGCATCGCGGCACGCTGGATGCCCCCGATTCGCTGCTGGCGGGCGTCGAGCGCGCCGACGCGGTGATCCATACCGCTTTCGACCACGACTTCAGCCGCTTTGCCGCCAACTGCGAGAAAGACCGCCAGGCGATCCTGACCATGGGCCAGGCGCTGCGCGGCAGCGAGCGGCCGCTGGTCATCACCTCCGGCACGCTGATGGGCGACGACGGGAGCGGCGCCCCGGCCCGCGAGTCGTGCTTTAACGCAGCGCACCCCAGCCCGCGCACCGCTTCAGAGCTCGCCGGCCAGCAGCTGCTGGAGGCGGGAGTGGACGTCCGGGTGGTTCGCCTGCCGCAGGTGCATGACACCGTGCGCCAGGGGCTGCTGACCTGCTATATCGAGCGCGCGGTCGCCAGCGGCGCGGTGGCCTTGCGCGGCGAGGGGAACAACCGCTGGTCCGCCGCCCATGTCGATGACGTCGCGCGCCTGTACGTCAGCGCCCTGCTGCAGGGCGCTGCGGGCGAACGCTACCATGCGGTGGCTGAAGAGGGGATCGCGTTACGAGAGATCGCCGCAGTCATCGCCCGGGGTTTAAATCTGCCGCTGACCCAGTTGGATGAGACGCAGGCCGACGCCTGGTTCGGCTGGTTTGCCCCCTTTACCACCCTTGAGCTGCGCGCCAGCTCGGCATGGACCCGCGAGCGATTGCAGTGGCAGCCGGTCGGCCCCGGGCTGCTGGAGGACTTACGGAATATGGATTACCAAAAAGTGACGTTGTCACAATAAGCAAAGACGTTCCGCTCCTTTATTACACCCGACGGGTAGGGTTAGCCGCCCGTCGGACCATCTGCTTTCTCCCCGCTATACTGAATTTATCCTCGGCGTTAGCGTCGCTTCCACCGTCCGGTCAACCGCGGCCAAACAGAGCTGACTGGCGATATCGGCGATAAAAAGTTACCATGTTTCATTATACAGACTCGGTTCCGCGACTATTTTAATCAATTGACTGAATACTATACGCCCCCGGTAACCGCATTATCCCTCAGGCTTGTTGAAGGCGGTGGTGAATGTCTATGAATCTTAATAAGATAGAGTTCAACTCTATAATCAAACAGAAAATATGCGCCTGAAATTGTCATCTCTCCTGGCAGCGGTTTCCCTGCTGTGTGGGCAGGCTTTTGCCGCCCCTGCGCTCCCCGACCGCGCCGATATTCGCGACAGCGGTTTCGTCTATTGCGTCAGCGGCCAGGTGAATACCTTTAATCCGCAGAAAGTGAGCAGCGGACTGATCGTCGATACGCTGGCTGCGCAGATCTACGATCGCCTGCTTGACGTCGACCCTTATACCTATCGGCTGGTCCCCGAGCTGGCGGAGAGCTGGGAAGTCCTTGATAACGGCGCCACCTACCGTTTTCACCTGCGCCGCCACGTCCCGTTTCAACGCACGGCATGGTTCTCCCCGACGCGGGATTTCAACGCCGATGACGTGATCTTTACCTTTGGCCGCATCTTTAACCGCGATCACCCTTGGCACAACGTCAACGGCAGCAGCTTCCCCTACTTCGACAGCCTGCAGTTTGCCGACAGCGTGGAAAGCGTCCGCAAGCTCGATAATCAGACCGTGGAATTTCGCCTCAAGCGGCCGGATGCCTCATTCCTCTGGCATCTTGCCACCCACTATGCGTCGATTACCTCCGCCGAATATGCCGCCCGCTTAACGCAGGACGATCGTCAGGAACAGCTCGATCGCCAGCCGGTGGGCACCGGCCCGTTCCAGTTGTCCGAGTACCGCTCCGGACAGTATGTTCGCCTTCAGCGCCACCCCGGCTACTGGCGCGGCAAACCGTTGATGCCGCAGGTGGTGGTCGACCTCGGCTCCGGCGGTACCGGCCGCCTGTCAAAACTGCTGACCGGCGAATGCGACGTGCTGGCCTGGCCGGCCGCCAGCCAGTTGACGATCCTGCGTGACGACCCGCGCCTGCGCCTGACGCTGCGTCCGGGGATGAACATTGCCTGGCTGGCCTTCAACACCGCCAAGCCGCCGCTGGACAACCCGGAGGTACGCCACGCGCTGGCGCTGGCCATCAACAACCAGCGCCTGATGCAATCCATCTACTACGGCACCGCGGAGACGGCGGCGTCGATGCTGCCGCGCGCCTCCTGGGCCTACGATAACGACGCTAAGATTACCGAATATAATCCCCAGGAGGCTCGTGCTCGTCTGAAGGCGCTGGGGCTGGAAAATCTCACCCTCAAGCTGTGGGTTCCCACCAGCTCGCAGGCGTGGAACCCCAGCCCGTTGAAAACAGCCGAGCTGATCCAGGCAGATATGGCGCAGATTGGCGTCAAAGTAATCATCATGCCGGTGGAGGGGCGCTTCCAGGAGGCGCGGCTGATGGACATGAACCATGACCTGACGCTCTCCGGCTGGGCGACGGACAGTAACGATCCGGACAGTTTTTTCCGGCCGCTGCTGAGCTGCGCGGCGATCGCCTCGCAAACCAACTTTGCCCACTGGTGTAACCGGGAATTTGATGACGTGCTGCAAAAAGCGCTGCTCTCGCAACAGCTCTCCTCGCGGATGGACGCTTACAAAGAGGCCCAGCGCATCCTCGCCCGTGAACTGCCGGTCCTGCCGCTGGCCTCGTCGCTGCGGTTGCAGGCCTATCGCTATGATATGAAAGGTCTGGTGCTTAGCCCCTTCGGTAACGCTTCCTTCGCTGGCGTATCGCGGGAGAAAACCGAAGAGGTGAAAAAACCATGATTATTTTTACCCTGCGCCGTCTGCTGCTGCTGTTGGTCACCCTCTTTTTTCTGACCTTTGTCGGCTTCAGCCTGAGCTACTTCACCCCCCATGCCCCGCTGCAGGGCGCGACCCTGTGGAATGCGTGGCTGTTCTGGTTTGAAGGGGTACTACACTGGGATTTTGGCGTCTCCAGCATCAACGGCCAGCTGATTTCCGAGCAGTTGCGCGAGGTGTTCCCGGCGACCATGGAGCTGTGCATCCTCGCCTTCGGCTTTGCCCTGCTGATTGGCATTCCGGTGGGGATGATTGCCGGCGTGATGCGCAACAAATGGCCCGATACCCTGATCAGCGCCGTTGCGCTGGTCGGTTTTTCGATCCCGGTCTTCTGGCTCGCGCTGCTCCTGACCCTCTTCTTCTCCCTGACCCTCGGCTGGCTTCCGGTCTCCGGCCGCTTCGACCTGCTGTATGAGGTGAAAAACGTCACCGGTTTCGCGCTGATCGACGCCTGGCTTTCGGACTCACCGTGGCGCCATGAGATGATCGTCAGCGCCGCCCGGCATATGGTGCTGCCGGTGCTGACCCTGGCGGTAGCCCCTACTACCGAAGTGATCCGCCTGATGCGCATTAGCACCAGCGAGGTCTATGACACCAACTACGTCAAGGCGGCCGCCACCCGCGGCGTGTCGCGACGCAAAATTCTACTGCGCCACGTGCTGCACAACGCCCTGCCGCCGGTGATCCCGCGCCTCGGCCTGCAGTTTTCCACCATGCTCACCCTGGCGATGATCACCGAGATGGTGTTCAGCTGGCCCGGACTGGGCCGCTGGCTGATCAACGCCATTCGTCAGCAGGACTACGCGGCGATCTCCGCCGGAGTAATGGTGATTGGCGCGCTGGTGATTATTGTCAACGTGATTTCCGATATTCTCGGTGCCATGGCTAACCCACTGAAACATAAGGAATGGTATGCCCTACGATAGCGTTTATCTGGAAAAGCGTCCGCCCGGCGCGCTGCGCACCGTATGGCGTAAATTCTATGGCGACACCACGGCGATGATCGGCCTGTACGGCTGCGCGGGGCTGCTGCTGCTCTGCGTCTTCGGCGGCTGGTTCGCCCCCTACGGCATCGACCAGCAGTTCCTCGGCTACCAGCTGCTGCCGCCATCGTGGTCGCGCTATGGCGAAGTCTCTTTCTTCCTCGGGACCGATGACCTGGGGCGCGATGTGCTCAGCCGGCTGCTGAGCGGCGCGGCGCCGACCGTCGGCGGCGCTTTTGTCGTCACCCTCGGCGCCACGCTGTTTGGCCTGGTGCTGGGCGTCATTGCCGGGTCGACCCACGGCCTGCGCTCGGCGGTGATGAACCATATCCTCGATACCCTGCTCTCCATCCCCTCCCTGCTGCTGGCCATCATCGTCGTCGCCTTTGCCGGGCCGCACCTCAGCCATGCGATGTTTGCCGTCTGGCTGGCGCTGCTGCCGCGGATGGTGCGTTCCGTCTACAGCATGGTCCACGATGAGCTGGAGAAAGAGTACATCATCGCCGCCCGCCTCGACGGGGCGTCGACGCTGAATATTCTGTTGTTCGCCATTCTGCCCAATATCGCCTCCGGCCTGGTGACCGAGATCACCCGCGCCCTGTCGATGGCTATTCTGGATATCGCCGCGCTGGGCTTTCTTGACCTCGGCGCTCAGCTGCCTTCGCCGGAATGGGGGGCGATGCTGGGCGATGCGCTGGAGCTTATCTATGTTGCGCCGTGGACCGTGATGCTGCCCGGGGCCGCGATTATGCTCAGCGTACTGCTGGTCAACCTGCTGGGCGACGGTATTCGCCGGGCGATCATTGCCGGGGTAGAATAATGCCGTTACTCGATATTCGTCACTTAACCATCGAATTTAAAACCAACGAAGGCTGGGTGAAAGCCGTCGATCGCGTCAGCCTGACCCTGACCGAAGGCGAAATCCGTGGCCTGGTCGGGGAATCCGGCTCCGGGAAGAGCCTGATCGCCAAAGCTATCTGCGGCGTGACAAAGGACAACTGGCGGGTCACGGCCGACCGCATGCGCTTCGACGACATCGACCTGCTGCGGCTGTCGAACCGCGAGCGCCGAAAACTGATCGGCCACAACGTGTCGATGATATTCCAGGAGCCGCAGTCGTGCCTCGATCCCTCTGAGCGCATCGGCCAGCAGCTGATCCAGAGTATTCCCGGCTGGACTTACAAAGGGCGCTGGTGGCAGCGACTGGGCTGGCGCAAGCGGCGGGCCATCGAGCTGTTGCACCGCGTCGGGATTAAAGATCACAAAGACGCCATGCGCAGCTTCCCCTATCAGCTGACCGAAGGCGAGTGCCAGAAGGTGATGATTGCCATCGCCCTGGCCAACCAGCCGCGCCTGCTGATCGCCGATGAGCCGACCAACGCCATGGAGCCAACGACTCAGGCGCAGATTATCCGCCTGCTGACGCGGCTCAACCAGAACAACAACACCACCATTTTGCTGATCAGCCACGACCTGCAGATGCTCAGCAAATGGGCGGATAAAATCAACGTCATGTACTGCGGGCAGACGGTGGAGAGCGGGCCCAGCGAAGAGCTGATCACCCTGCCGCATCACCCCTACACCCAGGCGTTAATCCGCGCTATCCCGGATTTTGGCAGCGCCATGCCGCATAAAAGCCGCCTCAACACCCTGCCGGGGGCGATCCCGCTGCTGGAGCAGCTGCCCATCGGCTGCCGGCTGGGGCCCCGCTGCCCGTACGCCCAGCGCGAGTGTATTGAAACGCCGCGTCTTACCGGAGTGCGCAATCACCTGTACGCCTGTCATTTCCCGCTGAACATGGAGAAAGAGTGAAATGGTCGAAACATTGCTGGAAGTGCGCCAACTCAGTAAGACCTTTCGCTACCGCACCGGCTGGTTTCACCGCCAGACGGTGGAGGCGGTTAAGCCGCTGAGTTTTACCCTGCGCGAACGGCAGACGCTGGCGATTATCGGCGAGAATGGCTCCGGAAAATCCACCCTCGCGAAGATGCTGGCGGGTATGGTGGAGCCCACCAGCGGCGAGGTGCTGATCGACGACCATCCGTTGACCTTCGGAGATTACTCCTACCGCAGCCAGAAAATTCGCATGATCTTTCAGGATCCGTCGACGTCGCTAAACCCGCGCCAGCGCATCTCGCAGATCCTCGATTTTCCGCTGCGGCTGAATACCGATCTCGACGCCGAAGCGCGACAGAAGCAGATCATCGACACCCTGCGCATGGTCGGCCTGCTGCCGGACCACGTCAGCTACTATCCCCATATGCTGGCCCCGGGTCAGAAGCAGCGTCTTGGCCTCGCCCGGGCGCTGATCCTGCGCCCGAAGGTCATCGTCTGCGATGAGGCGCTGGCCTCGCTGGATATGTCGATGCGCTCCCAGCTCATCAACCTGATGCTGGAGCTGCAGGAGAAACAGGGCATCTCCTACATCTATGTCACCCAGCACCTGGGCATGATGAAGCACATCAGCGATCAGGTGCTGGTGATGCATAACGGGGAAGTGGTTGAGCGCGGCAGCACCGCCGATGTGCTGGCCTCACCGCTGCACGACCTGACCCGACGTCTGATTGCCGGCCATTTCGGTGAGGCTCTCACCGCCGACGCCTGGCGCAAAGACGGCAAATAGCGTCGTCTCATTCACCTCGCCCGCTGACCTCACGCCGGCGCGTGGCCAGCGGTTCGCTTAAGGATGGCCACCGCGCTGGCAATGTCCGGCGCCAGCCAACGATCGTCCTCCCAGCCAGGCACGCTTTCGCGCAGCAGGTCTCGCGCCCGGCGCGTGCCCGCGGCCAGCTTCTGCGGCTCGTGAAAATCGAGCCCCTGGGCGGCGAGTAAATATTCGATGCCGAGGATCTGATAGAGGTTGCCCAGCAGGCGCTGCAGTTTCAGCGCAGCGCTGGTGCCCAGACTTAAATGATCCTCCTGCAACGCCGAGGTAACAAAATTATCCAGCACCGCCGGCTGCGCCAGCTGCTTGTTTTCCGCGCACAACGACGCGGCGACGTACTGGGCAATCATCATCCCTGAATTCACGCCCGGTCGGGCGACCAGGAACGCCGGCAGCCCGCTCACCAGAGGATTCACCAGCCGGTCAAGGCGTCGTTCAGCGATAGCGCCCAGCTCTGCCATGGCAATGGCCAGCAAATCGCAGGCCATTGCCACTGATTCGCCGTGCGGATGCGCCTGGGAGACCACCCGCCACTGCTCAACGGTCCCCAGGATCAGCGGATTATCGGTACAGGCGTTGAGTTCGATATTTATCTGCGTCTGCGCGTGGCTAAACTGATCGCGGCAAGCGCCATGCACCTGAGGCATCGAGCGAAGGCTTAGCGCATCCTGGGTGCGAAGTCCTTGACTTTCGGCCAGCAGAGGGCTGTCCGCCAGCAGCTCACGCAGCCGCTGGCCGCTGGTCTGGATACCGGGGCTGGCTTTCAGCGCCAGGATCTCGGCATCGAATGCCACAAGCTGGCCGCGCAGCGCTTCAAAGCTCATCGCGCCGGTTACATCGGCCCAGTCCATTAAGCGCTCGGCGTCGTCTAACGCCAGACAGGCCAGACCGGTCATGCACGGCGTACCGTTGACCAGACTCAGCCCCTCTTTCGCTCCCGGCGCGATGGGCTGCAGATTCAGCTGCGACAGGACCTCTGCCGCAGGCCACGTTCGCCCCTGCCACAGCACATCGCCAACCCCCATCAGGGCCAGGCCAATATGCGCCATATGCGTTAAATAGCCAACTGACCCCTGGGAGGGCACCTGAGGGGTGACGCCATGCTGCAAAAACGCCAACAGCTGCTGCACTATCCCGGCGGAGATCCCGGATTTACCGTGGCTGAAATTGGCCACCGCGGCGCACATAATTGCCCGGGTTGGGGCGACCTCCAGCAACGGTCCCACCCCGCAGGCATGGCTGAGCAACGTATTGCGCGACAGCTGGTGCAGCTGCGCTTCCGGCAGCGTAATATTGCACAGCGCCCCCAGCCCGGTATTGATCCCATAGGCTACCTGGCCGGCTTTAACGATATGCTGGACGATCGCCCGTCCTTGCGCGATACGCGCCCAGGCGCTGTCGCTGAGGCTCAAGGTCGCCTCGCCCCGGGCGACGCAAGCCACCTCCTGCCAGCGTATCGGCGCATCGCCCCACTGGATCATTTTCATACGACCTGTCCTGGCTGTTGATGGCTGGAGATAAATTGCTTAAAGCGCGCGGATCCCTGGCTGCCAAACAGCGCCTCAGGCGCGCCGTCGCAGTCAATCGTCCCCTGGTGCATAAAGACCACCCGGTTGGAGACATGGCGGGCGAATCCCAGCTCGTGGGTGACCACCAGCATCGTCCGTCCCTCCTCCGCCAGGCTGCGCATCACCTTTAGCACCTCGCCGACCAGTTCAGGATCCAGCGCTGAGGTGGGTTCATCAAAGAGCATGACGTCCGGCTCCATCGCCAGCGCGCGGGCTATCGCCACGCGCTGCTGCTGGCCGCCGGAGAGCTGCGCCGGATAAAAATCCTTTCGGTTCAACATCCCCACCCGCTCCAGCAGCTGCTCGGCCTGTTCAATGCAGGTCCGTTTATCGCGTTTGAGCACATAATGCGGCCCCTCAATGACATTCTGCAGAACCGTCATATGCGACCACAGGTTAAAACTTTGGAAGACCATCCCCAGCCGCGAGCGCAGGCGTTCTATCTGCCGGGGATTCGCCGCCAGCCGATGCCCGCGAGCGTGGTGTTTCATTTCAATCGTCTCCCCGCCGACGCTGACCACTCCGGCATCGGGCGTTTCCAGCAGGTTAATGCAGCGCAGCAGCGTACTTTTACCGGAGCCGCTGGCGCCAAGGATCGAAATAACATCGCCCTGCTGCGCCTGGATGGTGATCCCCTTCAGAACATCCAGGGAGCCAAAGGACTTATGAATATCGCTGACCGATAAGGTCACCGGACGTGAATCGAGCATCTTACTCTCCTTTGGTTATCGGCTTGAGCGACACGGTCGCCGGATTTGGCCGGGTATGCGGGGTTAAACGCCGTTCAAGCAGGGCGTACAACTGCACAATGATGAAATTGAGCAGCAGGTAGATGGCCGCCGCGCAGAGAAATACCTCCATCGTCCGGTAGGTACGCTGAATAATCTGTTGGGCCACCCCCGTGACGTCCCAGACGGTCACCAGGCTTGCCAGCGCCGTCGACTTGACCAACAAAATGGCCTCCGTGGAGTAGGCTGGCAGCGCATAGCGCAGCATCACCGGGGCAATGATCCGCCGCAGCAGCAGCCAGCGCGACATACCGCAAGCCTGGCCGGCTTCAATCTGACCCGGCGGTATCGCCAGCAACCCGCCGCGCAGAATTTCCGCGGTATAGGCCGCCGTACAGAGCGCCAGCGCCAGCACGGCGCAGATGAAGGGTTCGCGCAGCAGCGGCCACAGGAAACTGTGGCGGATCACCCCAAACTGACCCAGCCCGTAATAAATGAGAAACAACTGGATCAGCAATGGCGAGCCGCGAAAGATCAGGATATAGCCTTTGGCGAAGCCGCTTGCCAGCGGCCAGCGGCTCATTCGCAGCGCCAGAACGCCAAGGGCCAGCACGCCGCCAAGCATAAAAGAGCAGATAAAGAGCCCCAGCGTCACCGGCAGCGCCGCGCCGAGTTTCAACAACGTCTCACCGAGGAAGGCAAAATCGATAATCATACGGGCTCCTTACGCCTGCGCGGCGCTGCGACGCAGCCAGGCGCGGTTCAGATGGCTCTCCGCCCGGGTAAACGCGCGGTTAGAGAGCAGCGTCAGGATCAAATAGCAACCGCCGCCGATGAGATAGAACAGGAAATAATCGCGGGTAGAGCCAGCGGCAATCTGGCTGGCGCGCATCAATTCAACCATCCCGGTCACTGATACCAGCGCCGAATCTTTGAGGCTCATCTGCCAGACGTTGGACAACCCCGGCAGCGAATAACGGACAATCTGCGGCAGCAGGATGCGCTGCAGGATCCGCCAGCGCGGCATGCCAATGGCGGTAGCTGCCTCCACTTCACCGGGCATCAACGCCAGGCGAGCAGCACGGTAGACTTCCGCCTGATACGAGGAGGAGATCAAACCAATCGCCAGGGCGCCAATCAGAAATGGCGGCACCTCAATAAAGCCGTCTGCGCCAAACAGGCGACCCAGCCATGAAATCATCCCTGAGCCGCCAAAATAGAACAGATAGATCACCAGTAATTCAGGGATACCGCGGAATACCACCGACCAGGCGGCGCCGAACCAGCGCGCTGGCGCGTGCCGGGACAATTTCGCGGCGGCGATGACGCCGCCCACGCCCGCACCGACGGCCAGCGCTGCAAGCGACAGCAGCAACGTGGTCAGCGTTGCGCTGAGGATCAGCGTCCCCCACCCGTTTTCACCCAAACTCAGAAGATTTAACATGGTTGCCTCGCTCAGGGAGTCACGTCGCTTTTAAACCATTTCTCACTCAGTTTTTTTACCGTCCCATCGGCCAGCGCCGCCTGAATGGCGCTATCCAGTTTCGCTTTGAGATCGGTATCGGTAAGGCGCACACCCATCGCCTCACCGCCTCCCCAGATTGGGCCGCTCATCAGCGGACCGCTCAATGCCAGATTGCTATTCTCCGGACGCGACAGGGTGGTGTTGGCAAAGGTAATATCATCAAACACCGCATCGATGCGCTCAGCCTGCAGGTCGAGGATCGCATCCGCTGAGTTGTTATATTCCCGGACGTCAGCGATATCCTTGAAATACTTATCAATAAACGGGGTGTAGACGGTACCGGAAGCGATGCCGATGGTTTTCCCTTTCAACGCCGCGCGCAGAGGCGCAATCGCCGCCTGAATCTCTTTCTCATCATCATGAAGTTTGACCGCCGGGGACGGCGGTAGCAGCGACCCTTTTACCGCAATGAAAGAGGCCGGCGTGGCAGCGTATGCCTGGGTAAAGGCCACTACCTTCGAACGCTCTGGGGTGACGACGATAGCATCCATGATCACGTCATATTTTCCGGCGTTAAGTCCGGCAATCATGCCATCCCAGTTCTGCACCACCAGTTTGCATTCGATCTGCATTCGCTGGCATAAATTCGCCATTAGCTCGGGCTCGAAGCCGCTGAGTTTCCCTCCGGGAAGCGTCAGATTCCAGGGCTCATAGCCGCCTTCCGTAGCGATGGT
This sequence comes from Klebsiella sp. 1SOBk10mer, assembly GCF_046602535.1. Taxonomy (NCBI): domain Bacteria; kingdom Pseudomonadati; phylum Pseudomonadota; class Gammaproteobacteria; order Enterobacterales; family Enterobacteriaceae; genus Klebsiella; species Klebsiella sp. 1SOBk10mer. Next base: position 376,658 of record NZ_JBKIUP010000003.1, read on the forward strand.
GATCGATTTCCACTCTTTAGCGTATGTTGAGCCACCAGACAGCAGTAGCCCCGAAAACAGGGTGACCAGGCAGGCCTGGCGGAAAGTAATACGCTGTTGCATTTTCATTCTCCCGATCGCGTTTTGTCATGATGGCTCTGGTCACGGCGATAAGATAATTCGCAGATGACTGCTCATGTATATACAAGCATTGACAAACCCGCACACGCGCTCAATGATGGATTTGTGAGCCCTGTTGTAAATAATTTGTAAGCACATTGAGACAAGCGTGTAACAAATACTATCCACTCCAGATTTCCGCCGAGCAAACTATGATCACGTATTTTGATTACGCTACTTTACCCGTCACGCCGTGGAAGAACGGTGCCGGCGCCACGCGCGAAATTATCGCCGTTCCTTCCGTAGATGCCCCTTTTCTCTGGCGCGCGAGCATTGCCACCCTGCAGGCCGATGGCCCTTTCTCCCCCTTCCCCGGGGTCGACCGGACGATCGTCTTGCTGGCGGGGCGACCGCTACGGCTGCGCGGGGAGGAGATCGACCATCCGCTGGCGCTCTGGCAGCCGTGGGCATTCCCCGGCGAGTGCGTGCTGTCCAGCGTCGGGATCGTTGAGCCTGGACTGGACTTCAATGTCATGACCCAGCGGGGTCGAGCCTCAGCGAAGGTTGAAGTGGTGAGCGACCGGCAGCGAGCGGCCACCGAAGGCGTCGCTTATGTGCTGCAGGGGGAGTGGGATCTGGCCGGGCGGCGCTGCGCCGCCGGCAGCGGTCTCTGCTGGCGCGGCAACGCCCCGGGCGAGCTGCGGCCTCTCGGTGCCGATGGGCGCCTCCTGCTGGCAACGATTGCGCTCAAATAATCAGCTGAGAAAAGGGTATACTTGAGCCATCACGATCGGCTTTTGCCCCGCGCGGCGCGGGCCGGCTGAAAAATATCGTGACACAAGGGGTCGTCAGTGGGATATAATTCCTGGCTAAATTTGAGTTATTTTGAAATAACAATGTTAACGTTATGATTGTTAAAGTAAAAATAAGCAATAACGATAAGGATTAAAGCTATGGGTTTTCTTTCCGGTAAGCGCATTTTGATCACTGGCGTCGCCAGCAAACTGTCCATCGCCTACGGTATTGCGCAGGCAATGCACCGCGAAGGCGCGGAACTGGCATTCACCTATCAGAATGAAAAACTGAAAGGTCGCGTTGAAGAGTTTGCTGCCGCGCTGGGTTCTGACATTGTGCTGCCGTGCGACGTTGCTGAAGACGAGAGCATCACCGCGCTGTTCGCCGAGCTGGAAAAAGTCTGGCCAAAATTCGATGGTTTCGTCCACTCTATCGGTTATGCCCCGGCTGACCAGTTAGACGGCGACTACGTCAACGCGGTCACCCGCGAAGGTTTCAAAATCGCGCACGACATCAGCGCCTACAGCTTCGTGGCGATGGCCAAAGCCTGCCGCACAATGCTGAACCCGGGCTCTGCTCTGCTGACGCTCTCCTACCTGGGCGCCGAGCGCGCGATCCCGAACTACAACGTCATGGGTCTGGCGAAAGCCTCTCTGGAAGCTAACGTGCGCTATATGGCGAACGCGATGGGTCCGGAAGGCGTTCGCGTCAACGCTATCTCCGCCGGTCCGATCCGTACCCTGGCCGCGTCCGGTATCAAAGATTTCCGTAAAATGCTGGCGCACTGCGAAGCGGTCACCCCGATCCGTCGCACCGTCACCATTGAAGACGTGGGTAACAGCGCAGCCTTCCTGTGCTCCAACCTGTCTGCGGGTATCTCCGGTGAAGTCGTTCACGTTGATGGCGGGTTCAGCATCGCCGCCATGAACGAGCTGGAACTGAAATAAGTTCCTTACCCTCCTCGCCCCGGTGAGGAGGGCTCTCCCTTCCGAGGCCTTGTGCACCCCCTGTTATTCCAATCGGCTATTTGTTAGCACGTATCAATATTTTCTCCTGCTTCCGGGTTACGCCAGGATAGTTCTGCATAAACGATCCGCGGAACGGCGGTTCGCCACATACCGAACAAGGAAAGCCCATGGAGCCACGCCGCGTGAATGGCAAAAACCACTGGTATCACGAAACCCAGTCAACAATCTGCCCGGTGGATGTCCTGCCGCTCGTCCCTGAAGCCGCCCATGTTGAAGACCGCTTTTTGCTGGACCTGACGCTGCCGGACGCCTGGCTACACGCCCACGCAGGCTGGCTACGCCCCGCGCGCCAGCTGGCCGAGCGGCTGTTTCCCGACCAGGTGGCGGTGAGCCGCCTGCAAACCTTTACCGCCTACGATCGCCTGAGCACTGCGCTCACCGTCGCCCAGGTCTACGGCGTCCAGCGGCTGTGTAACCACTATGCCGCCCGCCTGGCGCCCCTGCCGGGGCCCGACTCTTCGCGCGAGAGCAACCGTCGTCTGGCGCAGATCACCCAATACGCTCGTCAGCTCGCCGGTTCACCCTCCGTCATTAACGCCCTTTCCCGCAGCCAGCTGGACGAAGTGGGCCTGACCAGTCGGGATATTATCCTGATCAACCAGATTATCGGTTTCGTCGGCTTCCAGGCGCGGGCGATTGCCGTGCTGCAGGCGGCCCAGGGCTTCCCGGTGCGCTGGATCCCCGGAATGCCGCAGCAAGAGGAGGCGCCCGCCGACCTGTTCGTCAACCCACCTGGAGAGTGGGTAACCGACATTGAGGATCCCGATCTGCAGTATGCCGATGACGAGCGCCAGCGGCGTATCGCCAGCTGGCAGTCACTGCCCGGCCTGGGCCCGCTGGCTCCGTTGCTGGCCTGCGACCCGCAGCTGATGGCGCCTCTGGAGACGCTGTTACGCCAGCTCAGCGGCAACGGTACCTTTGGCCCGCAGGTCGCCTTACTCACCGCGCGCACCAATGGCAGCGCCACCTGTTTTGACGCCTGGCACTCCCACTGGCACGGTGATGAAGCGTTCGGCAGCCATTTGCGCGAGGGCGATCAGGCTCTCCATCGCTGGCTTGGGCAGCATCCGCGGTCGCGCGCGCTCGTTACCGCGGTACAGTTGTTAACCCGCTCCCCGGACCGGTTTAGCGCCGCCCAGTTAACACCCCTCGGCGAATATGGACTCTCGGCGGAACAGGCGATCGATCTGTTAACCTGGAGCGGACTATGCGGCTGGATGAATCGTCTGAAAATCGCCCTCGGCTATGTGCGTCAGCAGACGTAAATTGCTGAAACAGCGCTTGCTGCGACAGGCATAATCGCGTAAAAATGTCAGCCGCTCTTTTAGCCACGAAAATACCTAATTATGTTTCAGGATAACCCGCTGCTAGCGCAGCTTAAACAGCAACTGCATTCCCAGACGCCGCGCGCGGAAGGGGTCGTTAAGGGCACGGAAAAGGGCTTTGGCTTCCTCGAAGTGGACGCTCAGAAGAGCTACTTCATTCCGCCGCCGCAGATGAAAAAAGTGATGCATGGCGACCGTATCGTTGCGGTGATCCATTCTGAAAAAGAACGCGAAAGCGCCGAACCGGAATCGCTGGTTGAGCCCTTCCTGACCCGTTTCGTCGGTAAAGTCCAGAAGAAAGACGATCGCCTCGCTATCGTTCCTGACCATCCGCTGCTGAAAGACGCCATTCCCTGCCGCGCCGCCCGTGGCGTTGAGCATGATTTCAAACAGGGTGACTGGGCCGTCGCAGAAATGCGCCGTCATCCATTAAAAGGCGACCGCGGATTTTACGCGGAGCTGACCCAGTTCATCACCTTCAGCGACGATCACTTCGTCCCGTGGTGGGTGACGCTGGCGCGCCATAATCTTGAGAAAGAGGCACCGGACGGCGTCGCCACCGAGATGCTTGACGAAGGGCTGACTCGCCGCGATTTGACCGCCCTCGACTTCGTCACCATTGACAGCGCCAGTACCGAAGATATGGACGATGCGCTGTATGTCGAATCTGGCGCCGACGGCAAACTGTTGCTGACGGTGGCGATCGCTGACCCGACCGCGTGGATTGCCGAAGGCAGCAAGCTGGATAACGCCGCAAAAGTACGCGCCTTTACCAACTATCTGCCGGGCTTCAACATCCCGATGCTGCCGCGCGAACTGTCAGACGACCTGTGTTCCCTGCGTGCCAATGAAGTGCGCCCGGTGCTGGCCTGCCGGATGACTCTGGCGGCCGATGGCACCATCGAAGACAATATCGAGTTCTTTGCCGCTACCATCGAATCAAAAGCCAAACTGGCCTATGACGATGTCTCTGACTGGCTGGAAGGCCGCGGCAGCTGGCAGCCGGGCAGCGAGGCGATCGCGCAGCAAATTACGCTGCTGAAGGACGTGTGTCAGCGCCGCAGCGAATGGCGTCAGACCCACGCGCTGGTGTTTAAAGACCGCCCGGATTACCGTTTCGTCCTCGGCGAAAAAGGCGAAGTGCTGGACATCGTCGCGGAGCCGCGTCGTATTGCCAACCGTATTGTCGAAGAGTCGATGATCGCCGCCAACATCTGTGCCGCCCGCGTGCTGCGCGACAAGCTTGGCTTCGGCGTTTATAACGTCCACACCGGCTTCGACCCGGCGAATACCGAACAGCTGGCGGCCCTGCTGAAGACCCACGACGTACACGTTGATCCGACGGAAGTGCTCACCCTGGAAGGTTTCTGCAAGCTGCGCCGCGAACTGGACGCTCAGCCGACCGGTTTCCTCGACAGCCGCATACGTCGTTTCCAGTCGTTTGCTGAAATCAGCACCGAGCCGGGCCCCCACTTTGGTCTTGGTCTTGAGGCCTACGCCACCTGGACCTCGCCGATCCGTAAGTATGGCGACATGATCAACCACCGTCTGCTGAAGGCCATCATCAAAGGCGAAACCATTGCGCGCCCACAGGATGAAGCCACCGTGCAGATGGCGGAGCGCCGTCGTCTCAACCGCATGGCCGAACGCGATGTCGCCGACTGGCTGTATGCCCGTTTCCTCAACGATAAAGCCGGTACCGACACCCGCTTTGCGGCGGAGATCATCGACATCAGCCGCGGTGGAATGCGCGTACGTCTGGTGGACAATGGCGCGGTCGCCTTTATTCCGGCCCCGTTCCTCCACGCCGTGCGCGACGAACTGGTCTGCAGCCAGGAAAACGGCACCGTGCAGATCAAGGGAGAAGTGGTCTACAAAGTGACCGATGTTATCGATGTCACTATCGCTGAAGTCCGCATGGAAACGCGTAGCATCATTGCTCGTCCGGCAGCCTGACGTCTCTTCACAGCGGTTCCTTCGGGAACCGCTCCTTCTTTCCTCCCTGTCCCGTCATTTCCGTCGCAACGATTAAGGTTGTGCGTTTTTTTCGCTTCTCTTTTTCACCCATTTTTAGCATCATTGATTTCATTCGTTTTTGTTACCAGGATAATGCCATGTCAGATGTGAATGCCCACCTGCTCGCCCAACGTATCGATACCGTGCTGGATATTCTGGTTGCCGGTGATTACCACTCTGCGATCCATAATCTGGAAATCCTCAAAGCGGAACTGCTGGCGCTGGCGGCAGACGACGCCGAGCAAAACAAACCACCCAAAGCGCCCTGGGAAATCTGATTATCGCCCACATGCCGCAACCGGCGATGCTGACCGGTTGCTCGCCGTATAGCCCCCTAACAGTGATGTTGCTATGAACGCCCGACAACAAAGTATTTTGCAAGTGGTCATCGATAAAGGCCGCATGAGCGTCGCCGATCTGGCGAAAATGACCGGTGTCTCAGAGGTTACCATCCGTCAGGATCTAAACCTGCTGGAGAAGCAGAGCTATCTGCGCCGCACCCATGGCTACGCCGTCCCATTGGACAGTGAAGATGTCGAAACCCGCATGATGACCCATTTCGCCATTAAGCGTGAACTGGCCAGCCGCGCCGCGGCGCTGGTGAATGCCGGCGAAACGGTATTTATCGAAAACGGCAGCAGCAACGCCCTGCTGGCGCGCACCCTGGCTGAACGCGGCGATATCACCATCATCACCGTCAGCAGCTATATCGCCCATCTGCTGAAAGAGACGCCGGGAGAGGTGATCCTGCTGGGCGGGATTTACCAGAAACGCAGTGAAAGTATGGTTGGCCCACTGACCCGCCAGTTCATTCAACAGGTGCATTTCAGTAAGGCCTTCATCGGGATCGATGGCTGGCAGGCGGAAACCGGCTTTACCGGCCGCGATATGATGCGTGCGGACGTGGTTAACGCCGTTCTGGAGAAGCACTGCGAAGCGATTATCCTCAGCGACAGCTCAAAATTCAGCGCGGTGCACCCCTATCCGCTTGGCCCAGCCGGCCGCTTTAATCGCGTTATCACCGACGATCGTCTGCCGAACGACTGCCGTGAGCAGTTGTTGCGCAGCGGCCTGACCGTCGATATTGTGCCGTACATCTGATATTCCACCCGCCCCGTGCCCTGCCACCGCGCCGAACGGGGCGAAATTACGCTCTGAGAGTATTCCGAGCCGGTAATTAAGATTTTTTACCTGACGATAAATTTAAAAAAAAGTAGAATTATTATTAGCGATATAACAGGAAGTGACTATCACCTGCGTGATTTTCGTGATACCTGCGCACCCTAACTTCATGGAATTGCCCTAAAGCTGCTTTATCAGGCTATGCTTAAAGGAGCGCTGTAATCCATGAATAGATTATTCAGGAGAAAAAAATGATGACTTCAACGAGCAAAAAAATGGCTGCTGTTGTTCTGGCTGTCACTGTAGCAATGTCTCTGAGCGCTTGCTCTAACATGTCTAAACGCGATCGTAACACTGCAATCGGTGCAGGCGCCGGCGCCATCGGCGGTGCGGTGTTAACTGACGGTAGCGCACTCGGTACCCTGGGTGGCGCAGCAGTCGGTGGTATTATTGGTCACCAGGTCGGCAAATAATATAATTACCTGACGAAATAAAAGAATAATTCATACGAATTGACTTACGCACGTTAAATCATTCAAGGCCGCGGCATTCACCGCGGCCTTGTTATTTCACCTGGCCATTAATTAGGGTTGAAAAAACGATTAGCCGCCGGCTAACTTCACTTTCATCCCTTTCGCCTCTAGCAGCGCCTTAAGTAAATCCCGTTTGTCGCCCTGGATCTCAATCACACCCTCTTTCACCGCGCCGCCGCAGCCGCATTTCTTCTTCAGCTCCGCCGCCAGGGCAGTGAGTGCCGCATCGTCGGCATCAATCCCGCTAATCAGACAGACGCCCTTGCCCTTGCGGCCGCTGGTCTGGCGCTGGATCCGCACTATGCCGTCGCCTTTCGGGCGCACCGGCGCCGGTTTCGCCTCGTCGATACGCCCGGTTTCGGTGGAGTAGACCAGGCGGCTGTTGGAATCGCTCATTATGCCCCCTTGCGCAGAGAATCGTTGATCGCCCGCAGCGTCGCGGCAGGATCGATCGACTGGGTAACCGGGCGGCCAATGACCATATAGTCCACCCCTGACGCCTGAGCCTGCTCAGGCGTCATGATCCGCCGCTGATCGCCAGCGTCGCTGCCCTGCGGACGGATACCCGGGGTGACCAGCTTAAACGCCTGTCCCAGCTCATGCTTAAAGCGTACCGCCTCCTGAGCTGAACACACCACCCCGTCGAAGCCGCAGCGTTGGGTCAGCGCCGCCAGCTTCGCCGCGTAATCAGCCGGAGATAAGGTAATGCCCAGATCCTGCAGATCGCTGGACTCCATGCTGGTAAGGACGGTGACGGCGATGAGCAGCGGCGCGTCTTGACCAAAAGGCAGCAGCGCTTCGCGTGCCGCGGTCATCATCCGCGCGCCGCCGGAGGCATGGACATTCACCATCCATACGCCAAGCTCGGCCGCCGCCGCCACCGCGCGGGCGGTGGTGTTGGGAATATCGTGAAACTTAAGGTCCAGGAACACCTCAAACCCACGCTGATGCAGATCGCGGACAAACTGCGGTCCCAGCAGGGTGAACATCTCTTTGCCCACCTTCAGGCGGCAGTCGCGCGGGTCGATGCGGTCGACAAATGCCAGCGCTTTATCGCGATTATCATAGTCAAGCGCAACCACAACGGGAGAGGAAGTGACAGCGCGGGAAGATGGGATAGCTGTTGACGTCATGACCAGACCTTAGTGTTGATGGGCGCCAGAGGGCGCAAAAAAGGTAAACGGGCAGCATTCTACCTGTGAAGCTAACAAAATAACAGGCTGCTGTTTTGCCCTGCGCGGACGACGGCGATGCCGGGGCTGCAGGCGGCGACGGGAAAGAAATGATAAGTATGTTGTAACTAAAGCGTCTGTTTTTTTGACCTTACTGGCCGTCGAGGCCGCGAATAGGTTTGATGGTCGCCCAGGAGCGGCAGGACGGACAATGCCAGTAGAGAGTATGAGCGGTAAAGCCGCATTTCTGGCAACGGTAGCGCGGTTTGCTACGCACCTGTTCGCCGACCATGTTTCGCAGCACCCCAAGACTTTCTTTCGCCCGTCCTTCTTCCGCTTCATTGAGATGGTAGTCCATCAGCTTATGGAAGACGCGCATGGTGGGATGGCGTTCCAGCTGCCGGGTGACGTAGTTTTGCGCCGCTTCGACCCCTTCCCGCTGCTCAAGGATCTGCGCCAGCATCAGTTCGGCGGTCGCCCCGGCGTTCTCCTCCACGCAGCGGCGCAGGAAAACTTCCCATTCATCGGCTTTGCCGAGCTGCTGATAGCAGGTCTGCAGCATCTCCAGCGTCTCACCCACCAGCTCTTTATCCTGATCGATAACCCGCTCGAGGCTTTCCACCGCTTTGGCGTAGTCGCCCTTCTCCATCCACACCCGACCCATCATGATCGACACCCGGGCGCTGTTGCGGTCCGCGGCGGCGCCTTTCTTCAACAGCGCCATCGCCTTATCCAGATCGTTGGCCGCCATCTGCTGCAGGGCCAGTTCGCACCAGAAGTTGGCGATTTCGCCACGATGCTTCTCTTTGCCAAGCTTCACCAGCCGCTCAGCCACCTCAATCGCCGACTGCCAGTCGCTGGTCGCCTGGTAGATCTGCAGCAGTTGCTGCAGCGCGCCGAGGCGAAAATCAGTCTCATCCACCAGCTGTTTGAACATGTCTTCCGCACGGTCATACAGCCCGGCGGCCATATAGTCGCGCCCCAGCTGCTGGACGGCCAACAGGCGCTGATCGTAGGTTAACGATGCGCTTTCCATCAGACTCTGGTGGATACGGATCGCGCGGTCTACCTCACCGCGCGAGCGGAACAGGTTGCCGAGCGTCAGGTGGGCCTCAACGGTGCCGGTATCCTCTTTCAGCATATCAAGGAACAGATCGACGGCTTTATCCTGCTGGTTGCTAAGCAGGAAGTTCACCCCCGCCACGTAATCCCGTGACAGGCGGCTCGCGTCGTCCTGTTTGGACTGTTGTGCACTTCTGCGCCCCATGTACCAGCCGTAGGCGGCGGCAACGGGTAAAAGCAGAAACAACAACTCCAGCATAAGAGGTTATTCCTTCACCGCAGGCACGCCTGCGTCGACAGCCGCCGGGCTGACAGGGGCAATCTGGTGCTCAAGGCGCTTAATTTTCCGCTCCGCGCGCGCCAGCGAGACGCGCACCCGCAGCCAGAACAGGCCGCAGATCAGCCAGCCGATGGCAAAGCCTGCGGCAAACAGCACCGCCAGCAGCGTCGAAATGCGGAATTCACCCTGAGCGAGCAAATAGTTGAAAGTGACCTGTTGGTCATTCTGCGCCCCCAGCGTCACTGAAATGACGAAGATTGCTAACACCAGTAAGAAAATGAGTAAATATTTCACATGACTTCCCGTTCTGTGGGTTGCGCGAAAAAAGCCCGCTTTCAGCCCTATAAAGTATCATTTTCGCCGCAGCGGTGGAACGAAAAAGCACGGCAACTCTACAGGATATGCGGTCGGATGCCGCTAAAATCAACATTATTCCGCTTCAGGCATCCGTTTTTTAATATCCTGCGCCTCTTCCCCCGGCGGCGAGAGCGGCCCGCAAAGACGCTGCGTCAGCCAGCAGGCCACCGTGACCAGCACCCAGGAAATCAGCGTGGCGACAATAAGATCCAGCGGCCAGTGCATGCCGAGCGCCAGGCGACTGCCCATCACTGCCGTCGCCCACGCCAGCAGCACCGCGATCGTGCCCCAGCGCCGACGCGGCCACAACAGCCCGGCAGCGAGCAGCGCCCAGCTGGCGGCGAACATCGTATGGCCTGACGGGAAGGCAAACCCGGTCTCTTTCTGCCAGTGTTTGCGTAAAAACGGCGGGATGTCCTGCGCCTGCGCCAGCTGCTCATGCACCAGTTTAGCGCGTTCTTTGCGCTTTAACGCGTAGAATTGCGTCACCGGCACCTGCCTTGTGTTTTCCAGCCAGATGACAAACGGTCTCGGCTCCTGAACCCGCGCCTTGACCCAGGATTTGGCCCCCTGTCCCACCAGGATGGCGGCGGCAAGAATGAGGAACAGGATCAGCGCCGCGCGCAGGCGAAAGCGCAGGCACCAGAGAAACCAGGCGCACAGCACAACATGGGTGATGATTCCCCACGGCTGGGTCACCGTTTCCGTCACCCACCAGAGGCTTTTCAGCCATGCCACCGGTAGTCCTGGCTGCCACAGCCAACCAGACAGCCAGACCGTGAGGGGCATGACCAGCAGCAGCGCCGCCGCAAGAGCGGTTCGTCGGGCAATCAACAGCATTTTCTCTCCTTCTCCTTGTAGATGAACATCATAGCGGAAAGTAGATCGTTTGTGCGCTTTCCGCGCGGCTAACCGTTCGCGATTAGGAGAACGTCCCGGCGTTGTGGCAAAATAGCGGTAAACAGAAAGCACATTCAGGTGCTGACAGAATCTGGAGAATCACATGCAGCTTAAACGTGTGGCAGAAGCCAAACTGCCAACCCCCTGGGGCGATTTCCTGATGGTGGGTTTTGAAGAACTGGCAACCGGACAGGATCATGTCGCGCTGGTGTACGGCGATATCTCAGGGCAGGCGCCGGTGCTCGCCCGCGTTCATTCAGAGTGTCTGACGGGCGATGCCCTGTTTAGCCTGCGCTGTGATTGCGGCTTTCAGCTGGAGGCGGCCCTGTCGCATATCGCCGAAGAAGGCCGGGGGATCCTGCTCTATCATCGTCAGGAAGGTCGCAACATTGGTTTATTGAATAAGATCCGCGCCTACGCGCTGCAGGATCAGGGGTATGACACTGTCGAAGCGAACCATCAGCTTGGCTTCGCCGCCGATGAGCGCGACTTCACCCTGTGCGCCGATATGTTCAAACTGCTCAACGTAGAGCAGGTGCGACTGTTAACCAATAACCCGAAAAAAGTGGAAATCCTCAGCGAAGCCGGGATTAACATTGTGGAGCGCGTGCCGCTGATCGTCGGACGCAACCCGAAAAACGCCCATTATCTCGACACTAAAGCCGCCAAGATGGGCCACCTGCTCAACAGCAAGCCGGCGGAATAATACCGGCGACAGAGTAAAGAGAGGGCCAGCGATGCTGGCCCTTCGTTTTACAGCATATTGCGGATGACGTAGTGCAAGATGCCGTCGTTGCGGTAGTAGGTGAGCTCGGTCGCCGTGTCGATACGGCACCGGCAGGCGATCACCTCCTGCGAGCCGTCAGCGCGGGTGAGGGTCACCGGCACCGTGGCGCCAGGCTGTAGCGACTGCAGATTACTGACATCAATCCGCTCTTCACCGGTCAACTGTAGCGTTTTACGGGTGACGCCCTGCGGGAACTCCAGCGGCAGAATACCCATCCCGATCAGGTTGGAGCGGTGAATACGTTCGAAGGACTCGGCGATCACTACCCGGATCCCCAGCAGGCGCGGCCCCTTCGCCGCCCAGTCGCGGCTGGAACCCGAGCCATACTCCTTACCGGCAATCACCGCCAGCGGTATCCCCTCGGCTTTATACAGCATCGCCGCATCGTATATCGCCACCGGTTCGCGGTCCGGCAGATGGCGGGTCATCCCCCCTTCCACCCCCGGCACCATTTCGTTGCGGATGCGGATATTGGCGAAGGTGCCGCGCATCATCACCTCATGGTTACCGCGACGGGAGCCGTAGGAGTTAAAGTCGCGCCGGGCAACCCCATGCTCCTGCAGATAGCGGCCTGCCGGACTATCGGCTTTGATGCTTCCTGCCGGCGAAATGTGGTCAGTGGTCACTGAATCGCCCAGCATGGCGAGGATCCGCGCGCCGTGAATATCCTCCACCAGCAGCGGCTCGACGCCCATCTCGTCAAAGAACGGCGACAGGCGAATGTAGGTCGAATCTTCCTGCCAGTCGTAGGTATCTGACGCCTCCACCTTGATCGCCTTCCACTCCTCAGTGCCGGAAAACACTTCCGCGTACTCTTTGCGGAACATCTCCGTGGAGACCTGTTCCACCGCCCGGGCAATCTCCTCCCCGCTCGGCCAGATATCTTTCAGATAGACCGGCTCACCGTCGCTGCCCTGCCCCAGCGGCTCGCGGGTGAGATCGATGTTCATGTTCCCCGCCAGCGCGTAAGCGACCACCAGCGGCGGCGAGGCCAGCCAGTTGGTTTTCACCAGCGGGTGGATACGCCCTTCGAAGTTACGGTTACCGGAGAGCACCGCCCCGACGGTGAGGTCGCCTTTTTTGATTGCTTCTTCAATCGGTTCCGGCAGCGGACCGGAGTTACCGATACAGGTGGTACAGCCATACCCCACCAGATTGAAGCCGAGCTGGTCGAGGTAAGGCGTCAGGCCAGCATGGGCCAGATAATCTGACACCACTTTCGAGCCAGGGGCCAGGGAAGCTTTCACCCACGGCTGCGGCTGCAGGCCGCGTTCGACGGCTTTTTTCGCCAGCAGGCCAGCGGCCATCAGTACGCTGGGGTTGGAGGTGTTGGTACAGGAAGTGATCGCCGCAATGGCCACCGCGCCATCCGGCAGCGAATAGTGATGCCCGTTCAGCGTATACGCCACCGGCTGGCGCTGACGCTGAAGGTGGTTAACCTCCAGTTCGCCGCTGGCGGCAAAGGCTTTCGGCACATCGCCGAGCGCCACGCGATCCTGCGGCCGCTTCGGCCCGGCGAGGCTCGCTTCAACGCTGCCCATATCCAGCGCCAGGGTACTGGTAAAGACCGGCTCATCGCCCGGGTAGCGCCACATGCCCTGCGCTTTGGCATAGGCTTCCACCAGCGCTACCTGTTCTTCGCTACGTCCGCTGAGACGCATATAGCTGAGCGTCACGTCATCGATCGGGAAGAAACCGCAGGTGGCGCCATACTCTGGCGCCATATTGGCGATGGTGGCGCGATCGGCCAGGGGCAAAGTATCCAGACCGTCACCGTAGAACTCGACAAATTTTCCGACCACGCCGTGCTGGCGCAGCATCTGGGTGACCGTCAGCACCAGATCAGTAGCGGTAATACCTTCGCGCAATTTGCCGCTGAGCTTAAAGCCGACCACGTCCGGGATCAGCATCGACACCGGCTGGCCGAGCATGGCGGCTTCCGCTTCAATCCCGCCCACGCCCCAGCCCAGCACGCCGAGCCCGTTAATCATGGTGGTATGGGAGTCGGTGCCCACCAGGGTATCCGGCCACGCCATCCACTTTCCGCTCACCTCTTCGCTCCACACCGCCCGTCCGAGATATTCCAGGTTGACCTGGTGGCAAATCCCGGTGCCCGGCGGCACCACGCTGAATCGGCTGAAGGCCTGCTGCCCCCAGCGCAAAAATGCGTAGCGTTCGTGGTTCCGCTCCATTTCCAGGCGGACGTTGTCTTCGAAGGCCTCGTCGTCGCCGAAGCGGTCGACGGTCACCGAGTGGTCGATCACCAGGTCGACCGGCGAAAGCGGGTTCACCTTCGCGGTATCCCCGCCCAGGCGTTTCACCGCCTCGCGCATGGCGGCCAGATCCACTACCGCCGGCACGCCGGTAAAGTCCTGCATCAGGACGCGAGCCGGACGGTAGGCGATCTCCCGGTCGGCATGGGCCTTTTTCAGCCAACCGGCAAGGGCACGAATATCTTCTTCAGTTACCGAGTCACCGTCCTGCCAGCGCAACAGGTTCTCCATCAGCACCTTCAGCGACTTGGGCAGTCGACTGATATCGCCCAGCTGCTTCTCCGCCAGCGGCAGACTGTAGTAATGCCAGGTTTTCTCATTGACCTGCAGCGTGTCCTTACTGGCTTCTCGTAGGGTTGACGACATAGCTCCTCCTTTATCTCAGGGATGGCATACCCCGATTCTCCTCAGGGTCTCCATTAAAGATAACACATGCTGGGCATAACACTTTGATAACAACCCAAATTGCTAAATGCGATAGGACGGAGAGGGATAAAAAGGCAATTATCAGAGCGCAGAGGAAATAGCACCAAAATAGTGCAGAGGAGTCGTTTAAGCGATATTGTATTAGTACGCGAGGACAAAAAAAGAGCTAATCATTGCCTGTTGGCTGATTAGCTCTTGTGATTGATTTCAGGTTGGATGAATCCCACGGCAAAATATATTCTCCCTGTATTGCCGGTCACTGATTTTATATTACAGTTTCCTTTCACTGTCATAAAAATGACATGTATCTACAACGATGACCTACAGCTTTAGCTGACAATCCAGATGTTGCAGATGGTGAGCGCGATGATACTCCAGAACATCGCCAGCCCTACCAACACTACGCCCCATACGCGACTACGCAGAACGGGATCGATTTCGGTTTTGTCATTTTCGTATGACATCGCCAGTTTCATGTAATCGAGATTACTTATCATATTGTCACCACCAATTGCTCAAATCATCAGGTACAGATAAATCTTAATTATGGATAAAAGATTAATCCAGCTAAATTAGGTCTGATGGAATATATTTAACCGGTTATTTGATCGCGGTGGGCATAATGACAAACGTGTTGCGAGAAATTATTAATTTTGTGATTGGTTCGAGGTTTAAGTTGTTAAATAAAGACCATGCTAGTTAATGGCACTCCCCACAGGGAATGCCATTATTGTTTACAGGGTTATTTTTCCGGTAGTTTTATATCTTTGAACATCGCTTCAATATCTTCATTCGACCGCAAGGCCACCGCGGTATCCACCACATCCCGGGTCAAATGGGGTGCAAAACGTTGAATAAAATCATACATGTAGCTTCGTAAGAAAGTGCTACGGCGGAAGCCTATTTTAGTGGTGCTGTGGCTGAAGATACCGTTCGCATCCAGCTTCACCAGGTCCGGATCGGAGACCGGATCCACCGCCATACTGGCAATCACCCCTACCCCGAGTCCCAGGCGAACATAGGTTTTGATGACATCGGCATCGGTGGCGGTAAAGACAATGCGCGGCGTCAGGCCCGCACGGTTAAACGCGGTATCCAGTTCCGAACGGCCGGTGAAGCCAAAGGTATAGGTTACCAGCGGATACTGCGCCAGCTCTTCTATTGACACCGAGCCCCTGGAGGCCAGAGGATGCTCCGGCGTCACCACGATCGACCGGTTCCAGTGATAGCATGGCAGCATCACCAAATCGTCATACAGATGCAGCGCTTCAGTAGCAATAGCGAAGTCGGCGTTGCCTTTCGACACGGCTTCAGCGATCTGGGTTGGCGAACCCTGATGCATATGCAGCGACACCCGCGGATAGCGTTCAATAAAGCCCTTGATCACCCCCGGCAAGGCATAGCGCGCTTGGGTATGGGTGGTCGCCACATACAGCGACCCCTTGTCCGGCCAGGTATGCTCCCCGGCGACAGATTTGATGGCATCGACTTTTGACAACACCTCGCGGGCAATACGGATGATCTCCTGCCCGGCAGGGGTCACCTGAGTCAAATGCTTGCCGCTGCGGGCAAAGATCTGGATGCCGAGCTCATCTTCCAGCATACGCACCTGCTTACTGATGCCTGGCTGGGAGGTATAAAGCCCTTCGGCGGTGGATGAAACATTCAGGTTATGGTTAACCACCTCAACGATGTAGCGAAGCTGTTGTAGTTTCATGCTGATATCCGTTTGCGCGTAAAATGAAGCCGCTTAATACACTTTACGTTCAGGCAACTTGTCGCCTGTGAAGGCCAGGCCTCCCGGCAGTTGGCCATAGTGGCGCCGCAACGCATCCTGAAAGCGATGATGTATAAGACGTTTTAATAATAAAAAAGGTATTAACTATAACCACTATATCATTTATACCAACAGTGTATAGCCGGTAACGAAAAATAATATAGGTGGTTATAAGGGGGCGGAAAGCGCGGAGAGAAAGGAAAACGACACGGCAGAGGCATCCATGGCCCCTGCCGGCCGCCAGAGCAGGAAAAGCGCCCTTTTCCTGCCTGATAATGGTCAGTTACTTTTTAGCTTCCGTCCATTTGCCGTCGATAAAGAAGGCTGACCAGCCGGTCGCTTTGCCCTCTTTTTCGGACGCCACATACTGCTGCTTCGTTTTACGGCTAAAGCGCACCAGCGTTTTATTGCCTTCCGGATCCTGCTGCGGCGCATCGGCGAGATAACGCAGTTTTTCCGGCAGACGGTCGCGGAAGCGGTACAGCTCTTCCACCAGCGGCGCACGCGTTTCCCGTGATTTCGGGAAGGTGTTTGCCGCCAGGAAGACGCCCGCGGCCCCGTCACGCAGCACGAAATAGGCGTCAGACTTCTCGCACGGCAGCTCCGGGAGCGGCACCGGATCTTCCTTCGGCGGCGCCACTTCGCCATTGCGCAGGATCTTACGCGTATTCTTACACTCGTCGTTGGTACAAGCCATGTACTTCCCAAAACGCCCCATCTTCAGGTGCATCTCGGAGCCGCACTTCTCGCACTCCACTACCGGACCGTCATAGCCCTTGATGCGGAACTCGCCCTCTTCAATCTCATAGCCATCGCAGGTCGGGTTGTTACCGCAGACGTGCAGTTTACGCTTGGGATCGATAAGGTAGCTGTCCATCGCCGTACCGCACTTCTGGCAGCGGCGTTTGGCGCGCAGCGCGTTAGTTTCGGCGTCATCGCCTTCCAGCACGTTGAGGACTTCGTTTTCCGGCACCAGGTTAATGGTGGTTTTGCAGCGCTCTTTCGGCGACAGGGCATAGCCCGAACAGCCGAGGAACACGCCGGTGCTGGCGGTACGGATGCCCATTTTACGGCCGCAGGTCGGACAGTCGATACTGGTGAGCACCATCGGGTTCGGCTGCATGCCGCCCTCTTCCGGATCTTTCTCCGCCGTCTCCAGCTGGGCGGTAAAATCGCCAAAGAAGTGGTTCAGCACTTCTTTCCACTCGGCCTGGTGGTTAGCCACCTGATCGAGACGATCTTCCATCTGCGCGGTGAAGTCGTAGTTCATTAAATCGCGGAAGTTCTCTTCCAGTCGGTCGGTGACGATCTCGCCCATTTTCTCCGCGTAGAAACGACGGTTTTCCACTCGCACGTAACCACGATCCTGAATGGTGGAGATAATCGAGGCATAGGTGGACGGACGACCGATACCGCGTTTTTCCAGCTCTTTAACCAGCGAGGCTTCGCTGAAGCGAGCCGGCGGTTTGGTAAAGTGCTGGGCAGGCGTCAGCTCGACCAGGCTCAGCTGGTCGCCCTGTTTGACCAGCGGCAGAGTCCGGTCCTCATCGCCCTTGCGCAGGGCCGGCATCACTTTGGTCCAGCCGTCAAAGCGTAAGGTACGACCGCGCGCTTTCAGTTTGTAATCGCCCGCCGCCACGGTCAGCGTCGTGGAGTCGTACTGCGCCGGCGTCATCTGACAGGCGACAAACTGGCGCCAGATCAGCTGATACAGCTTCTGCGCATCCGCTTCCATATCTTTCAGCGTTTCCGCCAGCACGTTCACATCAGACGGACGAATCGCTTCGTGTGCTTCTTGTGAGTTTTCTTTGCTGGCGTACTGATTCGCGCTTTCCGGCAGATATTTTTTACCAAACTTGTCGCTGATGTAGCCGCGAACCATGTTCAGCGCATCCTGACTCAGGTTGGTGGAGTCGGTACGCATATAGGTGATGTGCCCCGCCTCATAGAGGCGCTGAGCCATCATCATGGTCTTTTTCACGCCGAAGCCGAGACGGGTGCTGGCCGCCTGCTGCAGGGTGGAGGTGATGAACGGCGCGCCCGGCTTGCTGCTGGTCGGCTTGTCTTCCCGCTCCAGTACGCTGTAGCTGGCTTTTTCCAGTAGCGATACCGCCGCCATGGTCTCATCGCGGCTGACCGGACGGAACGGCTTATCGTCCTTATGGGTCACCTGCAGCGGCAGCGCGTCGCCGCCCGGCGTGGTGGTGCTGGCATCAACTTCCCAGTACTCTTCCGGGACGAATGCTTTGATTTCACGCTCACGCTCCACCACCAGGCGGACCGCGACGGACTGTACGCGCCCGGCAGAAAGACCACGGGCGATTTTTTTCCACAGCAGCGGCGAAACCATATAACCCACCACGCGGTCCATAAAGCGACGCGCCTGCTGGGCGTTAACCCGATCGATATTCAGTTCGCCCGGCTTTTCGAAAGCCTGACGAATGGCGTTTTTGGTGATCTCATTGAACACCACGCGGCTGTAACGCTGTTCATCGCCGCCGATAACTTCCCGCAGGTGCCAGGCAATGGCTTCCCCTTCGCGGTCAAGGTCGGTTGCGAGATAGATGTGGTCAGCTTTTTCCGCCAACTGTTTGAGTTCTGAAACTACCTTTTCTTTACCCGGAAGTACTTCATAGTGCGCATTCCAGTCATGCCATGGGTCCACGCCCATGCGGTTAACCAGAGCACCACGTTCGTCCTTTTTAGGCTTTTTAGCCCCTTTGGTGGCGGTAGAGTCGGTGCTCTTTTTGGAAGCTGATCCACTGGTCGGCAAATCGCGGATATGACCGACGCTGGATTTCACCACGTAGTCATTACCCAGATACTTATTGATCGTTTTGGCTTTTGCCGGGGACTCAACGATAACGAGAGCTTTACCCATATTCACCTTTACCTAATTTGATTCATCCAGGAATACATCGCACATTCATACACCCTCCACTGGCGACTGCCTCATATGTTGCGGCACCGTCGGTGAATATCAACCCAGAACACCTGTTTCATCTCCGTAAAACCAGGCGCTTGAGTTTACTGACCTTTTTTCGTCAGGTGACATAGCACGAAGAATTTTTGGCCGAATGTCAAGCAAATCTGTTGCCAGATCGCCGAAAGCGTCACACTGTACCTGATAAAATCCGTTACGCAACTTTATTAGCATGCAAAAGCGAATCACGCCAGTAAACGGCTGTTTCTCCACTGGTTACGATTACCCCTGTTTTGTCCATGGAAAATTTGCCCCGCGCCGCCGCGCGGCGTAAACTACGCGTGGAGAAAAAGAGGAGTCCGTTATGCAAGGTACAACCCAACCAATCGATCGCCAGACGCTGCTCGAAAAAGCCAACAAACTTATTCGCGAACATGAGGATACGTTAGCCGGTATCGAAGCTACCGACGTCGTTCAGCGCAACAATGTCCTGGTGTTTAGCGGTGAGTTTTATCTTGATGAGCAGGGTCTGCCGACGCCGAAGAGTACAGCGGTATTTAATATGTTTAAGTACCTCGCCCATGAGCTGTCGGACAAATATCACCTGGTCGATTAAGACCGGCGGAGATTAAGACCGCCCTAAATGAGAACGCGAGGCAGAGCCTCGCGTTTTATCATCTATATCAGCGGCTTCTGTCCGCGCTGCCACCAGCGCAGCAGCAGTCGATCGGCGCTCTCCGCCGCGCTACCGGTGAAGCGGTCGAGCATTTTCTTACGCTGTTGATAACGCACTCCGATCACCTCGTGGCTCTCCATGAGTCCCAGCAGCAGCTCATCACTGGTTTCAACCGCATCCACCAGCCCTTTTTCCAGCGCCTGTACCCCGTACCAGTGCTCGCCAGTGGCCACCTGCTCAATATCAAGGCCCGGGCGCATCCGCTGGACGAAATCCTTGAACAAATGGTGCGTCTCATTAAGGTCTTCGCGAAACTTGCGCCGTCCTTCTTCAGTGTTTTCACCCAGCATCGTGAGCGTTCGTTTGTACTGTCCGGCGGTATGCAGTTCGATATCAATATCTTTGTTCTTCAGGAAACGGTGCAGGTTTGGGATCTGCGCCACCACGCCAATAGAGCCGAGGATCGCAAACGGCGCCGAGACAATTTTGTTCGCCACGCAGGCCATCATATAGCCGCCGCTGGCCGCCACTTTGTCGACCGCCACCGTCAGCGGGATCTGTTTGTCGCGCAAGCGCTGTAGCTGCGAGGCTGCAAGCCCGTAGCCGTGCACCACCCCGCCGGGGCTTTCCAGACGAATCACCACCTGATCGCGCGCTTTCGCCGCCGCCAGCACCGCGGTGATCTCTTCCCGCAGGCTGGTGACTTCATGAGCATCCATACTGCCTTTGAAATCCAGCACCCAGGCGCGCGGCTTGCCTTCCGGCTCGGTATTACCCAGCTTCGCCCGCGCTTTCGCCGCCTTCGCCTCTTGTTTTTGCTTTTTCTTCTGCGACTTATGCCACTGCTTCTGCTGCGGGCCATCCAGCAGGGCCACCGCCAGCGATTCCTTCATCTCTTTATAATGCTCGCTAAGATTCGTTACCCGCAGCTCGCCGCGCTGTTTCTTGCGCTGGGCCAGGTTGACGATGATAGCGGCAATCACCGCGATAGCGACGACAACGGTCGCGATCTTGGCTAAAAATAAGCCATATTGAGCAAGTAATTCCACGTTTTCACCTTGTGTAAAGCACTGACGTTGCTTCACAGTGTACATCAGCCCCTGGCGAGAAGTCTTTGTGCTTTGTGTCCTCTGCGCAGCGGATTCCGTTTTTTTAGGCGAGGCTGAAATCGTTGCAAGATATTAATTTTGTGAATACTTTCCGCTTCGCCGATTGCAATGACGGGCGCTTTCAGGCATAACAGCGCAAAAGTGAGATACCAAAGATGAAGCGCGATCGAGAGCCGATCGCCAAAGGAGTCGCCGTGCATTATCAACCGCAACGCCACTTGCTGAAAGATCGCATCATTCTGGTCACCGGGGCCAGCGATGGAATTGGTCGTGAAGCGGCCCTGACCTACGCCCGCTACAGCGCCAGCGTTATCCTGCTGGGTCGCAACGACGACAAACTGCGCGCCGTCGCCGAGGAGATTGAGCGTGAGGGCGGTATTCCTCCCCGCTGGTTTACTCTCGACCTGCTCACCTGCACGCCGCAGGCTTGCCAGCAGCTGGCGCAGCAGATCAGCATCCACTATCCCCGCCTTGACGGCGTGCTGCACAATGCTGGCTTGCTCGGCGACATCTGCCCGATGGATGAACAGAAACCGGAGGTCTGGCAGCAGGTGATGCAGGTGAACGTCAATGGCACCTTTATGCTGACCCAGGCGCTTCTTCCTTTATTACTCCGTTCCGAATCTGGTTCGCTGGTCTTTACCTCATCCAGCGTCGGTCGTCAGGGTCGCGCCAACTGGGGCGCCTATGCCGTCTCCAAATTCGCCACCGAAGGGATGATGCAGGTGCTGGCCGACGAGTACCAAAGCCGCCACCTGCGGGTGAACTGTATCAACCCCGGCGGCACCCGCACCGGCATGCGCGCCAGCGCGTTCCCGACGGAAGATCCGCTGAAACTGAAAACCCCCGCTGACATTATGCCCGTCTATCTGTGGCTGATGGGCGACGACAGTCGTCGCAAGACGGGAATGACCTTCGACGCCCAACCGGGGCGTAAACCAGGAATTGCCCAATGAGTGATGAACGCTACCGCGAACGCCAGCAGCGGCTGAAAGATAAAGTGGATGCCCGGGTGGCGGCGGCCCAGGACGAGCGCGGCATTGTGATGGTCTTTACCGGCAACGGCAAAGGAAAAACTACCGCCGCCTTTGGCACCGCGACCCGCGCCGTCGGCCACGGCAAAAAAGTCGGCGTGATCCAGTTTATCAAGGGGACCTGGCCTAACGGCGAGCGTAATCTACTGGAGCCCCACGGCGTCGAATTTCAGGTGATGGCGACAGGCTTTACCTGGAACACTCAGGACCGCGACAGCGACACCGCCGCCTGTCTGGCGGTTTGGGAACATGCCCGCCGTATGCTTGCCGACGACCAGCTCGATCTGGTGCTGCTGGACGAGCTGACCTATATGGTGGCCTACGATTACCTGCCGCTGGAGGCGGTGCTGAGCGCTCTGCGTGAGCGTCCTGCCCACCAGTCGGTGATCATCACCGGCCGCGGCTGTCATCGCGATATTATTGAAATGGCGGATACCGTCAGCGAGCTGCGCCCGGTGAAACATGCCTTTGATGCCGGCATTAAAGCGCAGATGGGGATTGACTACTGAGGACCGGATACGGCGAAAGGAAGTCCGCGTTCCGGCGCAAAACCACCGGAACGCGCAACATTAACCGTTGGTCTTATTGCGGGTACTGGAACGGCGGTTGCTGTTATTACCCTGGCGCGGGTTAGCGCTGGTCTGGCTGTGACGCTTCACCGCCCGGCGGATCTGATTGGCTTTCAACCGGCGACGATCTTTTTCAACGGCGACCTTGGAGCTGGTTTCCGGAGTGAGCTCCACCAGTTCGCGCAGGTAGTTGGTCTGCGCCAGGTCCAGCTCGGTATAGCCGCCGCGCGGCAGGCCTTTCGGCAGCAGAATATCGCCATAGCGCACGCGGATCAGGCGGCTGACCTGCACGCCGACCGCTTCCCACAGACGACGCACTTCGCGGTTACGCCCTTCGGTCAGGGTGACGTTGTACCACTGGTTAATCCCTTCACCGCCGGTGAATTTAATGGTTTTAAACGCCGCCGGACCATCTTCTAACTGCACGCCGCGAGACAGCTGACGCAGCTTATCTTCATCTACCTGGCCGAAAACGCGAACGGCGTACTCACGCTCGACTTCACGGCTCGGGTGCATCAGGCGGTTTGCCAGTTCACCGTCGGTGGTGAACAGCAACAGGCCACAGGTGTTGACGTCCAGACGACCAACGGCAATCCAGCGCGCGCCGCGCAGTTTAGGCAGACGATCGAACACCGTCGGGCGCCCTTCCGGATCGTTACGGGTGCACAGTTCGCCTTCCGGCTTGTAGTACGCCAGCACGCGGCAGATCTGCTCAGCGGACTCTTTCACCGAGATCAGATGGCCATCGATACGAATTTTTAAACCAGGGACAATTTCCACACGATCGCCGAGGGTGGCGATTTTGCCGTCGACGCTGACGCGGCCAGCTTCGATTTTCGCTTCAATTTCACGGCGGGAGCCGTGGCCGGCGCGGGCCAGCACTTTTTGCAGTTTCTCGCTCATTGAGCTTCCTTAAGGTGTCGCCTTCCCAGGCGTCTGGTATGCTTTATGAAACAATGAGGCCTGTATCAGCAACTCATTGTTACGTATATACTTTTTACGTAAAGTCTCGCCGGCATGCGCAAAACATTCGCCGCGAGCCCGTATTCGTGGCCGAACATACTACACTAACTTCGCCGGGAAAGCTTCTGTTCGCCACACCGCGCCTTTAGTATGGAACAGATTTTCCTCATTCTCCTGTCTACCCTCACCTGTGTTGGTCTTAGTCGGACAGAGAGCGCCTACCTGCGCTACGCCTGCTCTTGCGCGACGGCAGAGCGCTGGGCGAGCAGCCAGTCACGAAAACAGCGGTTGGCAGGGGCCAGCAGCGCGGTCTCGTGGTAAACCAGATGATAGGCCAGCGGACAGGCGATGGGCTGCGCCAGAGGATTCACCAGCCGCCCCTGCGTCAGCGCAGGCGCTATGAATGAACGTCGCAGTAAAGCCATCCCCATACCGGCTAACGCCGCCTCCGTTACGCCGTTGCAATCAGTGAACACCGGGCCACGGCGCGCGCGGTGCGTTTCCAGCCCCACGGCCTCGCACCATAGCGCCCAGTCCTCACGATGTTCATCGTGCAGCAGTGGATACTCTAGCAGATCGCTGGTATCGGCGAGGGTCCGGTGCGGAGCAATCAGCTGCGGACTACAGACCGGCATCAGATCGTCATCCAGCAGACGGTAAGCCTGCAGTTCCGGCCAGCCCCCGACGCCATGCCGCACGGCAAAATCGATCTCTTCGCTCAGCAAATCCACTCGCCGGTTGGTGGTGCCGATCAGGATCTCTATCTGTGGATAACGCCGTTCAAAATCAGCCAGCCGCGGCAGCAGCCATTGAATAGCAAAGCCGCTGGTACAACTGACAGTCACTTTTTCCGGCCCCGGGGGCACCTGCAGACGCCGGGTGGCGGCAGCTATCTGATGAAACGCGGGCTGCACGGCCCGGAGGTAGATCTCCCCCACCTCCGTTAACTGTAACCGTCGGGGGGTACGGATAAATAGCGGGACATTCAGCGCCTCCTCCAGGCGGGCAATCTGCTGGCTGACAGCGCTGGGTGTGACGCAAAGTTCACTGGCGGCCAGCTTCAGGCTGAGCAGCCGCGCCGCCGCCTCAAAACAGCGCAACGCATTCAGCGGCGGGAGTTTCATGGCTATGGAACCTCAGTTAAGAAAAACTTAATCATGTAAGCATAACGCGTTTGTCGGCCATTGCACGAGAGCTCTACAGTTAGCTTCCTTACCGTTCACAAGGAGTCAATCATGCGTGTTATCGACTGTGGTCGCCTGCTGCTGCTTGCCGCCCTCTGGGGTGCCAGCTTTCTGTTTATGCGCATCACCACCCCGGCTTTCGGCGCGGTAAACAGCGCCTTTCTGCGCGTGCTGTTCGCCGCCGTCGCTTTAGGGTTGCTGGCCGGCGCGCGCGGAAAATGGGGCGGGTATGAGGGTAAATTCATCGCCACTCTGAAGCTGGGGGTCATCAATTCCGGCCTCCCTTTTCTGATGTACTGCCTTGCCGCGCAATGGCTACCGGCAGGGTACTCCGCCACGCTCAACGCCACGGCGCCGATGATGGGGGTGCTGATTGGCGCACTCTGCTTTGCGGAACCGCTGACCCTGCGCAAAGGCGCTGGCGCGGCGCTGGGCGCTATTGGCGTGGCGGTGATCGCGCGCCCGACTACCGGCCTCGGCGCCGCCCAGCTGCTGCCGGGCGTCGGCGCCTGTCTGACCGCCACCGCCTGCTATGGCCTGGCCGGCTTTCTGACCCGCCGCTGGATCCAACAGCGCGGCGGCCTCGAAGCGGAGCGCGTCGCGTTGGGCAGCCAAATCGGCGCCACGCTGTTTTTATGCCCCTTCTTTCTCTGGTCCTGCGGGCATGGGCTGGCTGTGGACTGGGGTCAGGGCCTGCCGTGGATGGCAATGCTTATGCTGGGTGTCGTCTGCACGGCGGCAGGGTATATCCTCTATTTCCGCCTGATCGCTGATATTGGACCGCTGCGTTCACTGTCTGTGACCTTTTTGATCCCGCCTTTTGCGGTGCTGTGGGGCTATCTTTTTCTTGGAGAGATTGTGGAGAGTGGGTTAATTCTCGGCGCGCTGCTGGTCTGCGTGGCGCTGTGGATGATGGTCGTGCCGTCGGGGAGAAAAGAGAGGGTACCAGGCGGCGCATGAGGCACCGCCCGGCAGGTAGTGTCAGAGAAACGGCCTCACGTCGCCCACGCCTTCGCGCAGCACCACCGGGGTATCTTCCGTCAGGTCGATAACCGTGGTCGGCTGCTGCCCCAGGAAACCGCCGTGGATAATGAGGTCCACGACTTTCTCCAGACGATCTTTGATCTCTTCCGGGTCGGATTCGGTAAAGTCGCTGCCGGGCAGCATCAGCGAGGTAGAGAGCATCGGTTCGCCTAAGGTCTCAAGCAACGCCTGAGCGATAGGGTTGGACGGGACGCGCATACCAATGGTTTTACGCTTCTCCTGCAGCAGCCGGCGCGGTACCTCTTTCGTTCCTTTGAGGATAAAGGTGTAGTTACCCGGCGTATTGTTTTTCATCAGGCGAAACGCCACGTTGTCCACAAAGGCGTAGGTTGACAGTTCGGACAGGTCGCGGCACATCAGAGTGAAGTTGTGGCCGTCCGGCAGCTGACGGATGCGGCAGATCCGCTCCATCGCCCCCTTGTCTTCAATTTTGCAGCCCAGCGCGTAGCCGGAGTCGGTAGGATATACGATCACCCCGCCCTTACGCACAATCTCCACCGCCTGGTTAATCAACCGCGCCTGCGGGTTATCCGGATGGATATAAAAAAACTGGCTCATACTTCCCTCTCAATTTTTATTCGGTGGCCGCTTCCCAGCTGTGCCAGACGCCTTCCACGCCGGCAGGGAGCCAGAGCTTACGGCCAAGTTCGATCCACGCGCAGGGCTGATGGAAATCGGAACCCTGCGACGCCAGAAGACCAAACTGCACGGCCAGGGCGGCCAGCTGGGCGCGTTCATGGGGCGCCTGCTGGCACTGGGCCACTTCCATGGCATCACCGCCCTGCTCGCTGAAGTGGGCCAACAGCCGCTTAAGCCACTTGGCGGAAAGATCGTAACGCCCGGGATGGGCTATCACCGCCTTACCGCCAGAATGATGAATGACATCAATTGCTTGTTTTATTGTACACCACTGCGGCGGCACGTAACCGGTTTTCCCGCGGGCAAGGTATTTTTTGAAGACCTCCGCCATGTTCTTCGCGTGGCCGGCCTCCACCAGAAAACGGGCAAAATGGCCGCGGGTGACGGCGCCACCGTCCGCCAGCCGCAGCGCCCCTTCCCAGGCGCCGGGGATACGCGCCTTCTCCAGACGCTCGGCAATCATCTGGCCGCGCTGCTGGCGCCGCGCTTTCTGCTCCTCCAGCAGGGCGGTCATCGCAGGGTGCGCAATATCAATATTGAGACCCACAATATGAATCTCGTGATTCTCCCAGAGGGTGGAAATCTCGACGCCGTTCACCAGGGTCAAGGGTAATCCGGCGCGGGCGATCTCCTCCCGGGCCGCGGGGATCGCCGCCACGCTGTCATGGTCGGTGATCGCCAGCGTGCCTACGCGCATTTCATGGGCGCGATGGACCAGTTCCTGCGGAGTCAGCCGCCCGTCAGAGGCGGTGGTATGGCTGTGCAGATCGTAAATCACTGCGTATTGGCTGTCGCTCAAAAGGACTCCTGCTGGACATCAACGTAAATAAGCGCATTATCATACCGACAGACAGAGAAAATCTGCAAACAAGGGTTGACTTTATTCCATTGAACTAGTTAACTAGTACGCAAGTTCACATGAAGGGGTATCACGATGAAAATGCACTTTATCACTCTGCACAGCTGGTGGCGCACCTCCTGATAACGGGCGGCGTGATCGCGTTTTGCATTCAGCATACAGATACCCGGCCCGCCAATGAGCGGGCTTTTTATTGGACAAAAATAATACGAACAGGCGAGAACAATAATGCAAACATCCAAACCGGCACTCGAGCTTCTCACCAGCGACGCCATCTACCGGGAGAACCCGACGGCGTTATTCCACCAACTGTGCGGCGCCCGTCCGGCCACGCTGCTGCTGGAATCGGCTGACATCGACAGCAAAGATGACTTAAAAAGCCTGCTGCTGGTGGACAGCGCGCTGCGCATCACCGCTCTTGGTGACACTGTCACCATTCAGGCCCTCTCCGCCAACGGCGCCGCGCTGCTGGAGCTGCTGGACGGCGCGCTGCCCTCCGGGATCGCCAATCAGCGCCAGCCCAACGGCCGGATCCTGACCTTCCCGGCAGTCAGTTCCCTGCTCGATGAAGACGCCCGCCTCTGCTCGCTGTCGGTGTTTGACGCCTTCCGTCTCCTGCAGGAGCTGGTGACCGTCCCGGCCAACGAGCGTGAAGCGATGTTCTTCGGCGGCCTGTTCGCCTATGACCTGGTGGCCGGCTTTGAAGATCTGCCGCCCCTGCAGAGCGACACCGCCTGCCCGGACTACTGCTTCTATCTGGCGGAGACCCTGCTGGTCATCGACCATCAGACCAAGCATACCCGCATCCAGGCGAGCCTGTTCACGCCGCTGGAGAGTGAAAAACAGCGCCTGGAGCAGCGCCTGAGCCAGCTGCGCCAGCAGCTGAACGAGCCGCCGGCGCCGCTGCCGGTCACTACCGTGGCCGAAATGCGCTGCGACGTTGACCAGAGCGATGAAGAGTACGGCGCGGTGGTGCGCAAAATGCAGCGCGCGATCCGCGCCGGGGAAATCTTCCAGGTGGTCCCTTCCCGCCGCTTCTCGCTGCCCTGCCCGTCGCCGCTGGCCGCGTATGATGTGCTGAAGAAGAGCAACCCCAGCCCGTATATGTTCTTTATGCAGGACAACGATTTCACCCTGTTCGGCGCCTCGCCGGAAAGCTCGCTGAAGTACGATGCCGTCAGCCGTCAGATTGAGATCTACCCCATCGCCGGCACCCGGCCGCGCGGCCGCCGCGCCGACGGTTCGCTGGATCGCGATCTCGACAGCCGTATCGAACTGGAAATGCGTACCGATCACAAAGAGCTTTCCGAGCACCTGATGCTGGTGGACCTGGCGCGCAACGATCTGGCCCGCATCTGTACCCCGGGCAGCCGCTATGTCGCCGATTTAACCAAGGTTGACCGTTACTCCTTCGTGATGCATCTGGTCTCCCGGGTGGTGGGTGAACTGCGTCAGGATCTCGATGTGCTGCACGCTTACCGCGCCTGCATGAACATGGGCACTCTCAGCGGCGCGCCGAAGGTTCGCGCCATGCAGCTGATTGCCGCCGCCGAAGGTAAACGACGCGGCAGCTACGGCGGCGCGGTGGGCTATTTCACTGCCCACGGCGACCTCGACACCTGCATCGTCATCCGTTCCGCCTACGTGCAGGAGGGTATCGCTACCGTCCAGGCCGGAGCCGGCATTGTGCTCGACTCGGTTCCCCAGTCGGAAGCGGATGAGACCCGAAATAAAGCCCGCGCGGTGCTGCGCGCCATTGCCCAGGCCCATCACGCGAAGGAGATTTTCTGATGGCTGACATTCTGCTGCTCGATAATATCGATTCTTTCACCTATAACCTGGCAGACCAGCTGCGCGCCAACGGCCATAACGTGGTGATTTACCGTAACTCCGTTCCGGCGCAGGCGCTGATTGAGCGTCTGGGCACCATGGACAATCCGGTGCTGATGCTCTCCCCCGGCCCGGGTACGCCAAGCGAAGCCGGCTGCATGCCGGAATTGCTGACCCGCATGCGGGGCAAGCTGCCGATCATCGGCATCTGCCTCGGCCACCAGGCCATTGTCGAAGCCTACGGCGGCTATGTCGGCCAGGCGGGCGAGATCCTTCACGGTAAAGCCTCCAGCATTGAGCACGACGGCCAGGCGATGTTTGCCGGTCTGGCTAACCCGCTGCCGGTGGCGCGCTACCACTCGCTGGTCGGCAGCAATATTCCCGCCGGGCTGACGATTAACGCCAATTTCAACGGCATGGTGATGGCGGTGCGTCACGATGCGGATCGGGTGTGCGGCTTCCAGTTCCACCCGGAATCGATCCTCACCACCCAGGGCGCGCGACTGCTGGAGCAGACCCTGGCCTGGGCGCTGCAGAAGCTGGAGCATACCAACACCCTCCAGCCTATCCTTGAGAAGCTGTACCAGGCGGAAACCCTGAGCCAGCAGGAGAGCCACCAGCTGTTCTCCGCCGTCGTGCGCGGCGAAGTGAAGCCTGAACAGCTGGCCGCCGCGCTGGTCAGTATGAAAGTGCGCGGCGAGCAGCCGCAGGAAATTGCCGGCGCCGCCACCGCGCTGCTGGAAAACGCCGCGCCGTTCCCGCGCCCGGACTACCTGTTTGCCGACATCGTCGGCACCGGTGGTGACGGTAGCAACAGCATTAATATCTCCACCGCCAGCGCGTTTGTCGCCGCCGCCTGTGGATTGAAAGTGGCGAAGCATGGCAACCGCAGCGTTTCCAGTAAATCAGGCTCTTCTGATCTGCTGGCGGCCTTCGGCATTAATCTCGATATGAACGCCGATAAATCCCGCGCGGCGCTCGATGAGCTGGGCGTCTGCTTCCTGTTCGCGCCGAAGTACCACACCGGTTTCCGCCACGCGATGCCGGTCCGTCAGCAGCTGAAGACCCGTACCCTGTTTAACGTGCTGGGCCCGCTGATCAACCCGGCGCATCCGCCGCTGGCGCTGATTGGCGTCTACAGCCCGGAACTGGTGTTGCCGATTGCGGAAACCTTGCGCGTACTCGGTTATCAGCGCGCTGCCGTGGTGCACAGCGGCGGGATGGATGAAGTCTCGCTGCATGCGCCCACGGTGGTCGCCGAGCTGCATAACGGGGAAATTAAAAGCTATCAGCTGACCGCCGACGATTTCGGCCTGACGCCTTACCATCAGGCGCAGCTGGCGGGCGGCACGCCGGAAGAAAACCGTGACATTCTGACGCGCTTGCTACAAGGTAAAGGTGAAGCCGCTCACGAAGCCGCCGTCGCCGCCAACGTCGCCATGTTGATGCGTTTACACGGGCATGAAGATCTGAAAGCTAACGCTCAGCAGGTACTGGATGTGCTGCACAGCGGCGCGGCCTATGACAGAGTGACCGCCTTAGCGGCAAGAGGGTAAAGAATGCAGACCGTTTTAGCAAAAATCGTTGCCGACAAAGCGATTTGGGTGGAAGCCCGCAAACAACAACAACCGTTAGCCAGTTTTCAGAATGAGGTCGTCCCGACGCAGCGCAATTTCTATGACGCGCTGGCCGGCACCCGCACCGCGTTTATTCTCGAGTGCAAAAAGGCTTCGCCGTCGAAGGGGTTGATTCGCGAAGATTTCGATCCGGCGGCGATCGCCAGCATCTACAAACACTACGCCTCGGCGATCTCGGTGCTGTGTGATGAGAAATATTTCCAGGGCAGCTTCGATTTTCTGCCGATCGTCAGCAAGGTCGCGCCGCAGCCGATCCTGTGTAAGGACTTCACCATCGACCCTTACCAGATCTACCTGGCGCGCTACTATCAGGCCGACGCCTGCCTGCTGATGCTGTCGGTGCTCGACGATGAACAGTATCGTCAGCTCTCGGCGGTGGCTCACAGCCTGAATATGGGCGTGCTCACCGAAGTCAGCAATGATGAGGAGCTGGAGCGCGCCATCGCCCTGAAGGCGAAGGTGGTGGGCATCAACAACCGCGACCTGCGCGATATGTCGATTGACCTCAACCGCACCCGTCAGCTGGCGGCGCGTCTCGGCCCGGATGTCACGGTGATCAGCGAATCCGGCATCCATACCTATGCCGAAGTGCGTGAGCTGAGCCACTTCGCCAATGGCTTCCTGATCGGCTCCGCCCTGATGGAGCAGGCGGATCTGGAAGCGGCGGTCAAGCGCGTGCTGCTCGGCGAGAACAAAGTGTGCGGCCTGACGCGCCCGCAGGATGCGCAGGTGGCCTGGGAGTCTGGCGCCATCTACGGTGGGCTGATCTTCGTCCCGACCTCGCCGCGGGCGGTAAATGACGCCCAGGCTAAAGCGGTGATCGCCGCCGCGCCGCTGCAGTACGTCGGCGTCTTCCGCAATGCGCCGCTGGATGAGGTGGTCGCCCGCGCCCAGGCCCTGGAGCTGGCCGCCGTACAGCTGCACGGTGATGAAGACCAGGCCTATATCGACGCGCTGCGCGACGCCCTCGCGGATAGCGTCCGCATCTGGAAAGCGCTGAGCGTTGGCGAAACCTTGCCGTCCCGTACACTCCGCCATGTCGATAAGTATCTGCTCGACAATGGCCAGGGCGGCAGTGGCCAGCGTTTTGACTGGAGCCTGCTGCAGGGCCAGGACCTGCGTAACGTTATGCTGGCTGGCGGCCTCGGCGCCGATAACTGTGTGGAAGCGGCCAAAAGCGGCTGTGCCGGACTCGATTTCAATTCAGGCGTAGAGTCGCAACCCGGGATTAAAGACGCCAGCAAGCTGGCCTCCGTATTCCAGACGCTGCGCGCATATTAAGGAGCAATAATGAGCACTTTACTGAACCCCTACTTCGGCGAATTCGGCGGCATGTATGTGCCGCAGATCCTGATGCCCGCCCTGCGCCAGCTGGAAGAGGCCTTTGTCAGCGCGCAGAAGGACCCGGCCTTTCAGGCGGAATTCACCGACCTGCTGAAAAACTACGCCGGTCGTCCGACGGCCCTGACCAAATGCCGGAACCTGACCGAAGGGACCCGCACTACCCTGTACCTGAAACGCGAAGATCTGCTGCACGGCGGCGCGCACAAAACCAACCAGGTGCTGGGCCAGGCTCTGCTGGCCAAACGGATGGGCAAAACCGAAATTATCGCCGAGACCGGCGCCGGTCAGCACGGCGTCGCCTCAGCGCTGGCCAGCGCCCTGCTCGGTCTGAAATGCCGTATCTACATGGGCGCCAAGGACGTCGAGCGCCAGTCGCCGAACGTCTTCCGTATGCGCCTGATGGGCGCCGAGGTGATCCCGGTGCACAGCGGCTCCGCCACGCTGAAAGATGCCTGTAACGAGGCGCTGCGCGACTGGTCCGGTAGCTACGAGAAGGCGCACTATATGCTGGGCACCGCCGCCGGTCCGCACCCGTTCCCGACCATCGTACGTGAATTCCAGCGCATGATCGGCGAAGAGACCAAAGCGCAGATCCTCGAAAAAGAGGGCCGTCTGCCGGACGCGGTGATCGCCTGCGTCGGCGGCGGGTCAAACGCCATCGGCATGTTCGCTGATTTTATCGAGGAAACCCGCGTCGGCCTGATCGGCGTGGAGCCTGCCGGGCACGGTATCGAAAGCGGGGAGCACGGCGCGCCGCTGAAGCATGGTCGTGTGGGGATCTACTTCGGGATGAAGTCGCCGATGATGCAAACCGCCGACGGCCAGATCGAGGAATCTTACTCCATTTCCGCCGGGCTGGACTTCCCGTCCGTTGGGCCGCAGCACGCGTTTCTGAACAGCACCGGGCGCGCCGACTATGTGTCGATCACCGATGACGAAGCGCTGGAGGCGTTTAAAGCGCTCTCCCGCCACGAAGGGATCATCCCGGCGCTGGAGTCCTCTCACGCTCTGGCCCATGCGCTGAAGATGATGCGCGAAAACCCGGAAAAAGAGCAGCTGCTGGTGGTTAACCTCTCCGGCCGCGGCGATAAAGACATTTTCACCGTACACGACATCCTGAAAGCGCGAGGGGAAATCTGATGGAACGCTATGAGACGCTGTTTGCCCAACTAAAAAACCGCCAGGAAGGCGCTTTCGTCCCCTTTGTCACCCTTGGCGATCCGGGACCGGAGCAGTCGCTGAAAATTATCGATGCGCTGATCGAAGGCGGCGCCGATGCCCTTGAGCTGGGGATCCCCTTCTCCGACCCGCTGGCGGACGGCCCGACCATCCAGGGCGCGGCCCTGCGCGCCTTCGCCGCGGGGGTAACCCCGGCGCAGTGCTTTGAGATGCTGGCGGCGATCCGCCAGAAGCATCCAACGATCCCAATCGGCCTGCTGATGTACGCCAACCTCGTCTTCAGCCCGGGTATCGATGAGTTCTATGCCCAGTGCGCCCGCGTCGGCGTCGACTCGGTGCTGGTAGCCGACGTGCCGGTGGAAGAGTCCGCCCCGTTCCGCCAGGCGGCGATGCGCCATAACATCGCGCCAATTTTCATTTGCCCGCCCAACGCGGATGACGATTTACTGCGCCAGATCGCCTCTTATGGCCGCGGCTACACCTATCTGCTGTCGCGCGCCGGGGTGACGGGTGCGGAAAATCGCGCTGCGCTGCCGCTGCACCATCTGGTGGAGAAGCTGGCGGAATATCACGCTGCGCCGCCGCTGCAGGGCTTTGGCATCTCCGCGCCGGAGCAGGTGAGCGCCGCCATTGACGCCGGGGCCGCCGGGGCGATCTCCGGTTCCGCCATCGTCAAAATCATCGAACGTCATCTTGATGAGCCGCAAACCATGCTCGACGAGCTGAAAGCCTTCGTCCAGAGCCTGAAGGCGGCGACCAAAACCGCCTGACCGTCAGCCGCCTGGCATCGCGCCAGGCGGCGATGATTTCTGCAAACTGTCGGCGTATTTGCGCGTTAAGCGAAACAGCGCCTGCACTTCATCTTCCGGCCACTGCACCAGCACCTGATTCATTAACCGCCGCCGCGCGACGGCGATCCTGTCGATCATCTGTTGTCCCCTGGCGCTAAGCGTCACTTCGCTGATCCGTCGGTCATGACGGTTCGGTTGCTTACCGGCAAGCCCCTGGGCTTCCAGTTTCTTCACCTGACGACTGACGGTGGTGTAATCGCGCCCTAAATGATCCGCCAGCTCAACCACCCCCACCGGGCCATAGCGCCCTACCGCCACCAGCAGCGGAAACAGCATCTGTTCCAGCTTGACGCCAGCTGCCTGGAGGATCTGCTCGTCGCGCACCGGCTGGTTCATCACGCTGATGATATCCAGCAGCGCGCCGTGAAAGTCGGTAATGTCGTAGCCATTATGTGCATCTTGCATGTATTAATTTTCCGCGTATAGTGCTGCAAAACAATATGTGTATTTTACACATAATTCCCGACAGGAGATAATTTATGAAAGCAGGCGTGGTTTTTGATCTCGCAGAAGGCCCGGTTTGGGCCGATTTCATCGAGCCGCAGCCCGCGCCCGGCCAGACGCTTATTGACGTCCGCGCCGCCGCGATGAGCCATGTGGTCAAGGCCCGGGCATCAGGACGCCATTACAGCTTCGACGGCAATCTGCCTTTTGTACCCGGTATCGATGGTGTCGGCACTACATCCCAGGGCCAGCGCGTCTACTTCGCCTTCCCCACTGCCCCCTTCGGCAGTATGGCGCAGCGGGCGCCGGTCGCCCTGCAGAATTGCCTGCCGCTGCCGGATGAGCTCGATGATATCCCGGCGGCGGCGATGGCCAACCCCGGCATGTCCGCGTGGGCGTCTCTGGTGACTCGCGCCCAGCTTCAGGCCGGCGAAACGGTGCTGATTAACGGCGCCACCGGCAGCGCCGGTCGGCTGGCGGTGCAGATTGCCCGCTACCTGGGCGCAAAAAAAATCATTGCGACCGGACGCAATGCGCAGTCGCTGGCGGCGATCGGCGCCGATGAATGTATTCAGTTAACGGCGGATGATAAGACGTTAACTGCACAGTTTTCAGCGGTCAGCGCCGCGCAGATCGATGTGGTCATCGATTATCTGTGGGGACACAGCGCGGAATTATTATTGCCGGCCCTGGCCAAATATACCCCGGCCGGCAGGCCGGTGCGCTATGTGCAAGTGGGGTCCCTGGCTGGGGCCGATATCGCGTTAAATGGCGCGGTTCTGCGTTCCGCCCCGCTCCTGCTGATGGGCAGCGGGATCGGTAGCCTGACGATGCCGCAGCTGCTGGCGGCGACCGGCGAAATGCTGCAGGCGGCGGTGCCGGGGAAATTGACCATCGCCACCACCCCGCGGCCACTGCAGGAGATCGCGGCGGCCTGGCCGCAGGACGACAGCCAGAAGCGTACGGTTTTCACCCTCGGATAAAAAATCGCTTCCGCACAAAAGATGGGGTTGATATCTTAAATGAGAAATATTATCTTTCTCATCACTGAATAGTTGAGTAAATAACTCAGGTATTCAGTACGACATTGCTCACATTGCTTCCAGTATTTTTGCCCGCACTTGTGCGGGCTTTTTTTTACTCGCGACACACCTCTCGCACCCGCTGCCGCAGCCAGCGGTGGCCGGGGCCTGCTCCTGGCGCGGACGCCACACCTGCGACACCGTAATCACCCCGGTGCTGACCGGCAGCGGAAAACTTACTATCCCCTGCGGCGAAGGATGACGCACGCAGGAGGCCGGCACCAGCCCCAGCGCGGCGCTGAAGCCCGGCACGACGGCGGCGATGCGCCGGTACAGCCCCCGCCCCGCTCTGCCAGCTGATCATCCACCAGCCCATATACGATCCCATGCCGGGAAACGATAACATGTCCCCAGGCGACATAGCGCTCTGCATCTATCGCCGCCGCGGCGGTAAACGGGATTGAGCACCGCGCGCATATCGCTCAGCACACTGTGCGTTTTGCTGCGGATCCGCTGCGCATGCGGGGTGAACACCATTTTGCGTCCGGCCCGCACCAGCAGGGGATCGCCGGTCACGTGCCGCAAGCGAGTTAACGTTCGGATCATCGCCGAAGTGCTAAGGCCGAAACGGCGGGCGGCGCCCGGGACTGGAGTATCTGGATGGCCACGGCCGCACGGTGCCCTGGTAAGCCCGCCGGGACGCCAGCCTCAGGGCGCCCTTCGGCGCCCGCCCGGCGTCTGTTATCCAAGGTCACCGCGCTATATTCCGCGTTGCCCTGCCGCCTTTACCGAGGTCACCCGCCTTTTTTGTTCAAAATTTATGAAATTTGTAAACGGTGGTGAAGAAATCAGTTTAAACGTCAACTTTTCTGTGTAAATATTAAGGCGAATGATAACTATTCTTTTTATCATTTATAGAATCACGCCGGGTCAGCGCAAGCCAGACGACGAATAACGTCGCTTTTGCGCGGCGTGATATGTGCTAATAACAAAAAATAAGCCTGCATTTATCATGGAAAAAAACGCTTCTCTGCCGTTTGGCAGTTTCAACTCATTGGCATTGTTTACAGGTCTGTGTCTGGGAGCCGCGCCGGCAACCGGCATGGCAGCCGAAAAATCAGTCAAAAATAATGAAGAGACGCTGGTGGTGGAAGCCGCCCCGCCTTCGCTTTATTCTCCCGGAGCCTCCGCCGATCCCAAGTTCAATAAACCACTGGTGGATACCACTCGCACCATCACCGTGATCCCCGAACAGGTCATTAAAGATCAGGGCGTCACCAACCTGACTGACGCCCTCAAAAACGTCCCCGGCGTCGGGGCGTTTTACGCCGGGGAGAATGGCAGCTCAACCACCGGGGACGCCATCTTTATGCGCGGCGTGGACACCTCCAACAGTATTTATGTCGACGGCATTCGCGATATCGGCAGCGTGACGCGGGATACCTTCAATACCCAGCAGGTGGAAGTCATCAAAGGGCCCGCCGGCACGGACTATGGCCGCAGCGCCCCTTCCGGCTCGATCAATATGATCAGCAAGCAGCCGCGCCTTGACTCCGGGATCGACGGATCCGCCAGGATCGGCAGCGCCTGGTCGCGTCGGGGTACCCTTGACCTTAACCAGGCCTTCGGCGACAACGCCGCGTTTCGCCTCAACCTGATGGGCGAAAAAACCCACGACGCCGGCCGGGATAAGATTGAGAACGAGCGCTACGGCATTGCCCCGTCCCTGGCCTTCGGCCTCGATACGCCCACCCGTCTGTATCTGAACTATCTCCACGTCCGGCAGAATAACACCCCGGATGGCGGGATCCCCACCGTCGGCCTGCCGGGCTATTCGGCGCCTTCGCCGAAGTATGCCGCCCTCAATTCCGCCGGTAAGGTCGATACCAGCAATTTCTATGGCACCGACTCCGATTACGATAAATCCACCACCGACAGCGGCACCCTGCGCTTTGAACACGATCTGACGGACAATACCACCGTGCGCAATACCACCCGCTGGTCGCGTGTGAAGCAGGAATATCTCCTGACCGCGGTAATGGGCGGCGCGAGCAATATCACCGCCCCCGACATCAATGACGTCAATACCTGGAGCTGGTCACGTCTGGTTAATACCAAAGATGTCAGCAACCGCATTCTGACCAACCAGACCAATATCACTTCGACCTTCAATACCGGTTCGATAGGCCATGACGTCAGCGCCGGCGTGGAGTTTACCCGGGAAAACCAGACTAACTATGGCGTCAACGCCCTGACCGCTCCGGCGGTGAATCTCTATCATCCGGTGAGCAGCCTGTCGATTGGCGGGCTGGACAGAAACGGAGCGAACGCCAACGGCCAGACCGATACCTTCGGTATCTATGCCTTTGATACGCTGGCGCTGACCGATCGGGTTGAGGTCAACGGTGGGCTGCGTCTCGACAGTTACCATACCAAATATGACAGCGCCACCGCCTGCGGCGGCAGCGGACGCGGGGCTGTCGCCTGCCCGCCAGGACAGTCGACCGGCAGCCCGGTCACCACTGTCGATACCGCTAAATCCGGTAACCTGGTTAACTGGAAGGCCGGGGCGCTGTATCGCTTAACCGAGCAGGGCAATATCTACGTCAACTATGCCATCTCGCAGCAACCGCCGGGGGGCAGCAGCTTCGCGCTGGCTGCCAGCGGTAGCGGCAACAGCGCCAACCGGACCGACTTTAAACCGCAGAAAGCGAAATCCAGCGAACTGGGCACCAAGTGGCAGATCCTCGACAAGCGCCTGCTGCTCAGCGCGGCGTTATTCCGCACCGATATTGAAAACGAAGTGGCCGCCAACGATGACGGAACCTGGTCGCAGTACGGCAAAAAGCGCGTGGAAGGCTATGAGCTCTCCGCAACCGGGAACCTGACCCCGGACTGGACAATCATCGCCGGCTACACCCAGCAGCATGCCACGGTGACTGAGGGTCAGAATGTGGCGCAGGATGGCTCTTCCGCGCTGGCCTACACCCCGAAACATGCCTTTACGCTGTGGACGCAGTATCAGGCCACCAGCGATCTGTCCGTCGGCGGCGGTGTGCGCTATGTCGGAAGCCTGCGCCGGGGCAGCGATGGCGCGGTGGGTACCCCGGATCACACCGAGGGCTATTGGGTCGCCGACGCCAAACTGGGCTATCGGGTCAACAGCAATCTCGATCTGCAGCTCAATATGTACAACCTGTTTGATACCGATTACGTGGCTTCCATCAACAAGAGCGGCTATCGCTATCATCCGGGCGAACCCCGTACCTTTATGTTGACGGCGAATGTCCATTTCTGAGTCTGTACGTGGGGCCATCGCGCCCCACCTTTTTGAGAGAACACCGCAATGATGTATCACATTCCTGACGTGCTGACGGCGGACCAGGTGGCTGAATATGGCCGCCTGCTGGCGCAGGCCGAATGGGTTGACGGGCGGGTTACCGTCGGCAGCCAGGGGGCGACCGTCAAACAAAACCAGCAGATCGATACCCGCACGCCGCTGTATGCCCGTCTGCAGGCAGCCGTACTCGACGCGCTGCGCGGCCATCCGCAGTTTTTTTCAGCCGCGCTGCCGCGGACAATTTCCGCGCCGTTGTTTAATCGCTACGGGCCGGGAGAGACCTACGGTTTTCATGTCGATGGCGCGGTGCGCCAGAACGGCGAGGCGGGCTGGATGCGGACCGACCTCTCGGCGACGCTGTTCCTCTGCGAGCCCGAAAGCTATGAAGGGGGCGAACTGGTGATTGAAGATACCTATGGCCAGCACCGGGTGAAGCTCCCGGCCGGACATCTGGTGCTCTATCCCGCCAGTAGCCTGCACTGCGTCACCCCGGTCACCGGCGGGGTTCGCCAGGCCTCTTTCCTGTGGATCCAGTCGATGGTCCGCGACGATAAGCAGCGCGCGATGCTCTACGACCTGGACCGCACGATCCAGTCTCTCAAAACCCGCTTTGGCGACGGGGAAGAGGTCCTCTCCCTGCTCAATATGTATCACAACCTGCTGCGCCAGTGGACTGAAGTGTGATCCGCAGGCGAAGGTTTATCGCAGGGAGGGGTGAGGAGGCAACAGACTGGCCGTCCGCTGGCCAGTTTGCAGCAGGCGTTAGAACCGATAGCCTGCGGAGAACATAAACACCCACGGATCCAGGCGGGTGCTGACTTTCTGGTCCACGCCGCCGGCTTTGAATTTCACATCGGTATCGATATCCATGTACCACACCGACATATTCAGCAGCCAGTCACGGTTAATCAGGTAATCGAGGCCGACCTGTCCTGCCGCGCCCCAGGAGTCCTTCAGGCTCAGATCGGAAAGCCCGGCCGCCTTGCCGGTATCGTTAAAGTCTTCATTAAAGAAGGTGGTGTAGTTAATCCCCGCCCCCACGTACGGACGCACCTTGCTTTGCGCATCGCCAAAGTACCACTGCGCCATCAGGGTGGGTGGCAACTGATGGACGGTAGCGATGGTGCCGGTTGGCCCGGTACCAACCTTATGGCGGAACGGCGTAGCCGCCAGCAGTTCCACACCGATGTTATCGGTCGCCATATAGGTAAAGGTTAAACCCAGCTGAGTATTGTTACTGACGTTGAAACTGCCCAGACTGCCCAGCACATTGTCAGAGCCTTCCGTCGGTCGGACGGTGGCGGTCCCGGCACGAATGAAAAATTCACCCGCTTCATGCGCCCAGACGCTGCCGGTAGTAAGAGTGCTTAGAATCAATGCCGCCGCTGCTAACTTCTTCATATCCACTTCCTCATTATGGTTTTTCAGCGCGGCCAAATATACCTATAACGAGTTACGTTTGATCTGTTTTAGATCACACTAAAACCTTAGATTTAACATTTATTGATCCAGATTAATTTTTGATACCGATCGCAATACGCTAAATCCTTCGCACATCAATTTTCACTTTTCGCAAAAAAAATTATTTCTGCCCCTCTTGCCGCCGCTGAGGCGGCTGGATAAGTTAACTGCCGACAATCTGTGTTGATGCGTTTTTTTCAGGTGTAATTATGAGTGAAATCAACCCGTGCATGACGTGCGGTGCCTGTTGTGCGTATTTTCGAGTCTCTTTCTACTGGGCGGAAGCCGACGACGCGGGCGGCCTGGTGCCCGCCGCGCTGACCGAGCCGCTGACCCCCTTCCTGCGCTGTATGAGCGGCACTAATCAACGTCAGAGCCGCTGTGCGGCGCTATCGGGCGAGATCGGCGACGCCGTCCACTGCACTATCTATGAAAACCGTCCTTCGCCATGTCGCGAATTCGCCATGTCCGGGGAAAACGGCGAGGAAAACGACGCCTGCAACCGGGCGCGAGCGCGCTATGGGCTGCCGCCATTGCGGCCTCTTTACAAAGATATACCTGCCCTGACCGGCGCAGAGAGTGCTACGACGGAAGGATTTGCGGTACAATCGCCGGCTAGTTAACACCTGCGACACTCAAGGAGAATGCATGTCTATCACGGCGAAGTCCGTCTACCGTGACACCGGGAATTTTTTTCGTAATCAGTTCATTACCATTTTGCTGATTGCGCTGTTGTGCGCGTTCATTACGGTAGTACTTGGCCATGCCTTTTCACCCAGCGACGAGCAGCTGTCGATACTCAGCGAAGGCGACAACCTCGCCGGTAGCGCAGGCCTGTTCGAACTGGTGCAGAATATGACGCCGGAGCAGCAGCAGGTTCTGCTGCGCGCCTCGGCGGCATCAACCTTCTCGGGTCTGGTGGGCAATGCGATCCTTGCCGGCGGCGTCCTGCTGCTCATCCAGCTGGTCTCTGCCGGTCATCGTGTCAGCGCCCTGCGCGCCATCGGCGCCTCGGCGCCGGTGCTGCCAAAGCTGCTGCTGCTGATCCTCTTCACCACTTTCCTGGTGCAGATGGGGATGATGTTAGTGCTGGTGCCCGGCGTCCTGTTGGCCATTGTGCTGGCCTTTGCGCCGATCATGCTGGTGCAGGACAAAATGGGCATCCTCGGCGCCATGCGCAGCAGCATGCGCCTGGCGTGGGCCAATCTGCGGCTGGTGGCGCCGGCCATTATCGGTTGGCTGGTGGCGAAAACTCTGCTGTTACTGTTTGCTTCCAGCTTTGCCGCCCTGACGCCAAACGTCGGCGCGGTGGTGATTAATACCCTCAGCAACCTGATTTCCGCCCTGTTGCTGATCTATTTATTCCGCGTGTATATGCTTATCCGTAGCTAATTTTAACCTGGACCGGGGAATTTCCCGGTCCGTCCTGACAGACGGGATCGATGTATGAAGCAGTTTCTGGATTTTTTACCGCTGGTGGTCTTCTTCGCCTTCTACAAGCTTTACGATATCTACGCCGCCACCACGGCGCTGATTGTGGCGACCGCCATCGTGCTGATCTACAGCTGGGTGCGCTACCGTAAAATCGAAAAAATGGCGCTGATCACCTTCGTGCTGGTGGCCGTCTTCGGTGGATTAACCCTCTTCTTCCACAATGATGAGTTCATTAAATGGAAGGTGACGGTGATCTATGCGCTGTTCGCCGGCGCGCTGCTCTTCAGCCAGTGGGTGATGAAAAAGCCGCTTATCCAGCGCATGCTGGGTAAAGAGCTGACCCTGCCGCAGCAGGTCTGGTCGCGCCTTAACCTGGCCTGGGCGGCGTTTTTTATCCTCTGCGGGCTGGCTAATATCTATATCGCCTTCTGGTTGCCGCAGAATATCTGGGTTAACTTTAAGGTCTTCGGTTTAACTGCCCTCACGCTGGTCTTTACCTTGCTGAGCGGGATCTACATCTACCGTCATATGCCGCAGGACGACCACCACTAATTCCCCGGCAGCCTGCGCCCGCCTCCGCGGGCGCTATCCCCTATTCTCTCTCCGCCGTTTTCATAGTAGCATCCCGCTGATCGTCTTTGACCACAACAGAGTAGAGCATGACAACAACAGATCTCGCCCCGAAGGGCGAAATGGTTTTACGCACCCTGGCAATGCCGGCGGATACTAATGCCAACGGGGATATTTTTGGCGGCTGGCTGATGTCGCAGATGGATATCGGCGGCGCCATTATGGCCAAAGAGATCGCCCAGGGTCGCGTGGTGACCGTGCGCGTGGATGGGATGACCTTTTTACGCCCGGTGGCCGTCGGCGACGTGGTGTGCTGCTATGCCCGCTGCGTGAAGCGCGGCAATACCTCGGTCACCATTAACATCGAAGTGTGGGTGAAAAAAGTCTCGTCAGAACCAATTGGCCAGCGCTACAAGGCGACGGAAGCGCTGTTTATCTACGTTGCCGTCGATAATCAGGGTAAACCACGCCCTCTGCCGGCGGAATAAGATGGCGCCCGGCTAACCGGGCACCTGGCTTAGAGAAAGCCCAGCAGCGAGAAGAAGAAGTAGCCGATAACAATCACCATCACCGGCAGCACGTACAGCGGGAAATACTGCACCAGGATCGTATGTCGCGGCACCACAATGCGTTCGGCGAGCTGCTCGCGAGTTAACCCTTCCGCGCCTTTCGCCTGCTCGAGGATCAGCTGATCCTCAATCCCCTCGCGGAGAAATTTCGCCTGCCGCGCCATCCGCGCGCCGGAGGCCTGCAGCGCCATGCCGACGAACACCAGAATGAAGATAATCCAGAAGCCGATGTTCAGGCTATGGTGAAAATCCGGCAGCGGTGAGTTGTACCAGAAAAAGTTCAGGAACGGCGTGTTAAAGCGCATCATCTCAATCATGACGTGCGCAAAATCCATCATTACCGCGTCAATGCCGGGTTTCTTTTCACTGTGCTCATACATAAATTTGAGGACAGAAATCAGCGTCGACAGCACGGCGGGAATAAAGATGACCCATCCCAAAATACGTTTGATGACCGCAATGCGTCCAGCTTGTTGGTACGTCATGAGTTCCCCTTGTTAAAGACGCGTTAGTGGTTCGCCTGCCGCCCGTTGCGTGGCGCAGGCGCCCCTCGCTTACCCGAATGTGTCGGGTATAAGTCTATCTTCCACGGCGAATTTCGCCCAATAACGCGCGGTATGATATACCATGAATGCCGATTCGTTTATCTGATTACGCAACAGGAGAAGGACATATGTCAGCGAAGCGCCGCATTGAGGCTGCGATTTTTGATATGGACGGGTTGCTGATTGACTCTGAGCCGCTTTGGGATCAGGCGGAGGTCGAGGTCATGGAGAGCCTGGGGGTGGATACCCGCCGCCGCGATGAACTGCCCGACCTGCTGGGTCTGCGAATCGACCTGGTGGTGGATCTGTGGTACGCGCACCAGCCGTGGCGCGGCGTTGACCGCGCAGAAGCTACCGCGCGCATTATCCGTCGCGCCATCGAACTGGTGGAAGCCTCACGTCCGCTGCTGCCGGGGGTGCGCGAGGCGGTGGCCC
This sequence comes from Klebsiella sp. 1SOBk10mer, assembly GCF_046602535.1. NCBI lineage: Bacteria > Pseudomonadati > Pseudomonadota > Gammaproteobacteria > Enterobacterales > Enterobacteriaceae > Klebsiella > Klebsiella sp. 1SOBk10mer. Next base: position 420,271 of record NZ_JBKIUP010000003.1, read on the forward strand.
TGTGCAAAGCCCAGGGGTTGAAGGTAGGGCTGGCCTCAGCCTCGCCGCTGGTGATGCTGGAGAAAGTGCTCAATATGTTCGAGCTGCGCGACCAGTTTGATGCCCTCGCCTCGGCGGAGCATCTGCCCTGGAGCAAACCGCACCCGCAGGTGTATCTCAACTGCGCCGCCGCCCTCGGGGTCGACCCACAGCGCTGTGTCGCGCTGGAGGACTCGGTCAACGGCATGATCGCCAGCAAAGCTGCGCGCATGCGCGCTATCGTCGTGCCGGAAGCAGAGAACAGCCGCGACCCGCGCTTCGTGCTGGCGGACGTCAAGCTGCCGTCACTGCAGGCCCTGACCGTCGAGGCGCTGCTCGGGTAAGACCGCTGGCGGGTGACGCGATCGCCGCCACCCGCCAGCAAAGAAAATCAAAACATCGTTTCATTTTAATTGTAATTTTGTTTTCCTACCTCTATGCTGGGTACAGGTGGCGTTATCGTACGCCTGAAGATCAGCACACAGAGGTGAATATGGTACTGAACGCCTTCGACCTGACGGGTAAGGTCGCCATCGTGACCGGTTGCGATACCGGCCTGGGACAGGGAATGACGCTGGGCCTGGCGCAGGCCGGATGCGATATCGTCGGCATCAACCGCAAAATTCCCCACGACACGGCCGCGCAGGTTCAGGCGCTGGGCCGCCGCTTTCATGCCATTCAGGCGGATCTCAGCCAACAGGATGATATGACCGTTTTGGTCGACCAGGCGGTGGCGGCGATGGGCCGGGTCGATATTCTGGTCAACAACGCCGGGATTATCCGCCGCCATGATGCCCTGACCTTCACGGAAAGTGACTGGGATGCGGTGATCGATCTGAATCTGAAAGCAGTTTTTTTCCTCTGCCAGGCGGTCGCCAGGCAGTTCATTCGCCAGGGTGAAGGCGGGAAAATCGTTAACATCGCCTCGATGCTCTCGTTTCAGGGCGGGATCCGCGTCCCCTCCTATACCGCCTCGAAAAGCGGCGTGCTGGGGCTGACCCGCCTGCTGGCTAACGAATGGGCTGGTCAGGGTATCAACGTCAACGCCATTGCGCCCGGGTATATGGCCACCAATAACACCCAGGCGCTGCGCGAAGATGAGGAGCGCAACCAGGCAATCCTTGAGCGTATCCCCGCCGGTCGCTGGGGTGTGCCAGATGACCTGCAGGGGCCGGTGGTGTTTCTCGCCTCGTCCGCCGCCGACTATATTCACGGCTATACCCTGGCCGTCGACGGCGGATGGCTGGCGCGCTGAGAATTTGTGACAAAGAGTTACACCGTCACCTCTTCCGTGCACTGTATAAAAACCCTATACTGTATGAATCGACAGTTTAGGGTGTGTTATCATGACGGCGGAAGGCCATCTCTTCTTTTCAATCGCCTGCGCAGTATTTGCCAAAAACGCAGAGTTAACGCCGGTGCTGGCGCAGGGCGACTGGTGGCATATTGTGCCCTCCGCGGTCTTGACCTGCCTGCTGCCGGACATCGATCACCCAAAGTCGTTTCTTGGCCAGCGGCTGAGCTGGATCTCAAAGCCCGTGGCGCGGGCCTTTGGCCACCGCGGCTTCACCCACAGCCTGCTGGCGGTGTTTGGCGCGCTGACGCTATTCTACCTCAAGGTGCCTGACAGCTGGATTGTCCCGGCGGACGCCCTCCAGGGCCTGGTGCTGGGCTATCTCAGCCACATCCTTGCCGATATGCTCACCCCAGCCGGGGTGCCGCTGCTGTGGCCCTGCCGCTGGCGCTTTCGGCTACCGATCCTTGCGCCGCGCAAAGGCAACCAGCTGGAGCGCGCCTTATGCATGGCGCTGTTCGTCTATGCCGTCTGGATGCCGCAGACGCTGGCGGACAACACCGCGATACGCTGGTCTTCCGGGGTGATTAATTCCCTGCAGATCACCTTCAATCGCTTCATAAGTCACCAGAGTGGGCGATAAACCGGCAGAAAACACCTTTTGGTTATAACCCATTCCATTTGAATATAAGTCCTTGATAACGCCTTCTGCTAACCTTGCGGTCATAAGAGCTGGTTATCCACCAGCCCAGGTTATAAAAATATCAGGAGAACGGGGATGAACTTTCCATTAATAGCGAACGTAGTCGTGTTCGCCGTATTGTCGTTTGCGCTGGGGCAAACGCGCCATAAACAGTGGAGCCTGGCCAGGAAGGTCCTGGTCGGCCTGGCGATTGGCGTGATCTTCGGTCTGGCGCTACAGCTGATCTACGGGTCTGACAGCCAGGTGCTGAAGGATTCCATCCAGTGGTTTAATATCGTCGGCAACGGTTATGTCCAGCTGCTGCAAATGATCGTTATGCCGCTGGTCTTCGCGTCAATCCTTAGCGCGGTCGCCCGCCTGCACAATGCCTCGCAGCTGGGGAAAATCAGCTTCCTGAGCATCGGGACTCTGTTGTTCACCACCCTGATCGCCGCTCTGGTTGGCGTGCTGGTGACTAACATGTTCGGCCTCACCGCCGAGGGACTGGTCCAGGGCAGCGCGGAGACCGCTCGTCTGAACGCCATTCAGAGCAACTATGTGGGTAAAGTGGCCGATCTCAGCGTCCCGCAGCTGATCCTCTCCTTTGTGCCGAAGAACCCGTTTGCTGACCTGACCGGGGCTAACCCGACCTCGATCATCAGCATCGTCATTTTCTCGGCGTTCCTCGGCGTCGCAGCCCTGAAGCTGCTGAAAGAGGATGTGGAAAAAGGCCAGCGCGTCCTGACCGCCATTGATACCCTGCAGGGCTGGGTGATGAAGCTGGTTCGTCTGGTGATGCAGCTGACCCCTTACGGCGTTCTGGCGCTGATGACCAAAGTGGTTGCCGGGTCGAATCTGCAGGATATCATCAAGCTTGGCGGCTTCGTGGTGGCCTCGTACATCGCGCTGGGCATCATGTTTATCGTCCACGGCCTGCTGCTGGCGATTAACGGCGTCAGCCCGCTGAAGTATTTCCGTAAAGTCTGGCCGGTGATCACCTTCGCCTTCACCAGCCGCTCCAGCGCCGCCTCCATTCCGCTGAACGTGGAAGCGCAGACCCGTCGTCTCGGCGTACCGGAGTCGATTGCCAGCTTCTCCGCCTCCTTTGGCGCCACCATTGGTCAGAACGGCTGCGCCGGTATCTACCCGGCCATGCTGGCGGTGATGGTCGCACCGACCGTAGGCATCAACCCGCTGGATCCGATGTGGATTGCCACCCTCGTGGGCATCGTCACCGTCAGCTCGGCGGGCGTCGCCGGAGTGGGCGGCGGGGCCACCTTCGCCGCGCTGATCGTCCTGCCGGCGATGGGCCTGCCGGTGACCCTCGTGGCGCTGCTGATCTCCGTCGAGCCGCTGATCGATATGGGACGTACCGCGCTGAACGTTAACGGCTCCATGACCGCCGGGACGCTGACCAGCCAGTGGCTGCGCCAGACCGACAAGTCGATTTTCGATAGCGAAGAAGAAGCCGAACTGGCGCATCGCTAAACGGTAAGCACAAAAAAACCGCTGATAATCAGCGGTTTTTTTATTTCTGCAGCAGACTCAGGCTTCAATCTCTCCTTCCTGACGCACCTGGTTAGCCCAGCGCTGCGCCGACTCCGGCACGCTGAACGCCGGTGAACGGCGAAAATGCTCTCCCATCAGCAGAAAGGCGACATACTTCCCGCGCAAAATCCAGACATCGCGAAAATGGTCCATTTTCACGGCATGTTCCGGGGGCGCAGGCTCCACGCGCGGCACGTAGCTAATGACAGGGCGATTTTGTTGGCGCAATGGTTTCATAACAAATGGATTCACTAAGCAAAGCGGGAAACAGAAACCTCTATCATAGCCGATCGTGGCCCCGTTCGTCGCCCCCCTGCCGCCGATGCGCATTTTAGGATAACTCCCTGCCCCCTTGCCGGGCGCAGGCAGCGTAATGTTCTATAGTTAGAAGGGTTTTGGTTTATCAACGACCACTTTTAGCAATGAAAGCAGGAGACGAGCAATGTCTGATAAGCACCCAAACCCTCACCACCAGCAGGCACCGGTCCACGGCAGCGAGGAAGCACAGCCGGGTCTCGACTCGCTGGCGCCGGATGACAGGGAGTGGCGCCCCACGCCGAAACCCACCGCCCCTGGCGCTGAACCGACCGCCCCTGGCAGCCTGAAAACGCCTGATACCCACAGCAAAAAACTCGATGCCCTGGAGCCACAGCGCAAAGGCGGAGAAGACTATCCGCTGACCACTAACCAGGGCGTGCGCATTGCCGACGATCAGAACTCGCTGCGCGCCGGTACCCGCGGCCCAACGCTGCTGGAAGATTTCATTCTGCGGGAGAAGATCACCCACTTCGACCACGAGCGAATTCCGGAGCGTATCGTTCATGCCCGCGGCTCAGCAGCCCACGGCTACTTCCAGCCCTACAAAAGCCTGACAGCCTTGACCAAAGCCGATTTTCTCTCGGCAGCCGATAAAATCACCCCGGTCTTTGTGCGCTTCTCCACCGTGCAGGGCGGCGCGGGGTCGGCGGACACCGTTCGCGATATTCGCGGCTTCGCCACCAAGTTTTACACCGACGAGGGGATTTTTGACCTCGTCGGCAACAACACCCCGGTCTTCTTTATCCAGGACGCGCTGAAGTTTCCCGACTTTGTCCACGCCGTGAAGCCTGAACCCCACTGGGCCATTCCCCAGGGACAAAGCGCTCACGATACGTTCTGGGACTATGTTTCCCTGCAGCCGGAAACGCTGCACAACGTGATGTGGGCGATGTCCGATCGCGGCATCCCGCGCAGCTATCGCACCATGGAAGGCTTTGGCATCCACACCTTCCGCCTGATCAATGCCGAGGGCAAAGCCACCTTTGTTCGCTTCCACTGGAAACCGGTCGCCGGCAAGGCGTCGCTGGTATGGGATGAAGCGCAGAAGCTGACCGGCCGTGACCCCGATTTTCATCGCCGCGATCTGTGGGAGGCCATTGAAGCCGGGGACTACCCGGAATTTGAGCTCGGCCTGCAGCTGATCCCCGAAGAGAATGAATTTGATTTTGACTTCGACCTGTTAGATCCCACCAAACTGATCCCCGAGGCGCTGGTGCCGGTGCAACGGGTCGGCAAAATGGTCCTCAACCGCAACCCGGACAACTTCTTTGCCGAAAACGAACAGGCGGCCTTCCATCCCGGGCATATCGTCCCGGGCATCGATTTCAGCAACGATCCGCTGCTGCAGGGGCGCCTCTTCTCCTACACCGATACCCAGATAAGCCGCCTCGGCGGACCGAATTTCCATGAAATCCCGATCAACCGGCCGACCTGCCCGTACCACAACTTCCAGCGCGACGGTATGCACCGGATGGAGATTGACACCAACCCGGCCAACTACGAACCCAACTCGATCAACGACAACTGGCCGCGCGAGACGCCGCCAGCCGCCAAACGCGGCGGTTTTGAGTCCCTCGCCGAGCGCGTCGACGGCGAGAAGATCCGCCAGCGCAGCCCGTCATTCGGCGAATATTACGCCCAGCCGCGTCTGTTCTGGCTGAGCCAGACGCCGATTGAGCAGCAGCATATTATCGATGGCTTCAGCTTCGAGCTTAGCAAAGTGGTCCGCACCTGGATCCGCGAGCGGGTGGTCGATCACCTGGCCCATATTGATACCCGGCTGGCGGAAGCGGTCGGGGCGAATTTAGGTATCGAACTGAGCGATGAGCAGCGCAGCCTCACTCTGCCCTCCCCGGTCAACGGCGTGGAGAAAGATCCCACCCTCAGCCTCTACGCGGATGCCGAAGGGGATGTGAAAGGTCGTGTGGTGGCGGTGCTGCTCAATGAGCGTACCTCGGCGCAGGATCTGGTCCATCTCCTGCAGGCGCTACAGGCCCGGGGCGTGCACAGTAAACTGCTCTATTCGCGGATGGGGGAAGTCGTCGCCGACGATGGCTCTCCCCTGCCGATCGCCGGCACCTTCGCCGGCTCCCCGTCGCTGACGGTGGATGCCGTGGTGGTGCCCGGCGGCGATCTCAGCGCCCTGAGCCAGAGCGGCGACGCGCGCTACTACCTGCTGGAGGCCTATAAGCATCTGAAGCCGATCCTGCTGGCAGGCGATGCGCGGCAGTTAACGTCGGTTCTGCAGGTCCCGGCCCAGGGCGAAGAGGGCGTCATCGTCACCGATGCTCTCGACACCCCGGCGGCAGATAAACTGCTCGCCCTGATGACGGCCCACCGGGTGTGGTCGAGAAGCCCGAAAATCGCCGCTATACCGGCGTAGCAAAAAGCCCGGCACGGTGTGCCGGGCTTGACTCACTTTCCTTTCCCCGTCGGGTTTACACGTCGCGGTAGGTTCCCAGGCGATAACCCCGGTCGGCCACGGCCGCTTTCAGCGAGGCGGACGTCAGCACATCAAGCTCGCCCAGCCGCGGGTAGCAGTAGGCGCTGCCCATGATGGTCTGGTCGACAAAGGCCGGATGACACATCACCTCCAGAGAGCGCTCCTCGCGGGCGATTGAGGCGTCCAGCGTCTGCAGGAACAGCGCCTCAGAGACGGCTTCCCCGTAAAACTCGCTGCTGAAGCCTGCGCTGCTGCGCGCCGCCTGCGGATCGAGACCGCTCTGCGCCGCCACCTGGCGATCAATGCGCAACGCGATGCCCTTGTCGCGGGCAAAAGCCGCGACGATGGGGTAGATCGGAGCGATCATATGCACATGGTGATGACTGTCGAGATGCGTCGGCTCATGACCGAAGAGTTCGATAAAACGACGGTACTGACACGCCAGCTCATGGGCAATCTCCTCCAGCGGCAGGTTATCTTCTTCCGCCTGCTGCCAGATCCATTTGCCCAGCCGGCCGTCGCGGGTTAACCCCGGCATGGCCGACAGCGGTTCGCCCAGCGTCAGCACAAAGTGCATCCCGACCGCCAGCTCCGGCGTACTGCGGCTCAGCTGGGCGGCGTGGTCAATAGCCGCGCCGTTGACCAGCGCCGTAGTCGATGTCACCACGCCGTTGCGGCAGGCCTCGATAATGCCGTAGTTCTGCCCTTTACTGAGGCCGAAGTCGTCAGCATTGACGATCAATACGCGTTCCATTACCCGCTCCCGTTACGCTTTCAGTTTTTCGATCGTCACCGCAAAGTTCGGCAGCCATTTTTCATGGGCCAAAATCATCTCCCGCGCCAGCTGCTCGGCGTCACGATCGGAATGGATCAGCGGGCTTAAGTTCAGCGCCAGCAGCACGTCGTTCAGCTCACCGCTGATCGCCGCCTGGCTGGCCGCCACTTCAAACCCTTTGATGGTGTAGATAAGCCCCAGCACCTTCTCGTCGAAATGGGTGATGCGCGGCGTCGGCTTCGCGCCATCGCGACCTAAGGTGCAGCTCATCTCGACCGCCCAGTCCGCCGGGATATTATCGATATGGCCATGATGTGGGATATTCACATAGTGCTCAGTCTGCTTATCGTTATAGATAGCGTTGATCACTTCGCAAGCGGCATCGGAGTAATAGGCGCCCCCGCGCTGCTCCAGCTCCTTCGGCTTGACCTTGAGATCCGGATTTTTATACAGCTCAAACAGCTGCTTCTCCACTTTCTGCACCACCTGGGCGCGCGCGCCGCCCTTATAGTACTCGCCCATCTCAATCGCCAGCATCTCTTTTGGCTTAAAGTAATAGAGCAGATAGGAGCATGGGATCAGGCGCAGGGAGCGGATCAGCCCTTCGCTGAACGGCAGGTCGAAGATATTTTTTACCGAGTTCGCGGTCAGGCGGCCGGAGGCGACGCCGTCCAGCAGTTCATCGAAGCGCGAGACGCCGTTAACCAGCACGTCGCGGACGAACACCAGGTGGTTCAGACCGAACAGGTCGATGTGCAGCTCATCGCTCGGGCTGAGCTGCAGCACGTCGGTGATGAACATCTTCATGCCGATGGGAATGTTGCACACCCCGATAAAGCGTTTGAAACTGGTGTGACGATAGACCGCCTCGGTGACCATGCCCGCCGGGTTGGTGAAGTTGATGATCCACGCGTCCGGGCAGATCTCCTGCACATCTTTCACGATGTCGAAAATCACCGGGATGGTGCGCAGCCCCTTAAACAGCCCGCCCGCCCCGTTGGTCTCCTGGCCAAGATAACCGTGGCTCAGCGGGATGCGCTCATCTTTTTCCCGCGCCTTCAGCTGGCCCACGCGCAGCTGGGTAGTGACGAAATCAGCGCCCTGCAGCGCCTCGCGGCGGTCCAGCGTTTTATAAACCTTCATCGGCACGCCGGCTTTTTCCACCATCCGCTCGCACAGCGCATGGATAATATCGAGCTTCTCCTGGCCCTCTTCCACATCCACCAGCCACAGCTCTGTCACCGGCAGTTCATGATAACGTTTCAGGAAACCTTCCAGTAATTCCGGGGTATAGCTGCTACCGCCGCCAATGGTGACGACTTTTAATTTCTGGCTCATCTTTTTCTCCCTTAGACGCTGCGTGTAGACGCAGGCCGCTCTCCGCATATATGCGGACAGTTAACTTAAATTAGTTATGGTGTAAGCCTGGCGGCTAATACCGCCTGGGCTTAATTAATACTGGTCAAATGTTTGCGATAACTACTCGGTGTAAACGAGGTCAGCTTTTTAAAGGTTTTAATAAACAGGCTCGGGCTGCTGTACCCTGATTCATAGGCAATATCCGTCACCGAATAGTTGGTAATTTCCAGCTGCTTTTTGGCAAAATTGATACGGATATCGTTAATTATCTGCATCGGCGTTTTACCATAATAGCGCTGGGTCGCCCGGGTTAAATATTCCTGCGTTTTTCCCGATAGCCGAACCATATTCTCGAGGGCGCTCTCGCCAAACTCCAATTTATCGTGCATAGCCTCAACGGTATTTTTTAACCATTGCGGGACGACGTCTGCAACCGGCTCTTCGCGATAGTGACGTAAACGGTTAATGACATAAAAGGAGACCAGCTCGATAAATTCGTCAAATTCCGTTTCGCGAAAATTGAGTGAGGCGATGACCGACTCAATGTAGCCGAGAAAAGCGCTCTGCACGGCGTAGACCTGCGACGCCACCAGGCCAAACGGCAGCAGCGGCAGATAATGTTTCTCAAAGAAGCGCCTGCTGATGCCGACGTTAAGGATGCGCGTCGCACCAAATTCATAGAAGCTCTGGTGGTGCGAACCCATCGGGATAAAGACAAAATCCCCGCGCTCCAGCAGCACCCGTTTGCCATTGATCTCCTGGTAATAGCGCCCGGTTAATACGACGGTAAATTCGTAGTAATCATGCTGGTGGAGCCCGCTCACGCTTTCCGTTTTGTTATAGATGACCACATGAAAGTTCTTCCCGTTGAACAACTGCTGTTCTCTGGCGGTACTGATCTCGGTGGTCATCATCCTGGGCTGCCTCATCGTCGCGATGGCCTATTGTACCTTCTCGTGCAGCTCAATCAATTCCGCTACCAGCTCGCGGGCCAGCATGGAGGTCATCAGGTGATCCTGAGCATGCACCAGCACCAGGCTGACCTTCATTTTCCCCTCGCCCTCGTCGCTTTCGATAAGCTGGGTCTGCACCCGATGCGCCTCGCTCAGCGCCTGACGCGACTGCTCCATCATCGTTTTCGCCGCGGCAAAATCCCCCTGCTTGGCCTGCTTCAGCGCGGCATAGGCCAGACTACGCGCTTGGCCGGAGTTGATAATCAGCCCCATCACCACCTCTTCGAGGTCGTTTTCCGGGGTCTCTACCGCGTCGATGTTGTCCAGATCAAACATAATATTTCCCTCATTTCTCAGGCGGTACGGGACGTTGCCCGTACCGCGCGGTATCAGAATTTCAGTGCGTTGGCGATGTCTTCTTCGCTCTCTTCCTGCTCGATAACGGTCTGCGCTTTATTCGACAGCACCACAAACGGCAGGTAGACCAGGGTGGAGACGCCAAGGTTGAACAGGGCGACCAGCAGAGCGGCGACACTGCCGTTACTGTTAAAGAACGCCCCCAGGCCAGTTGGCATGGTCCACGGCGCCAGGTTGGTCACCGGTGGGATAATCCCCAGGCTGTAGGCCGCGAGAGTAATGGCCGCCAGAATCGGCTGGACCAGCACGAACGGGATGAACATCACCGGGTTCATGATGATCGGCAGGCCAAAAAGAATCGGTTCGTTAATCTGGAAGATGCCTGACGGCAGCGCCAGCTTCGCGACCTGACGATGGTCAGCGCGGCGGGAAGCGATAAAGATGGCGATAATCAGACCCAGCGTCGCCCCGGAACCCCCCAGCAGGATGTAGGAGTCGAGCATCGGCTTGGCCCAGAAGTGGAACTGTTTACCCGCTTCGATCGCCGCATCAACCGATCCGTACTGGTTGTACAGGGCGATGTTTTCCAGCGCCCACGGCGTCATGATGCCGTTATCCAGCGCGGTCAGCGCCAGCGAACCGTGCACCCCGAAGAACCACAGCAGGGAGTTAAAGATGACGTATGCCCAGCCGACCACGCTGCCCATCGCCGCCAGCGGCGTGGAGATGGAGTCCATGATGATCTGGTGGAAGTTGCTGCCGTAGCTCGACAGGGCCCACGAGATAATGCCGAAGATGGAGAGGATCAAGAAGCCAGGGATCAGCGCAGAGAAAGAGCGCGATACCGATCCCGGCACGCTGTCCGGCAGTCTGATCACCCAGTTGCGACGGATCACGAAGGTGAACAGTTCCGCGACGACCAGACCGATAATCATACCGGAGATGATGTTCTGCCCGCCCAGCCAGTTGGCGCCGACGGCATAGGCTTCGCCCACGCTGTACGGGGTCACGGTCATGAAGGCCGCTACCGCCAGCAGGCCAGCGGCCATCGGGTCGACTTTGCGCTCTTCCGCCAGCGCGGAGCCGATAAAGAATGGCGCCATCAACGACATAATGCCGAGGGTGCCGTTATAGACGTTGCCGCCGATAGCCTTAAAACCGTTTAAGGTTTCAATGGTAGAGGCATCCAGGCGAATGCCCATGGAGTAAAAGAAAGAGCCTTCGCCGAAGCTCAGAAAAACGTTGTTAATTAATACAAACATGGCCCCGGCGAGGGTCAACGGCATGAGTTTAATAAATCCATTTTTAATCGCATTAATATGCGGCTGCTTTCCTATTTTCACTGCAAAAGGAAGGAGTACCTTTTCAAGCGAGTCGATCACTTTACTCATAGTCAATACCCTTAAAAGCCGCAATAAACTATTACGGCGATGATGTATGAAATTACTCTTTGACGGGAAAATAAACTCTTTATTTTTTGACGGCCGGCAACAGAATGCCGCCAGGCGTCAAAATACATCGAGTTTTAAAATTTAAAATTATTGTGCTGCAGCTTTCTTAATGGCCGCGACGGCGGCTTTCAATACCCCTAAACCATCCACCTTGCCATACAGAAGAGAATCGATGACTTCTACCGGTTTATTTGGCAGCAGGCGCTGAATTTCCGGTAACATATACGCAATTTGTGGCCCTAATAATACAACGTCGGCTTCCGGTCCCTTTTCACCCGCGAGAGTTTCAGGATAGGCTTCAATAATGACCGGGACTTCGTATTTTTCCGCCTGCGCCCGCATTTTGGAGACCAGCAGTGACGTGGACATGCCTGCCGAGCAGAACAGATAAATGTGTTTCTTTTCCATGAACGCTTCCTCAATGTGTGAGACCAGGGCCTTCAGTAACCGCTGAGAGCCGGTAAGACTGGTAACATCCGGTTAATTCTGTTTATGGGTTGAGTATACGGCAAGCTGAGCCGTCGTGATAATTCCCTGTTGAACAGAATTGTCTCTCATTGACCTCCGGTTTTGACTACCCTCACATTTTCACCCAAATAATTCGCGCAATTAAATAAGCATCAGGACTCACAAAAAAGCCCGACCAGTGGTCGGGCTTACGTACAACTCAGTCAACAGTAAGGCGCTTACTTAGCGTTGCGCGGATCCGTATCATACTCGGCGCAGGTCTGGTAGCCGGAGTTCATCACGTGCCCCGTTTCGTCGAGGGCCACAAAGTAGGTCTCCACTTTACCATCTCGTTGACCGAGGATATAGGTCTGGCAGGTGCCGCGGGCATGGACCATCGTCACTTCCGTTGAAGGTTTGCCAGCGATCTGCATCACCTGCTGACGCGACATCCCTTTCTTCACATCTTTCACCACCGGCTGGGTAAACTGGTCTTTGGTACGATCGTAAGCGGTACAGCCCGCGAGTAAGGTTAACGCGACGGTGACGCCCAGTATTCCTGCTAAGCTTTTCTTCATTTTGGTTCCTCTCTTCCACTGTGTAACGATAAGCCTGGAATAAATAGTGTTATTTTTCAAGCCGAACAGCGAAATCATGTCTGAGTGTGTTATTACGTAAACAGGATTGACGCTCCGCCGCCGACCGGCGCTTTCTCCTGCGCGGTGGCATCTATAATGAAATCCTATGTCATTGATTGCCTTCTTTTCCGGCAGTCAAAACCCCGGTCCTTGTCGTTTCAGCGGCAAAGAGGTAGCTTTAAGCCAACAGGTTGCCAAACAGATTCACTTTCGGAGGGCGCGATGACGCTACAACAAGAGATTATTCAGGCGCTGGGCGCGAAGCCGCAGATTGATGCCGCAGACGAGATCCGTCGCAGCGTCGATTTCCTGAAATCCTATCTGCAGACTTACCCTTTTATTAAATCGCTGGTGCTGGGTATCAGCGGCGGCCAGGACTCGACCCTGACGGGGAAACTGTGCCAGATGGCGATCAATGAACTGCGCGCCGAAACGGGCGACAGCAGCCTGCAGTTTATCGCCGTCCGTTTACCCTACGGCGTGCAGGCGGATGAGCAGGACTGCCAGGATGCCATCGCCTTTATTCAGCCTGACCGGGTGTTGACGGTGAATATCAAAGCCTCGGTACTGGCAAGCGAACAGGCACTGCGCGAAGCGGGGATCGAACTGAGCGACTTCGTTCGCGGCAACGAAAAAGCCCGTGAGCGCATGAAAGCCCAGTACAGCATCGCCGGGATGACCCAAGGGGTGGTAGTCGGCACCGACCATGCAGCGGAGGCGATTACCGGCTTCTTCACCAAATATGGCGACGGCGGCACCGACATCAACCCGATCTTCCGCCTGAACAAACGTCAGGGCAAACAGCTGCTGGCCCATCTCGGCTGCCCGGAACATCTGTATAAGAAGTTACCGACCGCCGATCTGGAAGACGATCGCCCCTCCCTGCCGGATGAAGTGGCGCTGGGGGTGACCTATGAGAATATCGACGATTATCTGGAAGGCAAAACGCTGGACCCCAGCATCGCCAAAACGATCGAAGGCTGGTATCTGAAAACCGAACACAAGCGTCGGCCACCGATCACCGTCTTTGACGATTTCTGGAAAAAATAGTCCCTCCCCCGCCCCGGCCCGCGCCGGGGTTGTTTTTTGCGCTTTTCGCCGCAAAAACCGCCTGCTATACTGGATAGATAGACAGTATCAGGAGTTATTGTGGCCAGAAAGCAATCTGCCCCGCGTCTGGAGTTTGAGGCGGCGGCGATCTATGAATATCCCGAACACCTTCGCCCGTGGCTGGAGGCGCTGCCGAAGCTGCCGGGCGTCTATCAGTTTCACGGCGATAGCGACACGATGCCGCTCTATATCGGCAAGAGCGTCAACCTCCGCAGCCGGGTGCTCTCCCACCTGCGCACCCCTGAAGAGGCGGCGATGCTGCGTCAGTCCCGGCGTATCACCTGGCAGCGCACCGCTGGCGAGCTGGGAGCGCTGCTGCTGGAGGCGCGGTTGATTAAAGAGCAGCAGCCGCTGTTTAACAAGCGGCTACGGCGTAACAAGCAACTCTGCGCCTGGCTGCTTGCGGACGACCGGCCGCAGATTGTCTATGCCCGCGAGGTTGATTTCTCGCACCAGCAGCATCTCTATGGTCTGTTCGCCAACCGGCGGGCGGCGCTGCAGATGCTGCAGAGCCTTGCTGACGAACAGCGCCTCTGTTACGGCCTGCTCGGTCTGGAGCCGCTCAGCCGCGGCCGCGCCTGCTTTCGATCCGCACTGGGCCGCTGCGCCGGCGCCTGCTGTGGAAAGGAGAGCGTGGAGGCGCACCGTCAGCGTCTGCTGGCGCAGATGAGCAAGCTGCAGCTGGTGTGCTGGCCGTGGGCAGGACCGGTGGCGCTGGAGGAGCGCGGCCCGGATATGACGCAGTATCATGTCATTCATAACTGGCTGTGGCTGGGAGCCGTCGACTCGCTCAATGAGGCCGCTGCGCTGACCCGCCTGCCCGCCGGATTCGACCAGGATGGTTACAAAATCCTCTGTAAGCCTCTGCTCAGCGGCAACTACCCGTTGCATCCGCTTGGCTGAAAGACCAGAAAGAAAAAACCGCCGGCCCTGCCCAACGCCTGATGGCATTATTGGGCAAGACCGGCGGTCTTGATTCAGTGCGCTACATTATTCAGCGGGTGCAGGCATTTTACCTGCCGGCGCGTTGCGTTCTGTCAGATGCTTCTCAAAATTGGCATTGAACTGTTTTTTCTGCTCCGGGGTCAGAATGTTGTAGATCTTGTTCTGCGTTTCCAGGCGGGACAGCGCCATCGCTTTATGCTGCGCTTCCATCTTATCGATCTGCGCTTCCGCTTTCGCCTTATCAAAGGTATCGCTGGCGATCAGCTCGTGCATCGCGCGGCGTTCGTCAAGGGACGGACGCTTCATGTTTTCGCGCTGGCTCTTCATGATCTCGCGGATCTGCTGCTTCTGCGCATCGGTCAGGTTCAGGCCTTTAAACATCATGTCATGCTGACCCGGGCCGCCTTTATGATGCATCATCATCGGCTTGCTGTCGCTCGGCGCGGTGGTGGAATCGGCGGCGTGTGCCAGGTTAGCCGCGCCCAGAGCCAGAGTAGAGGCAACAAACAGTGCAGTGAGTTTCTTCATCATTCAATCCTTACTTTACGTTATTCTTACGGCGCGTTGCCGTGTTGACGAGATTAACTTTACGACGTTAATCGTCAATTAGTCAGAGCAAGAGTAAAACAATGAAAGTGTAAAAAACAGTTTCTCACCAATTATGGAGAAAATAAGGAATTTGACGGAAGAATTGCAATAAAAAATAAATAACTTACTGTTTTGCAGAGCAATTATGGAGAGTATAAAGAAGAGGAGATTAAAAACAAAGCATTTTACCAGGAATAATCTGCAAATTTACACTGGCGCACGAAAAAATAAGAAGATGAATAACGACGCGCGAAATAAAGCAGGCCGCCCGGCGGACGGCTTGCCCTCAGGATAATTTTTCCAGCATCAGGCCAGCGCGCAGCCCCCTGGCCACCGCCGGATTGGGAAACAGAACATACTCCGGCTCTGCCCCCACCACATACCGCGTCTCCCCCTCCTCCGCCAGCAGCGTGCCTGGGGCGAAGGGGGTGAAGTTCAGCGTCTGTTCCGCCATATGCAAGCGGAAATCGTCGCTATGGCGGGTGATCTGCTGCACCACCCGGTAGCGCAGCGGCGTCGGGGCGTCGGCAATGGCCAGATCCCCCACCAGCAACCGGGAGATCGCCCCCTCGGCGGCGGCAAACTGCGTTAGATCGTTTTCCCCCAACGGCAGCGCTTTGCCCAGCTCAAGAGTGCAGGCCAGCGCCGCGAACCGTTCGCAGCTGAAATGGGTGAAGGTCCCGCCCGGCTGGCGATGAAACACCAGCGCCTCCAGCCCGGCGCCGCCCAACCAGTGAAGAAAATCCTCCCCCCAGGGCGTATCGCGGGCCGGGAGCACGCCGAAGCGCGGATGCAGCGACCCGCGGATCGCGGTATGCAGATCGAGGTGCCAGCGCGGACCATCATGGTCGCGATAGAAGCGGGCCACCGCCTGCTCCAGCCGCTGCGCCCGCTGCGTCTCCTCGCTGGCCGGGAACTGCCGCCAGCGCTCGCCAAACATCCGGTTCATATCGCTGTGCAGATAGCGTTTATTCGCCCGCAGCGCCGGCGGGTTACCGACGATCACCAGCAGCCGCCAGCGCAGGGGGAGAGCCTCCCGGACCAGCCGCTGCACCAGCCGGTCGACAATCTCCACCGGCGCCGTTTCGTTGCCATGGATGGCGCAGGAAAGCACCAGCCCGCGCTCGCAGCGCGCATGCGGCGTCAGCTCGAGGATCCCCTCGCCGAGCCAGTGCCAGCGGAAATGGGCCGTCTCGCCGTGAAAGTGATGGGGCAATCGCCCCGCCAGGGTTAATGCCAGAAAGTGTTCCACCGCGCCCCCTTATTGCTGAAATGGATAAACCGAACCGAGCTGCAGGATCTGGGTCAACCGATCCAGCGCATCGCGCCCTTCCCGCAGCAGCTGTGGGTCGGCGAGGTCGGCCTGGGTGAGGCGGTCGCGATAGTAGCGATCCACCCAGTCATTGAGGGTGGCAAACAGCGTATCGTTCATCAGGACGTGCGGATTGACCGCCTGATACTCCTCGGACGTCAACACCACCCGCAGGCGCAGGCACGCCGGACCGCCGCCGTTGGCCATACTCTCGCGCAGATCAAACACCTGCAGCGCGGCGATGGGGTTATCTGCGGCCAGCAGCTCATTAAGATAGTTCCACACGCCCGGATGCGCCTGGGCTTCCTGGGGCAGGATCAGCGCCATGCTGCCGTCCGCCCGGCTCAACAGCTGACTGTTGAACAGATAGGTAGCAACCGCCTCTTCCACCGTGACCCGGCTGGCGGGAACCACCAACGGGGTAAAGCCCGGCACCTGCTGCGCAAGCTGCTGCAAAACCGCGTCCTGGTCGGCAAAGGCCTGCTCATGGCAGAACAGGACCTGACGGTTGCTCACCGCGATGACGTCGTTATGAAAAACCCCCTTGTCGATCGCCTCCGGATGCTGGCGGGCGAAGATCAGCTGGCGGGGATTGACCTGATTGAGGCGCGCCACCGCCTGGCTTGCCTCAAGGGTTTGCCGCGCCGGATAGCGACGTGGCGCCTCCTCGCTTCCCCGACGGCGGCCATAGACAAATAGCTGGACGCCGGGGGCGCCATATTCGCCGCCGAGACGGTTATGGTTCGCCGCCCCTTCGTCGCCAAACCAGGCAGAGGCAGGCAGCGCCGGGTGGATGGCAAATCGCGTGCGGTCCGGGAATATCGCCTGCAGCAGCGCCCCGGTGGTGGGGGCTTCACTGGCGCGGTGGAATTTATCCTGCAGATTCGCCACCGTCAGGTGCACCAGGCCATCCAGCGAATCGGCTGAGGGACAAACCGTCGCGGCGTTCGCCACCCACATCGCCGAGGCCGAACTCACCGCCGACAACAGATCCGGATCCTGCTGGGCCGCACGGGCCACCACCTGCTCATCGCTGCCGCTAAAGCCCAGCTGACGCAGGAGCGACACGTTGGGTCGTTCCTGAGGGGGGATCACCGCCTGCGGATAGCCGGCGTCGGCAAGGGCTTTCATTTTTTTCAGCCCCTGCTTCGCCGCCAGCTGCGGGTTCGACACCCGATAGCGGTGCCGGGTGGAGGCCTCATTGCCAAAGGAGAGCCCTGCGTAGTGATGGGTCAGTCCGGGCAGACCATCAAAGTTGACTTCGCGGGCGGTCATAACGCCTCCCCGGCCCGGAAGTCGAGCCCCGGATTGAGACTGGCGGGCAGCGTCAGGGTCGGCGATTCGAGACTGGCCATCGGCCAGGCGCAATAATCTGCGGCATACCAGGCCCCGGGGCGATGATTGCCTGAGGCTCCGGTGCCGCCGAACGGCGCGGTACTCGCCGCCCCGGTCAGGGGTTTGTTCCAGTTGACTATCCCGGCCCGTGCCTCAAGCAGCAGCCGATCGAACTTCTCTCGTTCCGGGGAGATTAACCCGCAGGAGAGGCCGAAGCGGGTGGCGTTGGCCAGGGCAATCGCCTCTTCGAAAGTATCGTAGCGCCAGACCCCAAGCAGCGGGCCGAACACCTCTTCATCCTCGACCTGGGCCATGTCGCTCATGTTGACAATCCCCGGCGTCAGCAGCGACGTCCCGGCCTGCAATAACCGCGGCTCCAGCAGGGTGACCGCGCCAGCAGCGACCCGCTGCAGCCAGGCCTGATGCACTTTCTGCGCGGCCTGTTCAGAGATAAGCCCGCCGAGAAACGGCTGCGGCTCAGCGTCCCACGCCGCGGGGATCAGCCGTTGGCTGACCGTCACCAGCCTGGAGAGGAAGGCATCCCCCGCCTCTCCGCGCCGGACCAGCAGACGTCGGGCGCAGGTGCAGCGCTGGCCGGCGGTAATAAAGGCGGACTGGATGGTCAGATGCACCGCGGCATCGACGTCCCGTGGGTCGTCAACGATCAGCGGATTATTGCCGCCCATCTCCAGCGCGAGGATCTTTTGCGGCTGCCCGGCCAGCTGGCGATGCAGATGAAAACCGGTGGTCGAGCTGCCGGTAAACAGCAGCCCATCGATGTCCGCCTGGCCGCTGAGCGCCTCGCCGGTT
Organism: Klebsiella sp. 1SOBk10mer; assembly: GCF_046602535.1. Classification (NCBI taxonomy): domain Bacteria; kingdom Pseudomonadati; phylum Pseudomonadota; class Gammaproteobacteria; order Enterobacterales; family Enterobacteriaceae; genus Klebsiella; species Klebsiella sp. 1SOBk10mer. The sequence continues at coordinate 438,654 of NZ_JBKIUP010000003.1, forward strand.
TCCCGACCGCCCTGCAGCAGGTTGAGCACGCCGGCGGGCAGGCCAGCTTGCTCCCACAGCTTCACCACCGCTTCGCCGCTGTGCGGGGTTAATTCGCTGGGTTTAAATACCACAGTATTGCCCGCCAGCAACGCCGGCACGATATGCCCGTTCGGCAGATGGCCGGGAAAGTTATAGGGACCAAAGACCGCCAGCACGCCATGCGGCCGGTGACGCAGCGTCGCGGCGCCATCGGGCAGATCGCTGTGCTGTTCACCAGTGCGGGTGTGATACGCCTTCACCGAGATCGCCACCTTGTTGATCATCGCCGTCACTTCCCCGGCCGCCTCCCAGCGCGGCTTTCCGGTCTCGGCGCCGATAATCGCCGTCAGCTCCGCCTTGCTGGCCTCCAGCAGGCTGGCAAACTTTTCGACGATGGCCTGGCGGTCGGCAAACGGCAGCCGCGCCCAGGCCGGGAACGCCTGGCGGGCAGCCGCGACCGCCTCGGCAACCTGCCCGGCATCCGCCGCCTCGCCCTGCCAGACAATCTTCAGGTTGACCGGATCCTGTTTGCTGAAGCGCGGCCCATCGCCGGGCCGCCATTCGCCGTTAATCCACAGACTCATGCGGTTTTCTCCTCAGGGATCAAGCGCACCATGCGCACCTGGTCGCCAGCATGACACTTCAGCATATCCAGCTCGCGGGCGCTGAGGGTCAGGGTGTCGCCATCCGGGTCGGCACGCACCAGCAGGGCGCGGAACTGGTGATACTGTTCGTTCGCCACGAGGCACAACGGCCAGTCGCCGGGTGGCGTTTCGCCGGCCTCGGTGGTCACCAGACGGCTTTTGCGGATCGCCCGCACCCGGTCGATATCGCACTCCAGGGTCGGGCCACCGTCGAAAATATCGATGTAGTTCAGGTAGCGGAATCCCTCTTTCTCCAGCACCGTCCGGGCCGGGGCGGTCTGCGGATGGACCTTGCCGATCACCGCCTGCGCCTCGGGGGTGAGGAAATCGATATACAGCGGATGCTTGGGCATCAGGGCGGCAATGAAAGCCTTTTGTCCGGTGCCGCACAGGTAGTCGGCGCGGGAAAACTCCATGGCGAAAAAGCGTTTGCCCAGGCTCTCCCAGAACGGGGAATAGCCGTGCTCGTCAATCACCCCGCGCATCTCGGCGACCACCTTCTCATTGAAGCGCTCGCGAAAAGCGGCCATAAATAAGAAGCGCGATTTCGACAGCAGATAGCCATTGCCCTCTTTGCGCCACTGCGGGTCGAGGAACAGGGTGCACAGCTCACTGCTGCCGGTGTGGTCGTTGCTGAGAAACAGCGTCGGCAGCGCCTGGTAGACGTTAAGCTCCTTCGAGGCATGGACCTGAGTGCCGACCCGGTAGTTGTACCAGGGATCGTTGAGGCCCACCGCCACCTCTATCGCGCAGATGCCCACCACCGTGCCGCTCTCGCTCTCCTCCAGCACAAAGACATAACCTTGCTCGCTTTTCGGCAGCTCGCCGCGCCAGGTTTGCTGCGAGCGGGCGATCCGCGCCGCGAGGGTCGCTTCATCCACCGGCAGCGAGGTCAGCCCGCCGCCGGTCTCCGCTGCCAGCTTCAGCAGCCCGGGCAGATCGCCCGACTCCACTGGTCGAATAACCATCATGATGAGACTCCCGCCAGGAAACGCGCGCAGGCCCGCTCGACGCGATCCAGACCGCTGTTCACCTCTTCTTCACTGACGTTCAGCGCCGGAGCGAAACGCACCACGTTGGCGCCGGCGATCAAGATCATCACCCCCTCTTCCGCCGCCAGGTTGCTGAGGGCTTTCGCCTTCCCGGCCCAGGCGTCGTTCAGCACGCAGCCGAGCAACAGCCCCAGGCCGCGGATCTCCTTGAACAGGCCATAGCGGGCGTTGATCGCCAGCAGACGTTCGCAAAACCACTGATGGCGCTGTCTGACGCCGGAGAGCACTTCCGGGGTGTTGACGATCGACAGCAGCTCGCCGGCCACCGCCCCCGCCAGCGGGTTGCCGCCGTAGGTGGTGCCGTGGGTGCCGACGGTCATCACGCTGGCGCAGGCCTCTGTGGCCAGCAGCGCGCCGATGGGGAAGCCGCCGCCCAGCGCTTTGGCGGTAGTCAGCACATCGGGCGTCACGCCGTAGTGCATATAGGCGTACAGCTCGCCGGTGCGTCCGACCCCAGTCTGCACTTCATCGAAAATCAGCAGGGCGTTGTGCTGGTCGCAAAGCTGACGCAGGCCGCGTAAAAACTCGACGCTGGCCGGCACCACGCCCCCTTCACCCTGCACCGGCTCGACGATCACCGCGCAGGTTTGGTCATTGATTAAGGCCTTTGCCGACTCGAGATCGTTAAACACCGCATGCTGGATCTGCGGCGGCAGCGGAGCAAAATCCCGGGAGTAGGCCGGCTGACCGCCCGCCGAAACGGTGAACAGCGTCCGCCCGTGGAAAGCGTTCTGGAAGGCGACGATGCCGCTTTTCTCGCTGCCAAAGCGATCGTGGGCATATTTACGCGCCAGCTTGAGCGCCGCCTCATTAGCCTCGGCCCCGGAGTTACAGAAGAAGACCCGATCGGCGAAAGTGGCATCAATAAGCATTTTGGCCAGCCGCAGGATCGGCTCATTCGTATAGCCGTTGCCGGTATGCCAGAACTTGCCCGCCTGCTCGGTGAGGGCCTGCACCAGACGCGGATGCGCATGCCCCAGCGCGTTCACGGCGATACCGCCGGCAAAATCGATATACTCTTTGCCCTGCTGATCCCACAGCCGCGACCCGGCGCCCCGCACCGGAATAAACGCCGCTGGCGCGTAGACCGGCATCATCCATTCATCAAAGTGGTTACGCGTAATTGACTGAGACATATCGACCTCTTCCGGTAAATTAAAAGTAGCAATAATGTTAATAAATATGAGTTATTACGCTGTAAATGTAGATTGCACGGTTCGTGCCAGCCAGCGATAAAAATGCATAAACCGGATGAGATAACGCAATATCAACGAGTTACAACCTAACGCTATTCATATAAAATGCATATTTAGTGAATAACTATCCGATAAAGGGGGATGAACAGTGATTAAAGAAGATAAGTTATGCAACGGTAAGATATAATTCTGTAATTGTGATCTTCTGCGAAATTTATCGTAGATATTTGCCCTTTTTTGGCGCGGCGTGCCCGCAAAAGGGGCACCCACGGCACGATCATGCGCAGCGATTGGCAGAATGACGCATCGGATGGCAGCCAGCCTGGCGAATTTCTGCTACCATCCCTGCACTATTCACCTTGCACAGTGGCAGCGACTATGAAATTCGTCTCTTTTAATATCAACGGCCTGCGCGCCCGCCCACACCAACTGGCCGCCATCGTCGAAAAACACCAGCCGGACGTGATTGGCCTGCAGGAAACCAAAGTTCACGACGACATGTTCCCTCTCGAAGAGGTCGCCAGACTCGGCTATAACGTCTTTTATCACGGCCAGAAAGGCCATTATGGCGTCGCGCTGCTGACCAAAGAGACGCCGATTGCCGTCCGCCGCGGTTTCCCGAACGATGGCGAAGAGGCTCAGCGCCGCATCATCATGGCGGAGATCCCGTCGCCCTTCGGTAACGTCACGGTGATTAACGGTTATTTCCCGCAGGGTGAAAGCCGCGATCATGAGACCAAATTCCCGGCCAAAGCGGCGTTCTATCAGAATCTGCAGAACTACCTGGAGAGCGAGCTCAACAAAGAGAATCCGGTACTGATCATGGGCGATATGAACATCAGCCCTACCGATCTCGACATCGGTATCGGTGAAGAGAACCGCAAACGCTGGCTGCGCACCGGCAAATGTTCCTTCCTGCCGGAAGAACGGGAATGGATGGATCGCCTGCTGGGCTGGGGCCTGGTAGATACCTGGCGTCAGGCTAACCCTGACAATCATGAGCACTTCTCGTGGTTTGATTACCGCTCCAAAGGCTTTGACGATAACCGTGGGCTGCGCATCGACCTGCTGCTGGCCAGTCAGCCTCTGGCCCAGCGCTGCGTGGAGACCGGGATCGATTATGAGATCCGCGGGATGGAAAAACCATCCGACCACGCGCCGGTGTGGGCCACCTTCCGGCCGTAAGTCACGTCCTTCTCTCGCCTCCCGCCGCGCGGGGGGCAGAATTTCCTGAGCAAAATCAACAAAGCGACGGTAAACCATTGTGACCGTCGTCGGAACAGGATACTGTCGCGCGCACTTTTTGACGTCCACCGCGTCCAGGCTGTACAGGAGACCCCTTCATGAAAAAGAAGCCATCATCCGGCCATTGGTAAAGGGCTGGTACTTCTCGCGCTGGCGGCCACGCTGGCCGTTATCAGCCACCGCGTTGGTCTTCACGATCTGCTGACTCACCTGCATCTGCTGCAGGAGACCCTCCGCCATCATGGCGCCTGGAGCTATCTGGTCTATGTTGCGCTATTTATCACTGCCACCCTGTGCCTGATCCCCGGCAGCCTGCTGGTGATCGCCGGCGGGGTGCTTTTCGGCCCGCTGACCGGCTCTCTGCTCTCGTTTGCCGCCGCCACCGTCGCCTCTTCGTTGTCGTTTTTGATCGCCCGCTGGCTGGGGCGCGATCTGCTGCAGCGCTATGTGGGCCATACCGCCGTCTTCCAGGCCATTGAGCGCGGTATCGCCCGCAGCGGTAGCGATTTCCTGATCCTCACCCGCCTGGTGCCACTCTTTCCCTACAACATTCAGAATTACGCCTACGGCCTGACGGCGATCCCCTTCTGGCCTTTTACTCTGATCTCCTCCGTGACCACCCTGCCGGGCCTGGTCATCTATTCGGTGATGGCCAGCGAACTGGCCCGCGAAGGAGCGACCCTCGCTTTCGCGCTCAAGTTGAGCCTCGCCGGCGGGCTGCTGTTTGCCCTGGTGCAGATGGGCAAACGGTTTGCCCGCGCCCGCCGTGTGGCAACGCCCGGCGAGGAGGTGCGCCATGACCCGACCTGATCGCCGTCACCTGCGCCGCGCCAGGCTGGCCCTTGCCGTGGTGGCTGTCGCCGGGCTGACCGCCTGGCTGTGGTTCCCCGACGGGCGAGCCTTTCTGCAACACAGCCTGACGGCGTTAGCGTCGCTGGATCCCCAGTATGTCAAAGACTTTATCGCCGCCTGGGGGACGCAGGCGGCGCTGGTCTCTTTTGCGCTAATGATCCTCCAGGCGATCGTCGCCCCGCTGCCGGCCTTCCTGATCACCCTGGCAAACGCCGCGCTGTTCGGCGCCTTCTGGGGAGGCACGCTGTCGTGGTTCAGCGCCATGGTCGGGGCCGGGCTCTGCTTTTGCATCGCCAGAGCGCTGGGGCGCGAGATGGTGGAGAAGCTCACCGGCCGCACGGTGCTGCGCAGCGTCGACGGCTATTTCGCCCGCTATGGCGCGCAGACGATCCTGGTCTGCCGCCTGCTGCCGTTTGTCCCTTTTGATCCGGTCAGCTATGCCGCCGGACTGACCTCGCTGCGCTTCTGGCCCTTTATGCTGGCCACCGGCGTGGGCCAGCTGCCGGCGACCATCGTCTATTCCTGGGCCGGGAGCCTGCTGACCGGAGGCGCTTTCTGGCTGGCCACCGGCCTTTCGCTGCTTTTGGCCCTGGCGGTGGTCATCTCCATCGCCAAAAATATTTACCGTGAACGTCATAAGAGATCGTCGCCATGAGCTTACCCCCGCTGGATACTGTCCCCCTGATCCTTCGTCCGCAGGCCTGGCTGCACCGCCGGCATTACGGCCAGGTGCTGAGCCCCATTCGCTGGTGGGGACGGATCCCGTGGCTGTTTTACCTGGTTTCGCTGTTCGTGGGCTATATTGAACGCCGCCGCTCGCCGTTGGATCCGGTGTTGCGCTCGCTGGTCAGCGCCCGCATCGCCCAGCTGTGCCACTGCGAATTCTGCATCGATATCACCAGCATGACCCTCGCGGCGCGGAGCGGGAGCCAGGACAAGCTGCTGGCGGTCGCCGACTGGCGCAGCAGTAAGCTGTTCAGCGAAAAAGAGCGTCTGGCGCTGGCCTATGCCGAAGCCGCCACCCAGACGCCGCCGGAGGTGGATGATGCCCTGCGTAGCGCGATGGCCGCGCATTTTGACGCCCGGGCGCTCACCGAGTTGACCGCCCTGATTGGCCTGCAAAATTTATCGGCGCGGTTCAATGCCGCGATGGCGATCCCTGCCCAGGGGCTGTGCAAGATACCTGGTTCTTCCCCGCACCATAAGGAGTAACGATGCGCCGTTTGCGTGATTTCAGCCTCTGTCTGTGCCTGCTGCTTCTCTGGCCGCTGGTGGTTCAAGCCGACGACAGCTGGCGGCAGACCCAGACGGAAGCCCGCGGCCAGACCGTCTGGTTTAACGCCTGGGGTGGAGACCCGGCCGTCAACCGCTATCTGGCGTGGGTCAGCGAGGAGGTCAAACGCCACTACGCGATCGACCTGCGTATTGTCCCTATCGCCGATGCCGCCGACGCGGTGAAACGCATCCAGACTGAGGCGCAGGCCGGCCGTCGCCGCGGCGGGTCGGTGGATCTCCTGTGGATCAACGGCGAGAACTTTCACACCCTAAAACAGGCCAACCTGCTGCTCACCGGCTGGGCAGAATCGCTGCCCAACTGGCGCTATGTCGATCTGCAAAAACCGGTTCAGGAAGATTTTTCTGTCGCCACCGAGGGCGCGGAGTCGCCGTGGGGCAGCGCCCAGTTGACGTTTATCGCCCGCCGCGGGCAAACGCCGCAGCCACCCACCAGCCCGCAGGCGCTGCTGGCCTTCGCCAGAGCCCATCCCGGCAGCGTGACCTACCCGCGGCCGCCGGACTTTACGGGTACCGCCCTGCTGGAGCAGCTGCTGATCGCCCTCACCGACCAGCCTGCCGCCCTGCGCCAGCCGCCGGAGACGGCGACCTTCTCGGCGGTAACCGCCCCGCTGTGGCGCTATCTCGATGCGCTGCACCCGACGCTGTGGCGGGCGGGTAAGGATTTCCCGGCGTCGCCGGCGCGGATGGACGCCATGTTCAACCAGGGCATCCTCCGCCTGTCGCTGACGTTTAACCCGCTCCATGCCCGCCAGAAGGCCGTCAGCGGGGAGTTACCGGCGGACAGCTACAGCTTCGGCTTTACCGGAGGGACCCTCGGCAACGTCCATTTCGTTACCATCCCGGCCAACGCACGCGCCGTCGCCGCGGCCAAAGTGGTCGCCAATTTCCTGCTTTCCCCAGAGGCGCAATTGCGCAAGGCGGATGCCGCCGTCTGGGGCGATCCAAGCGTACTGGACCCGCAGCGTCTGCCTGACAAACAGCGTCAGGCGCTGGCGGCCACCCTGCCGCAGGATCTGCCGCCGGTGCTTGCCGAGCCACATGCGGCGTGGGTTGACGCGCTGGAGCAGGAATGGCTGCGCCGCTACGGTACCCACTGATCCTGCTGGCCTGGGGGACGATGGCGGCCATCTATCTGCCCTTATTCCCCGCCGCTGCAGGGCTGATGTGGCCGGCGCTCTCCCCGGTCCACTGGCGGGCGCTGTTCGCCGACCCGCAGCTGGGCCAGGCGCTGGCCGCCACCCTTGTTTCCACGCTGCTGTCCGTCGGCGGTGCGCTACTGATCGCCCTGACCATCGTCGCCGCTTTCTGGCCTTCGGCCCGCTGGCGGCGGCTGGCTTCCCGCCTGCCTTTGCTGCTGGCGGTGCCCCATCTTGCCCTGGCGACGGCGGCGCTGCTGCTGTTCGCCGAAGGCGGCTGGATCTGGCAGCGACTGCCGTTTTTGACGCCGCCGGTCGACCGGTACGGCATCGGGCTTGGCCTGACGATGGCCCTTAAAGAGAGCGCCTTTGTGCTATGGGTGATCTACGGCCTGCTGGGCGAGGCGCGCCTCGCCGACCAGGCGACAGCGCTAAAGAGCCTCGGTTACGGCCGCTGGCAGTGCCTGCGCTGGCTGGTGCTGCCTGCGCTGCTGCCTGCCCTCGGCATGGTGCTGCTGGCCGCCGCGGCCTGGAGCCTGTCGACGGTAGACGTCGCCCTGGTGCTGGGGCCCGGCAATCCGCCCACCCTTGCCGTGCTGGCGTGGCAGTGGTTAAGCCAGGGCGATGACATGCAGCAGGCGAAAGGGGCGCTGGCCAACCTGCTGCTGCTGGCGATCCTCGGCGGGCTGGCGCTGGTCGCCTGGGGCGGATGGCGGCAACAGCGTCGGCGTCTGCCCGATCTGCGCGGCATTCGGCATCCCCATCCCCACGCCCTGCCCGGCCGCCTGCTGGCGAGTGCCCTGCCGCTGAGCGGCCTGCTGTGCGCGCTATTGCTGGCGGGGCTGGCGCGCTCGGCGCCGCCGCAGATGGATGCCCTGGGCAACAGCCTTGGCCTCGCGCTGATGGCTTGCGCCCTCGGCGCGGCCGTCTGCCTGCTGTGGCTGGCCTGCGGCCCGAAGCGGGGAGATGGCTGGGTCTGGCTGCCGCTGGTGCTGCCGGCCCTGCCGCTGGCCGATGGCCAGTACCGGCTGGCGCTGTACGCCTGGCTAGACGGCGAATGGTGGACCGTCCTGTGGGGCCATCTGCTGTGGGTGGTGCCGTGGATGCTATTTATTTTGCGCCCGGCCTGGCGCCAGCACGATCCGCGGATGACGGTGATCGCCCGCACGCTCGGCTGGGGACCCACGCGTATTTTCTGGCTGTTGACTCTGCCCTCGCTGACCCGCCCGCTGCTGACCGCCCTGGCGGTGGGCTTCTCGGTGAGCATCGCGCAGTATCTGCCAACGCTATGGCTGGGGGCAGGCCGTATCCCGACGCTCACCAGCCAGGCGGTGGCGCTCAGCAGCGGCGGCGAGGCGCAGACGCTTGCCGCCCAGGCGCTGTGGCAATTACTGCTGCCGGCGGTATGCTTTATCCTGACGGCCCTGCTGGCCTGGCTGGCAGGCCGCTATCGACGAGGACTTCGCTAGTGCTAACCGTAAACCATCTGACCCTGAGCGTGAACCGTCAGCCGCTGCTGCGGGAGGTCGACTTTTCGGTGGCCCCGGGTGAAGTGCTGACGCTGATGGGCCCTTCCGGCAGCGGAAAATCGACGCTGTTTGCGTGGATGATTGGCGCCCTGGCCGGCGACTTCCGCGCCGAGGGCGAGCTGTGGCTCAACGGGCGGCGGTGCGATACGCTGCCCACGGAGCGCCGGCGCATCGGCATCCTGTTTCAGGACCCGTTGCTGTTCGACCATTTCAGCGTCGGGCAAAATTTACAGCTGGCGCTACCGGAAAGCGTGCGCGGCGAGGCGCGAAAAGCCGCGGTGGAGCAGGCGCTCAGTCGCGCCGGGCTGCATGGCTTCGCCGCGCGCGACCCGGCCACGCTCTCCGGCGGACAGCGGGCGCGGGTGAGTCTGCTGCGCGCCCTGCTGGCGCGCCCCGAAGCGCTGCTGCTGGATGAACCCTTCAGCCGCCTGGATGCCGCCCTGCGCGCCGCGTTCCGCCGCTGGGTATTTGAGGAACTGGCCCGCCAGGCCATTCCGGCGATCCTGGTGACCCACGATCGCGAGGACTGTCCGCCGACGGGGCGCTGCCTGACGATGGAGCGCTGGCAATGAAGAGCAATAGCGTGCAAACCTGCGTTACCGCAAAGAAATCAACGCCTGGCAAGCGGAGAATACGCCCTCCACTTTTTACCGTCGGGCATTTCGATGAAACGTGTTTCTCAATTGACCGCACTCGCCCTGTTCATGGGGCTTGCTGCTTCCACCACCTTCGCCGCTGAAACCATGCCAGCGCTCACTCTTTCCCACCTGCAACAGCAGCACGGCGTGGCCATCGACACCCGCCTGAGCGCTTATTACAACGGCTGGCCGCAGCGCGCCAACGGCCCGGAAGGGCATGAGCCGCAGGCGCTGAATCTTTCCGCCCACTGGCTCGGCGCCATGAGCGACGAGCAGCTCCGCGGCTGGGCTAAGCAGCACCAGCTCCAGGCCGATACCCCCCTTGCGCTGTACGGCAGTCCTGAGGATAACGCCAGCGTCGCGGCGCGACTGAAACAAGCGGGCTTCACCCGGCTCAACACCCTGAGCGACGCCCTGAGCCAGGGAGACCGTCTGCAAAAGCTGCCGCACTTTGAACAGCTGGTTTATCCGCAATGGCTGCACGACCTGCAGCAAGGGAAAAGCGTGGCCGCCGCCCCGGCCGGCGACTGGAAAGTAGTTGAGGCCGCCTGGGGGGCGCCGAAGCTCTATCTGCTGAGCCATATCCCGGGCGCGGGCTATATCGATACCAATGAGGTGGAGAGCGAACCGCTGTGGAATAAAGTGTCCGATGCGCAGCTGAAGGCGATGCTGGCGAAGCACGGCATCCGCCATGACACCACGGTGATCCTCTACGGTCGCGACGTTTACGCCGCGGCGCGTGTGGCGCAGATCATGCTGTACGCCGGCGTCAAAGACGTGCGCCTGCTGGACGGCGGCTGGCAGACCTGGTCCGACGCCGGTCTGCCGGTGGAGCGCGGCATGCCGCCGACGCCGCAGCCGGCGCCAGATTTTGGCGCGCCGATCCCCGGCCAGCCGCAGCTGATGCTGGATACCGAGCAGGCCCGCGGCCTGCTCCACCGTCAGGACGCCTCGCTGGTCAGCGTCCGCTCGTGGCCGGAGTTTATCGGCACCACCAGCGGCTACAGCTATATCAAACCGAAGGGCGACATCGCCGGCGCCCGCTGGGGCCATGCCGGAAGCGACTCCACGCACATGGAAGACTTCCATAACCCGGACGGCACCATGCGCAGCGCCGACGATATCGCTGCCCTGTGGCGCCAGTGGAACATCCTGCCGAACCAGCAGGTGGCGTTCTATTGCGGGACCGGCTGGCGGGCCTCGGAAACCTTCATGTATGCCCGGGCCATGGGCTGGCCGCACGTCGCTGTCTATGACGGCGGCTGGTACGAATGGAGCAGCAACCCGCACAATCCGGTCGCCCGCGGCGAGCGCGGCCCGGAAAGCAGTCAGTAACACACCCCACCAGCGTGCGTCCCCAGCCGGCGACGCGCGCTTTCCCGCTCACGCCACCCGCTTTAAGGTCTGGTAGCCGCTGGCGATACGCGTCGCCGTCGTCAGCCAGCATAGCGCGCCAAACAGCCACGCCAGCCAGGCAAAATGTGCCGGAAACAGGCAGCTGAGGACAAACAGCAGGATGGTTTCCGTCCCCTCCGTCAGCCCCCCGAGGTAGTGCAGCGATTTATGGGCATAGCCGGGATTGGCGATCTGGTGCTTTGCCGCCAGCGCGGCAAAGGCGAGAAAGCTGCTGCCGGTGCCGATAAAGGCAAACAGCAGCCAGCCGCCCGCCAGGGCGTTATTCTGCGGATCCGCCAGGATAAAACCGAACTGCACCAGGGCATAGAAGAGAAAATCCAGTGAGATATCGAGAAAACCGCCGGCGTCGCTCAGCCCGCGCCGCCGCGCCAGGGCGCCGTCCAGGCCGTCCAGCAGGCGGTTGAGAAGAATGGCCGCCAGCGCCGCGCCATACCACCCTAATGCCAGAAATGGCAGAGCCAGCACGCCGATGGCAAAACCGAGCAGCGTCAGCCTGTCTGGTGAAATACCCGGGCGGTCAAGCGCGCCGGCGACAGCGTTAAGGAGGGGTTTGAGGCGAGGATGCAGGTGGCTATCAAGCACGAGGATCTCCAGCAGAGTTGGCGGTTGTCAGTGAAGGTCTATGGCGGTGATAATAGGCCAGTTTGGCCTTATTAACGTTGATGCTTATGCTAAAAATGATTGAAGTTGTCGCCGCCATTATTGAACAGGATGGCAAAATTCTGCTGGCGCAGCGCCCGCCCCACGCCGACCAGCCGGGAATGTGGGAGTTCGCCGGCGGCAAAGTGGAGCCAGGTGAAAGCCAACCGCAGGCGCTGACCCGGGAACTGCAGGAGGAAATGGGCATCATCGCCCACACGGCATGCTATATCGCCAGCCATCAGCGGGAAGTCTCCGGTCGTCAGATCCATCTGCACGCCTGGTGGGTGCCGGATTTTCAGGGCGTGCCGCTGGCCCACTATCACAGCCAGTTGCGCTGGTGCCTTCCTGCCGACGCCTTAACCCTCGATCTCGCCCCGGCCGATATCCCCCTCCTGCACGCCTTTATCGCCCGGCGCCCGTCCCTTTCCCTCCGCTGATCCGCTCGCCGCCTCGTCATCGTTTTTAGTTATGACGGGCGGGCAATTATAAATTTTGCTGACGGCTTAATTTTTCCTTGCTTGCCTAAGGATTAGCGGTGTTATAGTCGGAAAATCGGTTTTTTCAAGGACCGAATCATAATAAATACATGCAACCACAACCATAAGGGGAACTTATATCTATGGATCAGACGTGCACTCTGGAAGGCTTTCTCACCCGCGTTCAACAGCGCGATCCCCATCAAACCGAATTTGCTCAAGCCGTCCGGGAGGTCATGACCACCCTGTGGCCTTTCCTTGAGGAAAATCCGCGCTATCGTCAGCTTGCTTTGCTGGAACGTCTGGTGGAACCGGAGCGCGTGATCCAGTTCCGCGTGGTGTGGGTGGACGACCGCAATCAGGTCCAGGTCAACCGCGCGTGGCGCGTGCAGTTCAACTCGGCCATCGGCCCGTATAAGGGCGGAATGCGCTTCCACCCGTCGGTAAACCTGTCGATTCTCAAATTCCTTGGCTTCGAGCAGACCTTCAAAAACGCCCTGACCACGCTGCCGATGGGCGGCGGGAAAGGCGGTAGCGATTTCGATCCTAAAGGCAAGAGCGATGGCGAAGTGATGCGCTTCTGCCAGGCGCTGATGACCGAGCTTTATCGCCATCTGGGCCCGGATACCGACGTACCGGCGGGCGATATCGGCGTCGGCGGCCGCGAGGTCGGCTTTATGGCCGGAATGATGCGTAAGCTCTCCAACAACAGCGCCTGCGTCTTCACCGGTAAAGGCCTCTCATTCGGCGGCAGCCTGATCCGTCCGGAAGCCACCGGTTACGGCCTGATCTACTTCACCGAAGCGATGCTCAAACGTCACGGCCTCGGCTTCGAAGGCGCTCGCGTGGCGGTTTCCGGCTCCGGCAACGTCGCGCAATACGCCATTGAGAAAGCGATGGAGCTTGGCGCGCGGGTGGTCACCGCCTCCGACTCCAACGGCACCGTCGTTGACGAAGCGGGCTTCACCAAAGAAAAACTGGCCCGCCTGATCGACATCAAAGAGCGTGCCCACGGCCGGGTGGCCGACTACGCCCGCGAATTTGGCCTCACCTATCTCGAAGGCCAGCAGCCGTGGTCAGTGCCGGTGGATATCGCTCTGCCTTGCGCCACCCAGAACGAACTGGATGCCGACGCCGCTCGCCAGCTGATTGCCAACGGTGTGAAGGCCGTGGCGGAAGGCGCCAACATGCCAACCACCATCGCCGCGACCGATCTGTTCCTTGAAGCTGGCGTGCTGTTTGCCCCGGGCAAAGCGGCCAACGCCGGCGGCGTGGCGACGTCCGGTCTGGAGATGGCGCAGAACGCCGCGCGCATGGGCTGGAAAGCGGAAAAAGTGGATGCCCGTCTGCATCACATCATGCTGGATATCCACCACGCCTGCGTGCAGTACGGCGGTGAAGCGAAGCAGACCAACTACGTGCGCGGCGCCAATATCGCTGGTTTCGTCAAGGTGGCGGACGCCATGCTGGCCCAGGGCGTGATTTAACCTCCCCTCTCGCCATCCCGGCGGCTGCCCGCCGGGATGTCTCTCACGATGACATCGTGATCACCACTTTCCCCAGATGCTGACCACTGTCCAGACAGGCATGCGCCTCGGCAATTTCCGCCATCGGGTAGCTGGCGTAGATCATCGGCTTGCATTTCCCAGCCTCAAGCAGCGGCCAGACGTGGCGCCGCAGCGCCTCGGCAATCTCCTGTTTCTCCGCCGCCGTCCGGCCGCGCATGGTGGAGCCGGTGACGGTGGCCCGCTTGAGCATCAGGGTCTGAATGTCGACCTCATGGGCCATTCGCCCGCCCATAAAGCCGATGATGACCAGCCGCCCGTCCTTTTTCAGCAGCCCCAGGTTGCGGTTAAAGTAAGGGCCGCCCACGATATCCAGAATGACATCCACCCCTTCATCGTTGGTCAGCTGATGAATTTTCTCAGCGAAATCTTCGGTTTTGTAGTTGATCGCCGTGGCGTAGGGCCGCAGCGCGGCAATTTTTTCGTCCTGGCCGACGGTGGCATAGACGGTCATCCCCAGCGCGTGACACAACAGGATCGCGGTGGTGCCAATCCCGCTGGCGCCGCCGTGGATCAGAATGCTCTCGCCGGGCTGCAGCTTACCGAGCTGGAAAACGTTCGCCCACACCGTGAAGAAGGTTTCCGGAATGGCGGCCGCTTCGCTAAAGCTGAGGCCAGCCGGGATCGGCAGCGTCTGGCCTGCCGGGACGGCGCAGTATTCGGCATACCCGCCGCCGTTGGTCAGCGCGCAGACGCGATCCCCGGGGGCAAAGGCCGCGACCTGCGCACCAACCTTCACGACCACGCCCGCCACCTCGAGGCCGGGCACGGGGGTAACCCCCTCAGGCATGGGATACAGACCCTGGCGCTGCAGAATATCCGGCCGGTTGACGCCCGCCGCTTTCACCTCGATGAGCACCTCATGCTCCCCGATAGTGGGGATCTCACCTTCGCGGATCTGTAAAACCTCCGGGCCACCCGGTTGGCTGATAGCGATATATTTCACGGGTCCTCCTTATCGCCTGTGAGAGAATTAAGCAAGGCATCGGGAAGGGCAATGGGCGCCCCCCGTTTTGCGGGGCGATCGTCCCCCCCTTCCCGGCTGTTTAGTGTAGACCATTGACCAGTCTGGCGGAGAAACGGCGGCCGTGGGGAATGACCTCCTCACGGCCGCCGGGCGGGTTATTGCGGCGGCGGCGCGGCATCCTCTGCCGCTTTTTTGCCTTTCGCTTTGCCTTTGCCTTTACTGAACGATTTTTTCGCCCCGCCCGGCGCCACCAGACCGCGGAACTGGCGCACCGGCGTGCTGCGCGCCTGCTCGATTAGCTGATACAGCGTGCCCACCAGCGGCTGCATAAAGTCCTGATAGCGGCACTGTTTCTCGCTGATTTGCGTCAATACCGACTCCCAGTGGGCGGTCATGTCCGGTCGACCGGCCATCTCCGGCAGGGAATGAATCAGCGCCCTTCCGGCCTCCGAGGAGTGGATATAGCGCCCCTTTTTAGTCAGGAAACCGCGCTTAAACAGCAGCTCGATAATCCCGGCGCGGGTTGCTTCGGTGCCGAGGCCGTCGGTGGCGCGGAGGATCTTCTTCAGATCTTTATCCTGCACGAAGCGGGCAATCCCGGTCATCGCCGACAGCAGCGTGGCGTCGGTAAAGTGGCGCGGCGGCTGCGTCTGGCGCTCCACCACTTCGCCCCTCTCGCACAGCAGTTCATCGCCTTTGGCCACCACCGGCAGCGGCGTGCCGTCGTTCTCTTCATCGCGCTCTTTGCTGCCAAGCAGCGTCCGCCAGCCCGCCTCGGCCAGAAAACGCGCTTTGGCGACAAACTTACCGTTGGCGATCTCGAGGTCAATCTGGCATTTACGGAACACCGCGTCCGGGCAGAACTGCATCAGATACTGGCGGGCGATCAGGGTGTAGACCTTCGCTTCGTTATCGGTGAGTTTGACCTGGCTGCTGCGGGCGGTCGGGATAATCGCATGGTGCGCGTCGACCTTTTTATCATCCCAGCAGCGGTTGCGGATCTCCGGATCCACCACCGGCTGCGGCAGCAGATCCGCCGCATGGACGGCAATCGCATTCAGCACCGCATGGCGGCCGGCGAAATGTTCTTCCGGCAGATAGCGGCTGTCCGAGCGCGGATAGGTGATGAGCTTGTGGGTTTCATACAGCTTCTGGCAGATATCCAGCACGTTTTGCGCGCTGAAGCCGAAACGTTTGGCCGCCTCAATCTGCAGCGCCGACAGCGAAAACGGCAGCGGCGCGGGTTCGGAATCGCGCTTATCGTTATAGCCGGTCACCAGCGCCGGCTGGCCTTCAATACGCTTAACCACGTGCTCGGCCAGCGGACGATGCAGCAGGCGCCCTTCTTCATCCTGGTAAGGTTCGCAGGCTTCGCTCGGCACCCAGGTCGCGACAAAGCGCTCCTCCTGCGGCGTGACGATATGCGCTTTGACATCGAAGAAGTCTTTGGCGACGAAGTTTTCAATCTCTTCATCGCGGCGCACCACCAGGCCGAGCACCGGGGTCTGCACCCGCCCCACGGAGAGCACCCCCTGATAGCCGGCGTTGCGCCCCAGCAGGGTATAGGCCCGGGTCATATTGATGCCGTACAGCCAGTCGGCGCGCGCCCGCGCCAGCGCCGACACGCAAAGCGGCACAAACTCGCTGTTAGCGCGCAGGCGGTTGATCGCCCGCTCAACCGCCTGCGGGTTAAGATCGTTTATCAGACAGCGCTGCACCTGCTGACGCTTCTCCGGCGCCAGCTGCAGGTAGTCGAGCACTTCATCCACCAGCAGCTGCCCCTCACGGTCGGGGTCGCCGGCGTGGATAACCTCCTCGGCCTCGCCGAGCAGGCGCTTGATGACATTCAGCTGTTTGGTGACCGAAGGTTTTGGCTGCAGCTGCCATTTCTCCGGTACAATCGGCAGATCGGTGAGATTCCAGCGGGCATAGCGGCTGTCATAGACGTCCGGCTGCGCCTGCTCCAGCAGGTGACCGATACACCAGGTGACCACCTGCCCGTTGCCGCACTCAATAAAGCCATCGCCTTTGCGATGCGGTTTAGGCAACACATCGGCAATAGCCCGACCGAGACTCGGTTTTTCTGCAATAAACAACCGCATCGAATCAACGGATCTCGATCATGGGTCGTCCGCCGCGGGCGGTCACCAGCTCGCCGATGGCGGCCAGCTTAATACCGAACTCCGCCGCGGCAGCCTGCACTTCCACCTCCGCCTCCGGGGTCACCGCCAGCAGCAGACCGCCGGAGGTCTGCGGGTCGCAGAGCAGATCGCGCCACTCCGTCGGCATCTCGCCCATCAGATGGCCGTAGCTGGCAAAGTTGCGCCCGGTGCCGCCCGGCACCGCGCCGGCGGCGATATACTCCTCCACCCCCGGCAGTTTCGGGATATCGGCATAGCGCAGTTGCGCCTGCACGCCGGCTCCGCGACAAACCTCGCTGAGGTGGCCGAGCAGGCCAAAGCCGGTGACGTCGGTCATCGCCTTCACCCCGTCGATAGCGGCAAACGCGGCGCCGGCGAGGTTCATCTGGCACATGGTCTCCGTCGCCAGCCCGTGATGCTCCGGCTTGAGCAGCGATTTTTTCTCTGCGGTGGTCAGCACGCCGATCCCCAGCGGTTTGGTGAGATACAGTTTGCAGCCCGCCTGCGCGGTGCTGTTTTTCTTGATGCGCTCGGTGGGCACCACGCCGGTGACCGCCAGACCGAAGATCGGCTCCGGGGCGTCAATGGAGTGGCCGCCCGCCAGCGCGATCCCCGCCTGCTGACAGGCAAAGCGCCCGCCCTCCACCACTTCGCGGGCGATTTCCGGCGCCAGGGTGTTGATCGGCCAGCCGAGAATGGCAATCGCCATAATCGGTTTCCCGCCCATGGCGAAAATATCGCTGATGGCGTTGGTGGCGGCAATGCGGCCAAAGTCGAACGGATTATCGACAATCGGCATAAAAAAGTCGGTGGTGCTGACGATTGAGGTGCCATTACCGAGATCGTAAACGGCGGCATCATCGCTGGTTTCGTTGCCGACAAGCAGGTTCGGGTCGACGAACTTCGCCTGCTCGCTATGCAGGATGGTTTCCAGCACTTTCGGGGAAATTTTACAACCACAACCGGCTCCGTGGCTGTATTGCGTTAAACGAATGGCTTGCTCGCTCATGGACATCTCCTGTCATTGCAATCCCGCTATGTTAGCGCCCAAACGCCAGGGTGGTAAGTACGACAGTCTGAAATCGCGTATGGTTGCTCATTAAGCAGACAAAAAGCCGTTTTTGCGAGACGCGGCAATTTTTTCCCGACCATTTTCACTTTTACTTAAAGATGACAGAAATGTGACAACACAGGACTGTCTTCTCTGGAATGATTATGACGTAAGGAAATTCTAATGAAAAAGCGTGTTCTTGCCCTTTGCCTGGCCAGTTTTTTCTCCGTTAACGCCTTCGCACTGGTTCCCCCCGGTAACGATGTCACCACCAAGCCCGATCTCTACTATCTGACCAATGCCCAGGCCATCGACAGCCTGGCGCTGTTGCCGCCGCCGCCGGCGGTGGGCAGTATTGCGTTCTTAAACGATCAGGCGATGTATGAGCAGGGGCGCCTGCTGCGCAACACCGAGCGCGGGAAGCTGGCGGCAGAGGATGCCAACCTCAGCGCGGGCGGCGTGGCTAACGCCTTCTCCAGCGCCTTCGGTTCGCCGATCACCGAAAAAGACGCGCCGCAGCTCCATAAGCTGCTGACCAATATGATTGAAGACGCCGGCGATCTGGCGACCCGCGGCGCGAAAGAGAAGTATATGCGCATTCGCCCGTTTGCCTTCTACGGCGTCTCCACCTGCAACACCACCGAGCAGGACAAGCTGGCGAAAAACGGCTCTTACCCGTCCGGGCATACCTCCATCGGCTGGGCCACCGCCCTGGTGCTGGCGGAGATCAACCCGCAGCGGCAGAACGAAATTTTGAAGCGCGGCTATGAGCTTGGCGAGAGCCGGGTGATCTGCGGCTATCACTGGCAGAGCGATGTCGATGCGGCGCGCATCGTCGGCTCCGCGGTGGTCGCCACGCTGCACACCAACCCGGCCTTCCAGCAGCAATTGCAGAAAGCCAAAGACGAATTCGCCAAAACGCAGAAGTAACGTCATCACCGTTGAACTCCCGGATACGGCGCCTGGCGCGCCTTGTCCGGGCGACAAAAACCGCGATTGATTCGAAGGGTAGGGTTTGAAGGCCGGGTCAGGCGCCAGCCGCCGCCCGGCATAGATGCGGCTCCGAGCTTGCTGCCGTCGCCCGGCGGCGCTGCGCTTGCGCGGCCAGCCGGACGGTTCCCTCTCCCTCCGGGAGAGGGCCAGGGTGAGGGGAAGCACTGCAGTGTGGTTGTTTATGTTATCTGTGGCTTCAGCGTAGTTTGCGCTCCCGGTTAATCGTCTGCGTTATGTCACTCATGGCGCCGGGAGCGCACAGGGGGCGGCCAGTCGCCGCCGCCCCCTGTACCCCCGGGCTCCGGCCAGCACCGGCAGTTTCAGCAAGAAAAGTGAATAAGTTAACGACAGGTCGTACGAACGTAGGCCGGGTAAGGCGACAGCCGCCACCCGGCACAAAATCGGCTCCGTACCCGCTGTCCTTGCCCGGCGGCGCTGCGCTTGCGCGGGCCTACAGACAGTCAGAGCCGGATGCGTTGGCCGGGTAAGGCGCAAGCCGCAGCCCGGCATAACACCCGCTGACTCAGAATCGCGTCACAAACGGCGCGGTATCCGGCAGGGCAATGGTGGTTGAGGCTTTCAGCTGCGGCGTGCCCAGATAGAGGAAACCGACGATTTTATCCTGCTCGCGGCACTCGAAGCCGGCGCGCACCACCGGGCTCTCGGTCAATGCTCCGCTGCGCCAGATGCCGTTGAATCCTTGAGCCAGGGCCGCCATCTGCATCGCCATCACCGCGCAGCCAGCGGACATCTCCTGCTCCCAGCGCGGCACCTTCGGGTGGTCTTCACAACGCGCCACGACGGTAATGATTAGCGGCGCGCGGAACGGCGCATTTCGGGCTTTCTCTATGCCCTTCTCATCCTGACCGGCCTCCCTGGCCCCCTTTTCCAGCAACTGACTGAAGCGTTCGCGGCCGTCATCGGCGATAATGAAAAAGCGCCACGGCTGCAGGGTGCCATGATCCGGGGCGCGCAGCCCGGCGCGCAGAATGTTTTCCAGCTGTTCGCCGGCCGGGGCCGGTTCCGCCAGGCGGGAAGCGCTGCGGCGATTAAGCAGTAGGTCGAGAGCATCCATCTGTATAACTCCTGTGATGTCATTTTTCATAAAATTAACATGCACAAGGATTTTGTTACAGCGCGGTCGGTGATTCCTGCTGACAACCGACGGCTCACTCTTTAGGATAGCCAGACGCGGCGGCCCCTGCGGCCTGCCCATTTTTAGATAACGTTAGGGAGAAGACATGCGAACCCTTTGGCGACTGATTGCCAGCTTTTTTAAATGGACGTGGCGGATACTCAACTTTATTCGCAAACTGGCCCTCAATGCGATCTTCCTGGTACTGGTGCTGGTGTGTATCGGCATCTGGAGCCAGTTCAGCAGCACCACCAGCGAACATGCCGCGCGCGGCGCGCTGCTCCTGGATATTACCGGCGTGGTGGTGGATAAACCTTCCGCCAGCAGCAAACTCGGCGTGATAGGCCGCCAGCTGTTTGGTGCCAGCTCGGACCGTTTGCAGGAGAATTCTCTGTTCGATATCGTGCAGACCATCCGTCAGGCGAAGGATGATCGTAATATCACCGGTATTGTGCTGGATCTGAAAAACTTCGTCGGCGGCGATCAGCCGTCCATGCAGTACATCGGTAAAGCGCTGCGCGAATTCCGCGACAGCGGCAAACCGGTCTATGCCGTCGGCAGCAGCTACAGCCAGGGCCAGTACTACCTGGCGAGCTTTGCCAACAAAATCTGGCTCTCGCCGCAGGGCGAGGTAGACCTCCACGGCTTCGCCACCAACGGGCTGTATTACAAGTCGCTGCTGGATAAGCTGAAAGTCTCCACCCATGTCTTCCGCGTCGGCACCTATAAATCCGCCGTCGAGCCTTTCATTCGCGATGACATGTCCCCTGCCGCCCGCGAAGCGGACAGCCGCTGGATTGGCGAACTGTGGCAGAACTACCTCAACACCATTGCCGCCAACCGGCAGATCACCGCCCAGCAGCTCTTCCCGGGCGCCCAGGGCATTATCGATGGCCTGCGTAAAGTGGGCGGCGATACGGCGAAATATGCGCTGGACAATAAGCTGGTGGATGAGCTGGCGACCTCCACGGAAGTGGAAAAAGCGCTGACCAAACAGTTTGGCTGGAGCAAAGCGGATAACAATTATCGGGCGATTAGCTATTACGACTACAACGTGAAGACGCCGTCTGACCAGGGTTCCGCTATCGCGGTGATCTTCGCCAACGGCGCCATCATGGACGGCGAGGAGACCCCGGGCAACGTCGGCGGCGACACCACCGCAGCGCAAATTCGCGATGCGCGCCTCGACCCGAAAATTAAGGCCATCGTTCTTCGCGTGAACAGCCCTGGCGGCAGCGTGACCGCCTCGGAAATCATTCGTGAAGAGCTGGCGGCAGCCAAAGCCGCGGGTAAACCGGTGGTCGTTTCAATGGGCGGCATGGCGGCGTCCGGCGGCTACTGGATCTCCACCCCCGCGGATTACATCGTGGCGAACCCAAGCACCCTCACCGGCTCCATTGGCATCTTTGGGGTGATCAACACCGTGGAAAATACCCTCGGGTCGATTGGCGTCCACACCGACGGCGTCGCCACGTCGCCGCTGGCGGATATCTCCAGCACCAAAGCGCTGCCGCCAGAAGTGCAGCAGCTGATGCAGTTGAGCATTGAGAACGGCTATCAGCGCTTTATCACCCTGGTGGCTAACGCCCGTAAGAGCACGCCGGAGAAAATCGACCAGATAGCCCAGGGCCACGTCTGGACCGGGGAAGATGCCAAAGCCAACGGTCTTGTCGACAGCCTCGGCGATTTCGACGACGCGGTGGCCAAGGCCGCCGAGCTGGCGAAGCTGAAAACCTGGCACCTTAACTACTATCAGGAAGAGCCAACCTTCTTCTCGATGGTGCTGGACAGCCTGACCGGCTCGGTACGCGCCTCGCTGCCGGCCGCCATTCAGGCCTGGCTGCCTGCGCCGGTGGCCGCGGCGGCCGAGACGGTGAAAGCGGAAAGCGACAAGCTGGCGGCGTTCAACGACCCGCAGAACCGCTATGCCTTCTGCCTGACCTGCGCCAACATTCGTTAATACGCAGCGGCTGCCCCGTCTCACGGGGCAGCCTTTTTTCCGCACCTGCCAGCGCCGCCACAAAGCGAGCGGCCAACACTGTATTTTTTCCTCCGTCTCTTTATACTGCGCCTGTCTACGACCAACCTAAGCGATGCTATGCAAAAAAAATCGATTTACGTTGCCTACACCGGTGGGACCATCGGTATGCAGCGCTCAGAACACGGCTATGTACCCGTTTCCGGCCATCTGCAGCGTCAGCTGGCGCTGATGCCGGAGTTCCATCGTCCGGAGATGCCGGACTTCACGATCCATGAATACCATCCGCTGATGGATTCATCCGATATGACCCCTGAGGACTGGCAGCACATCGCCGACGATATCCGCAGCCATTACGCGGAGTATGATGGCTTTGTGATCCTCCACGGTACCGACACCATGGCGTTTACCGCCTCAGCGCTGTCGTTCATGCTGGAAAATCTCGGCAAACCGGTGATTGTGACAGGGTCACAAATTCCGCTGGCCGAGCTGCGTTCCGACGGCCAGATCAACCTGCTCAATGCCCTGTACGTCGCCGCCAACTATCCGATTAACGAAGTGGCGCTGTTCTTCAACAATCGACTGTACCGCGGCAACCGTACCACTAAAGCCCATGCCGACGGCTTTGACGCCTTCGCCTCGCCCAACCTCGCGCCGCTGCTGGAGGCCGGGATCCATATTCGCCGTCTCGGTACCCCGCCGGCGCCGCAGGGCCGTGGAGAGCTGATTGTCCACCCCATCACCCCGCAGCCGATTGGCGTGGTGACGATTTACCCCGGCATCTCCGCCGACGTGGTGCGTAATTTCCTGCGCCAGCCGGTGAAAGCGCTGATCCTCCGCTCCTACGGCGTCGGCAATGCCCCGCAGAACGGCGAGTTTATTCAGGTGCTGGCGGAAGCCAGCCAGCGCGGCATTGTGGTGGTCAATCTGACGCAGTGTATGTCCGGCAAAGTGAACATGGGCGGCTATGCCACCGGCAATGCCCTCGCCCAGGCGGGTGTCATCAGTGGTTTCGATATGACGGTGGAAGCGACGCTGACCAAGCTACACTATCTGCTGAGCCAGCAGCTGGACGTTGACGCCATTCGCGCGGCGATGCAGCAGAATCTGCGTGGCGAACTGACCCCTGACGAAGCTTAAGGAGGACGTATGGCACATCGAGCGCTGTTACTGGTTGATTTGCAGAACGACTTCTGCGCCGGCGGCGCGCTGGCGGTTCCCGAAGGCGACAGCACCGTCGAGGTGGCCAACGCGCTTATCGACTGGAGCCTGGCGCGCGGCGAGCCCATCGTCGCCAGTCAGGACTGGCATCCGGCGGATCACGGTAGCTTCGCCAGCCAGCACCAGGTGGAGCCCTACACCGTAGGCGACCTGGACGGCCTGGCGCAAACTTTCTGGCCGGATCACTGCGTTCAGCACAGCGAAGGCGCGGCGCTGCATCCCCTGCTCAAGCAGCAGGCGATCGCCGCCGTGTTCCACAAAGGGCAAAACCGGGTCATCGACAGCTACAGCGCTTTTTTTGACAACGGTCACCGGCAGAAAACCGAACTGGACGGCTGGCTGCGTGGTCAGGGGATCGTGGAGCTGACCGTTCTCGGCCTCGCCACTGATTATTGCGTGAAGTTTACCGTGCTGGATGCTCTGGCGCTCGGCTACGCGGTCAACGTCATTACCGACGGCTGCCGCGGGGTGAACCTTCAGCCGCAGGACAGCAGCCAGGCGTTTATGGAGATGGCCGCCGCAGGCGCCACGCTCTATACCCTTGATGACTGGCGGGAAACCCACGCCTGATCCTTCACCCGGCGCTTCCGCGCCGGGTCTTCTTCTGCCGCTTCGTTATCGTCCATAAATTGAACTCTCTCGCAGTTTCAACAAGTTATTGCTGGTAGTCTGGCAAGGCTGTTTTTTCGCCACGCCATTTCCGTGGCGCGGTTATTTTTTTATGTCAAAGAGGAACCACTATGAAACGTTTGCCCTTGCTGGCAGCCTTGCCCCTGCTTTGCGCTTCCGCGCTCTCTGCCCAACCGCTGATGTCCGTCGGCTATTTCAACGGCGGCGGCGACGTCACTGCCGGGCCGGGCGGGGATATCGACAAGCTGGACGTCCGGCAGATCACCCATCTCAACTACTCGTTTGGCCTTATCTATAACGATGAAAAAGACGAGACCAATGCGGCCCTGAAGGATCCTGACCATCTGCACGAGATCTGGCTGTCGCCAAAGGTGCAGGCGGATCTGCAAAAGCTCCCTGCCCTGCGTAAACAGAACCCGGACCTCAAGGTCCTGCTGTCGGTCGGCGGCTGGGGGGCGCGCGGTTTCTCCGGCGCGGCGGCAAGCAAAGAAACCCGTAAGGTGTTTATTCAGTCTGCGCAGGAAATTGTTGAAAAATATGGTCTGGATGGGATTGACCTCGACTGGGAGTTTCCGGTCAACGGCGCGTGGGGGCTGGTTGCCAATCAACCGACCGATCGCGATAACTTCACCGCGCTGTTAAAAGAGCTGCGCGCAGCGTTTGGTACGAAGAAACTGGTTACTATTGCCGTGGGCGCCAACGCCGAGAGCCCGAAAAGCTGGGTGGATGTCAAAGCGGTGGCCCCGGTGCTGAACTACATCAACCTGATGACCTACGACATGGCCTACGGCACGCAGTACTTCAACTCGAACCTGTATGACTCCAGCCACTGGCCGACGGTCGCCGCGGCGGATAAATACAGCGCCGATTTTGTGGTCAACAATTACCTGGCCGCCGGGCTTAAACCCAGCCAGATGAACCTCGGGATTGGTTTTTATGGCCGGGTACCGAAACGGGCGGTCGAGCCGGGGATTGACTGGAGTAAAGCGGATGCGCAAAAGAACCCGGTCACCCAGCCCTATTTTGGTCCACAGCAGATCGCGCTGTTTGCCTCGCTGGGCTATGACCTGAGCAAAGACACCTACGTGAAATACAATGATATCGTGGGCAAATTGCTCAACGATCCGCAGAAACGCTTTACCGAGCACTGGGACGATGAGGCGAAAGTCCCGTGGCTGTCGGTGCAGTCCGCGGAGGGCAAGCCGCTGTTCGCCCTCTCCTATGAGAACCCGCGCTCGGTAGCCATCAAGGCGGACTACATCAAGGCGAAGGGCCTCGCCGGGGCGATGTTCTGGGAGTATGGCGCCGATGACCAGAACCAGCTGGCCCGCCAGCTGGCGGAATCCCTGGGGATCAAACACTAATCGCGGCTGTTCCTCCGCCGCATCGTCTCCGCCGGGCGGCGTGACGCAGACAGCATCGCTTGCAATGCAGGTATATCGCGCCGCCCGGGATAGGTTATGATGCCTGTTATCCGCTGCGCCAGGGGCTGGCGCAGCTTAACCGTTTGACAGGAGGCAGGGGGCCATGGCCTATATCCCCAAAAATTACGCACGTCTGGAAGTGGGTTATCGCGAAAAGGCGCTCAAGCTCTTTCCCTGGGTATGCGGACGCTGCTCGCGGGAGTTTGTCTACTCCAATCTGCGCGAGCTGACGGTGCACCATATCGATCACGACCACTCCAATAACCCGGAAGATGGCAGCAACTGGGAGATGTTGTGCCTCTACTGTCACGATCACGAACACTCCAAGTACACCGAAGCCGATCAGTATGGCTCCACGGTGGTGGCCGGCGAAGATGCGCAAAAGAGCGTCGGCGAGGCCACCTACAATCCGTTTGCCGACCTGAAAGCGATGATGAACAAAAAGTAAGCGAAGCGGCTGACCGCCGGGCTCGGTCGTAGACGCTAACCCTTCCGGCGCCGGATCACCCGACGCCGGAACCTCTCCCCGCCGGCCGGCAGTTTATTGCAGCTTCACGGTTGCGATCGGCTTCGGCACGATACCGAAATCTTCCTTCAGCTGCTGTTTGCTCTTCATCACCATCTGCCCGCGAGTATCGATGGTCATATGCTGGGCGTCGGTGTTATACCGGGCCTGCCACAGCATCACCAGCTGCAGGCTATTTTCCTTCTGCTCCGGCGTCAGCGCCACGCCATCCGGCCATTTTCCCAGCTCCACCGCCGTCGCCAGACGCTGATACACTTCCGGGGTCATGCTGTCGATAATTTGCTCAATATCCATCTTCCGCTCATCTCCACCTGGAATAATTTGCTGAATCGTTTCTTCAACCCTTGATCTGCTCGCCGTTCTGCTCATCGGTGAAGCTGAGCGACGCCGAATTCACACAATAGCGCTCGCCGGTCGGCTGCGGGCCATCCGGAAACACGTGACCGAGGTGGGCATCACAATTTCCGCAGCGGATCTCTATGCGCTGCATGCCGTGGGAGCTGTCGTCCAGATAGCGAATGGCCTCTTCGCTTACCGGCTCGTAGAAGCTCGGCCAGCCGCAGCCAGAGTCGTACTTGGTCTGGGAGTTGAACAGCGGCGCATCGCACACCTGGCAGTGATACACGCCATTTTTCTTGTTGTGCAGCAGCCGTCCGGTGAAAGGCGGTTCGGTACCATGATGTTGGGTCACGTAAAACTGCATTTCGCTCAAGCCGTTTTTCAGCTCTTCCGGGGAGGGTTTATTTGCCATGGGCTTACATCTCGCTTTGCAATGGACAACTTTCGCCCCAATTCTAACAAAACATTAACAATGAAGCGTACACTTTTGTTCTAAACTTATCCGGTGCCCACAGGCAGCCAGATAATTGTGACTTAAATCACGTTTTTATCTTAAATGCCCTTTAAAATTCCGCGCGCAGCCCCCATATGGAATTGGGCTCAAAGGGAGAGTGAGGCAAATCAATCGCGCAAAGGTCTGCTCAGGATTGATTTGTCGCAATGATTGACACGATTCCGCTTGACGCTGCGTAAGGTTTTTGTAATTTTACAGGCAACCTTTTATTCACTAACAAATAGCTGGTGGAATATATGACTATCAAAGTAGGTATCAACGGTTTTGGCCGTATCGGTCGCATTGTTTTCCGTGCTGCTCAGAAACGTTCTGACATCGAGATCGTTGCAATCAACGACCTGTTAGACGCAGAGTACATGGCTTACATGCTGAAGTATGACTCCACTCACGGTCGTTTCGACGGCACCGTTGAAGTGAAAGACGGTCATCTGGTCGTTAACGGTAAAAAAATCCGTGTTACCGCTGAACGTGACCCGGCTAACCTGAAGTGGGACGAAGTTGGTGTTGACGTTGTTGCTGAAGCAACCGGTATCTTCCTGACCGACGAAACCGCTCGTAAACACATCACCGCTGGCGCGAAAAAAGTCGTTCTGACTGGCCCGTCCAAAGACAACACCCCGATGTTCGTTCGCGGCGCTAACTTCGACACTTACGCTGGCCAGGACATCGTTTCCAACGCATCCTGCACCACCAACTGCCTGGCGCCGCTGGCTAAAGTCATCAACGACAACTTCGGTATCGTTGAAGGCCTGATGACCACCGTCCACGCTACCACCGCTACCCAGAAAACCGTTGATGGCCCGTCTCACAAAGACTGGCGCGGCGGCCGCGGCGCAGCTCAGAACATCATCCCGTCCTCTACCGGCGCTGCTAAAGCAGTAGGTAAAGTACTGCCAGAACTGAACGGCAAACTGACCGGTATGGCGTTCCGCGTTCCGACTCCGAACGTATCCGTTGTTGACCTGACCGTTCGTCTGGAAAAAGCAGCGTCCTACGAAGAAATCAAGAAAGCTATCAAAGCCGCTTCTGAAGGCGCAATGAAAGGCGTTCTGGGTTACACCGAAGACGACGTTGTTTCTACCGACTTCAACGGCGAAGTTTGCACTTCCGTATTCGATGCTAAAGCGGGTATCGCACTGAACGACAACTTCGTTAAACTGGTTTCCTGGTACGACAACGAAACTGGCTACTCCAACAAAGTTCTGGACCTGATTGCCCACATCTCCAAATAAGTTGAGATGAAAAAGTAATCTGTAAGAGCGACTTCGGTCGCTCTTTTTTTTGTCTGCAGAGATAGGATTGCACAATGATAAATAAAATTTTTGCTCTCCCGGTGAATGAAACCATTTCGCCCGTTATCTCCCGTCGCCAGCTGGACGACCTGGAGCTGATTGTCATCGACCATCCGCAGGTGAAAGCCTCTGTGGCGCTGCAGGGGGCGCATCTGCTCTCCTGGAAACCCGCCGGTGAAGAAGAAGTCCTGTGGCTGAGCAACAACACCCCGTTTAAACAGGGCGTCGCCCTGCGCGGCGGCGTGCCGATTTGCTGGCCCTGGTTTGGCCCATCGGCGCAGCAGGGCCTGCCGTCGCACGGCTTTGCCCGCAACCTGCCGTGGACCCTGGAAGGCCATGATGAAGACGACGGCGGCGTGATGTTGACCTTTGCGCTGCAGAACAGCGCCGAAACCATGAAGCTGTGGCCGCATGAGTTCACCCTCTATGCCCGCTTCAAGCTGGGCAAGACCTGCGAAATCGAACTGGAAGCCCACGGCGAATTTGAGACCACCTCTGCCCTGCACAGCTACTTCAACGTCGGCGATATCGCGGCGGTGAAAGTGAGCGGTCTTGGCGAGCGCTATATCGATAAAGTGAAAAATGCCGAAGAAGGCGTTCTGAGCAACGGCGTGCAGACCTTCCCGGATCGTACCGACCGCGTCTATCTCGACGCCGAAGGCTGCAGCGTGATCCACGACGACGCGCTCAGCCGCACTATCGACGTGGTGCATCATCATCAGCACAACGTGGTGGCCTGGAACCCGGGCCCGGCGCTGTCCGTCAGCATGGGCGACATGCCGGACGATGGCTACAAAACCTTCGTGTGCGTCGAAACCTGCTGCGTGACCCAGCCGCAGAAAGCCAGTGAAGAGACCCCGTCTCGCCTGGCGCAAACCATCAGCGTGAAAAAACGCTAAGCGCAAAAAGCCCCGTTTATCACGGGGCTTTTTCTCTTCTCCACCAGGATGCGCTGTGGGTTAAACCATATCCAACCGGGTTTTCCGCGGCGGCGGTGGATAGAGGCGGTCCAGCTGCGCAAGCTCTTGCGGGCTGAGAACGAGATCAAGCGCGGCGGCATTCTGCACCACATGTTCAATACTGGCCGCTTTCGGGATCGCCAGCATTCCCGGATGACGAATCACCCAGGCCAGCAGCAGCTGCGCCACCGTCACGCCCCGCTCGTTAGCCATTTTGATGATATCGGTATGCTGAAAAAGTCCATCACGTAAGCGCCCCGCCTGGGCCAGCGGACAATAGGCCATCACCGGCAGGGTGTGCTGCTGGCACCAGGGCAGGAGATCGTATTCAATGCCCCGCGACGCGAGATGATAGAGCACCTGATTGGTGGCGCAGCGTTCGCCACCCGCCGTGCGCCACAGCGCCTGCATATCGTCGGTGTCCAGATTGGAGACGCCCCAGCGGCGGATTTTACCCTCGGCCACCAGCCTTGCCATCGCCTCGACCGTCTCCTCTAGCGGGATATCGCCCCGCCAGTGCAGGAGATACATATCCAGATAGTCGGTCTGCAGCCGGCGTAGACTGTTTTCACAGGCGCGGCGCATCGCCGCGCCGCCGGCGTGCCAGGGATAGACTTTGGAGACCAGCACCACCCGGTCGCGCAGGCCGCGGACCGCCTGGCCCACCACCTCCTCCGCCCCGCCGTCGGCATACATCTCAGCGGTATCGATTACCGTCAGGCCATGGTCGATGCCCGCGCGCAGTGCAGCCACCTCCTGCTGACGCTGCGCCGCGTTCTCGCCCATATACCAGGTCCCCAGCCCGATGGCCGGAACTGCCGCCTGCTCGCCAAAGCATACTGTTTTTTTCACCATCGTCTCCTCCTTAGCGCCCTGCACCACCATAAAGCAAAACAGGGCACGAAGCCCTGTTTTGATGCATAAAGCGCACTGTAATAATGCACAATCAGAAGGTGTAAGTGATCCCGGTTGAGATCAGACCGCTCCAGGATTTGTCCACCATCGGGCTATCGGTAATTTCATCCGACAGACGGGTGTAGCGCGCAATACCGTATACGCTCCAGTCGCCGAGGAAGCGATAGTTGGCCGACAGCTCCAGATACGGGTTCCAGCTGCTGTCCGGATCGTAGCTGCGCATGCCGCTGCGACGGGACTCATGCTGCGAGACACCATAATAGTATTCGTTCTGATTGTCGCTGTTCCACTCCACGCCGATGCCCGGCGTCAGCGTCAGGTTCCCGTTGGTGTAGCGGTACAGCCAGGCGAGATCCCAGTTGATGCCGTTGCTGTTATCCAGCGTATCGCCGGCAATCGTCGTGCGCAGGAAACCATAGGGCGTGTTGTGGACATAAGAAAGACCGGCCATCACGGTTGATTTACGTTTATCCAGGCGACGCATTTGTTCGCTATCGCTGTCGCCCGGCTTGAAGTACATCGGCGACCAGTAAGCCGTTATCGACAGCTTATCATTGGTGTCATTCCACAGGTAGTAACCCCCACCCAGACCGTGGAACCAGAAGTTATCGCTCTCATAACTAATGACCGGCACCGGATACACATCCGCATCATACTGCTTGTACGGATGCTCAACGATGCCGACGCCAGCGCCAAGCGTGAACTTCCCATCGGCATGCGCCGCGCTGGCGGAGGTCGCAATCAGCACGCCGAGTGCCAGAAGTTTGATTTTAGTCACAATCCATATTCCCGTTGTCAAATAATCAGCCCGTGCAGTTTACCGTCGTAGGTCTCATGCCTCAAATTCTTTACCCGATATGACACAAATCGTTCACTTTCCCACCCTTCTCTTACCATCTGGTGACAGCCCGATGACAGCTTCACGTCCCGGCGAAGCAAAAAGCGTCTTTTTCAGGATGAGTTATTGATATGTCATTGAAATTGATTTTCTGCGTCATGCAAGATTTCTAAATGCATCTACGCTTAAATTTAGAAGGTGTAATTGCAGGGCACATTCACGCTACCCCACCCGCAACCTGGCATAAGGGTTGCTGGATACCAGGAGAGCGATGTTCAGCTTATGTCTTCCGGGGGCCCCCACTATTCATATGAACGGCTCTCAACCTGTGCTAAAAAACGAAAGGACGGCATGCCATGAATATATTCGATCACTATCGCCAGCGCTATGAAGCTGCCAAGGACGAAGAGTTCACACTGCAGGAGTTTCTTACCATCTGCCGGCAAGATCGCAGTGCCTATGCCAATGCGGCAGAACGTCTGTTGATGGCCATTGGTGAACCCGTCATGGTTGATACGGCTCTCGAGCCGCGGCTATCCCGTCTCTTTTCAAACCGGGTTATCGCACGCTATCCGGCGTTTGAAGAGTTTTACGGTATGGAAGACGCCATTGAGCAGATCGTTTCCTACCTCAAGCATGCCGCCCAGGGGCTGGAAGAGAAGAAACAGATCCTCTATCTGCTGGGACCGGTGGGCGGGGGTAAATCATCGCTGGCTGAACGGCTGAAAGCCCTGATGCAGCGCGTGCCTATCTATGTGCTGAGCGCCAACGGCGAGCGCAGCCCGGTTAACGATCACCCGCTGTGCCTGTTCAATCCCCAGGAGGATGCGCAGATCCTTCAGAAAGAGTATGGCGTCCCTACCCGCTATCTCGGCACTATTATGTCGCCATGGGCGGCCAAACGCCTGCATGAGTTTGGCGGCGATATCACGAAATTCCGCGTGGTCAAAGTCTGGCCATCGATTCTCGAACAGGTCGCCATCGCCAAAACCGAACCGGGCGATGAAAACAACCAGGATATTTCGGCGCTGGTGGGTAAAGTGGATATCCGCAAGCTGGAACACTATGCGCAGAACGACCCGGACGCCTACGGCTACTCCGGTGCGCTGTGCCGCGCCAACCAGGGGATCATGGAGTTCGTCGAGATGTTTAAAGCGCCGATCAAGGTGCTGCATCCGCTGCTGACCGCGACCCAGGAGGGTAACTACAACGGGACCGAAGGGATCTCCGCCCTGCCGTTTAACGGGATCATCCTTGCCCACTCTAACGAATCGGAATGGGTGACCTTCCGTAATAACAAAAACAATGAGGCCTTCCTCGACCGCGTCTATATCGTCAAAGTGCCTTATTGCCTGCGGATCTCCGAAGAGATCCGTATCTATGAAAAACTGCTCAACAGCAGCGAGTTGACTCATGCGCCATGCGCCCCGGGCACTCTGGAAACGCTGGCGCGCTTCTCGATTCTGTCGCGCCTGAAAGAGCCGGAAAACTCGAGTATCTACTCGAAAATGCGGGTCTATGACGGCGAGAGCCTGAAAGATACCGACCCGAAAGCGAAATCCTATCAGGAGTATCGCGACTATGCCGGGGTGGATGAAGGGATGAACGGGCTCTCCACCCGCTTCGCCTTTAAGATCCTCTCAAGGGTGTTTAACTTCGACCATGTTGAAGTGGCGGCCAACCCGGTGCATCTGTTCTATGTCCTGGAGCAGCAGATTGAGCGCGAACAGTTCCCGCAGGAGCAGGCCGAGCGCTATCTGGAGTTCCTCAAAGGCTATCTGATCCCGAAATACGCCGAGTTTATCGGCAAAGAGATCCAGACCGCCTATCTGGAATCCTACTCCGAGTATGGGCAGAACATTTTCGATCGCTATGTCACCTACGCTGACTTCTGGATCCAGGATCAGGAATATCGCGATCCGGACACCGGGCAGCTGTTTGACCGTGAATCGTTGAATGCCGAGCTGGAGAAAATTGAGAAGCCGGCCGGGATCAGCAACCCGAAAGACTTCCGTAATGAAATCGTCAACTTTGTGCTGCGCGCCAGAGCCAACAACAGCGGACGTAATCCGAACTGGACCAGCTATGAGAAACTGCGCACGGTTATTGAGAAGAAAATGTTCTCCAATACCGAAGAGCTGTTGCCGGTCATTTCGTTTAACGCCAAAACCTCAACCGATGAGCAGAAAAAACACGACGACTTTGTCGACCGCATGATGGAGAAAGGCTACACCCGCAAACAGGTTCGCCTGCTGTGCGAGTGGTACCTGCGGGTTCGTAAATCGTCCTGATGCGTCCAGCCCGGCGGTGCGCCGCCGGGTCAACTGCAGCTGAATGATGATAAGTAAAGTTGGCTAATGCAGTACAGGAGGGCATATGACCTGGTTCATAGACCGACGCCTGAACGGGAAAAACAAAAGCGCCGTCAATCGTCAGCGCTTTTTGCGCCGTTATAAGGCGCAGATTAAACAATCAATCTCCGAGGCCATCAACAAGCGCTCGGTGACCGATATTGAGAGCGGAGAATCCGTCTCGATCCCGACGGACGATATCAACGAGCCGATGTTTCATCAGGGTCGCGGCGGACTACGCAACCGCGTCCACCCGGGCAATGACCATTTCGTGCAAAACGATCGGATCGAACGCCCGCAAGGGGGCGGCGGCGGCGGTGGCGGCGGTCAGGGGCAAGCCAGCGCCGATGGCGAAGGGAAGGATGAGTTTGTCTTCCAGATTTCAAAAGATGAGTACCTGGATCTGCTGTTTGAAGATCTCGCCCTGCCGAACCTGAAGAAAAATCAGCACCGGCAGCTAAACGAGTTTAAAACCCATCGCGCGGGTTTTACCTCTAACGGGGTGCCGGCCAACATCAGCGTGGTGCGTTCGCTGCAGAACTCGCTGGCCCGTCGGACTGCGATGACCGCCGGCAAGCGCCGTGAACTGCGCGCTCTGGAGGAGGACCTGGAGACCATCAGCCGC
This sequence comes from Klebsiella sp. 1SOBk10mer, assembly GCF_046602535.1. Classification (NCBI taxonomy): domain Bacteria; kingdom Pseudomonadati; phylum Pseudomonadota; class Gammaproteobacteria; order Enterobacterales; family Enterobacteriaceae; genus Klebsiella; species Klebsiella sp. 1SOBk10mer. The sequence goes on from NZ_JBKIUP010000003.1 coordinate 472,261, forward strand.
AGCGAGCCGGTGCAGCTGCTGGAGGAGGAGCGCCTGCGCAAAGAGATTGCCGAGCTGCGGGCTAAAATTGAACGGGTGCCGTTTATCGACACCTTTGACTTACGCTACAAAAATTACGAAAAACGGCCGGAGCCCTCCAGCCAGGCGGTAATGTTCTGCCTGATGGACGTCTCAGGCTCGATGGACCAGGCCACCAAAGACATGGCCAAGCGCTTTTATATCCTGCTGTATTTGTTCCTCAGCCGGACCTATAAAAACGTCGATGTGGTCTATATCCGCCACCATACCCAGGCGAAAGAGGTGGATGAACACGAATTCTTCTATTCTCAGGAAACCGGCGGCACCATCGTTTCCAGCGCCCTCAAGCTGATGGATGAGGTGGTGCAGGCGCGTTATGACCCGGCGCAGTGGAACATCTACGCCGCCCAGGCGTCGGATGGCGACAACTGGGCCGATGACTCCCCACTGTGCCACGAACTGCTGGCGAAGAAAATTCTGCCGGTGGTGCGTTATTACAGCTATATCGAAATTACCCGCCGGGCGCACCAGACCCTGTGGCGCGAGTATGAACACCTGCAGGCGACCTTTGATAATTTCGCCATGCAGCATATTCGCGACCAGGAGGATATCTACCCGGTATTCCGCGAACTGTTTCACAAGCAGTCCTCTAAAAGTGAAGCGTAGTTAAATAAAATCAGCCAGTTAGTGTCACCTGCTGGCTGATTTATTTTTTAAATGCTGTTATTTCTCTATTAATCAATACGCTCATTTTTTGTGCAGAATAGATGCAAATGCCTCATCGCAAAATGCTTCTTTCCCCCATGTTGTACATTCCAGGTACAAATCCCTAACCCTGTGTATTATAACTGCCTAATCTGCTTCAAACATTCACGCGATCGTCAGCGTTGCACTGTTTCCACTCTCAGGAGCCTGCTATGACCCCTTTTTATCAATTGACCGCCACCCGCCTGCGCGGCCAACCTCTCTCCATGGCTGACTATGCTGGCAAGGTGGTTCTGGTGGTGAATACGGCCAGCCATTGTGGCTTCACGTCACAGTATGCTGGCCTGGAAGCGCTCTACAAAAAGTACGCGGCTCAGGGGCTGGTGGTGCTTGGTTTTCCGTGCAACCAGTTTGGCAAGCAGGAACCCGGCGGTGCGGATGAAATCGAGCAGACCTGTCACGTTAACTACGGCGTGAGCTTCCCGATGTTTGCGAAAGTGGACGTCAACGGCCCCGCTGCACACCCGCTGTTTCGTTATTTGAAACAAGCGTTGCCCGGCGTGCTCGGCGGACGGATCAAGTGGAATTTCACCAAGTTCCTCATCGGTCGCGACGGCACACCCCTCACGCGTTTTGCGCCGTTCACGACACCGGAGAAAATGGAGGCTTCCATTGTTGCCGCCCTCAAGCGCTGAGTGTGCAGTCATTCCACGTTCACCCAACGGTGGCTGTCTGCCCATACAAGATAGATGTTGGTTCCTGGCCTGTAGCCGACCGCGCCAGCTGTCGCCGGAACGCCCTATTTCACGTCAGGGGCTGTAAACGCGCAAAACCGTAAGATGCTATATGCGAAGCGCCTGTTTCTGGTTGACGAACTTATCAGTTGCGGGAGAATAATGCTGACAAACGCATGCCAGCTTATTCCCGTCAGGATCGCGCAGGTAGGCCACATAAAAGTCGGGGCCATAGGCGGGGCGTGTGCCCGGTGCGCCTTCATTTTGCCCTCCTGCAAGAAGGCCTGCGGCATGGAACTGTCTGACAATCTCTGCGTTATCAGCCTGGAATGCAAACATTGTCCCGTTTCCCGCCGTTGCGGAATGTCCGTCAAAAGGAGGGCAAATACAAAAGCTGAACGCCTTATCCGGATTATTTTTATCTCCCCACATTGCCCAGCTGTCTGTCCAGGCAGGCAGACGTGAGTAGCCAAGAACATTAAAAATAGCGTCATAAAAATCTACTGAGCGCTGAAAATCATTGGTACCTATCGTGATATAAGCCAGCATCTTATGACATCCTCTTTGCCGTTTCCCAGAACAGGCAGGATACCTCTTAACGTAACAATAAACGATTTCCTCTGATGCGCCTGACGCCGTTTGCCGTCTGAGCATCGGCGGTTTCGACATAGCCCGACCTGTTAAACGCTGGCGCAGTTGAGCGGTCCAGGGTTAATTAACCGGTGACGTCAGTCGATCTCACGCGGCCAGCAACCGTCTGTTGCTGGCCGATCTTCCACCTGCCCGGTCATCAGTCTACAGCGGCGACACGGCCTCAACTTCATGCTGAAACACGTAGGGGTCGGAGAGGAGTTCGAATACTTCATCGTCCGGATAGGTGACCGCGACGTGATAGTCTTCGCCTGCGAAGGCTTTGACCGCCGCGAGATCCTGCCAGTAGGTGGCGAGAAAGAAATGCGCCCATTCGCCCTGGTTTTCCCGGCGCACCAGGGCGCCTCTGTTGCCGGCGATGCTCTGAGCGTGTTCCACGCCGGTCCGCTCGAGGTGGCGGGCAAACCCCTCAGCATGCTGCAATGGCACACAGCCGTGCCAGGTCCTGACAATCATTTGCATTCTCCTGTGGTGATAAACATTTCACCCTAACATCGACAGGCATTTCTGGGGGAGCGCAACAATGCGGCGCTGGCCACAACACAAAATTATTTTGCCGGACGGGGATATCCTCTCACTCTGCACGATTTTTGACTGCGGAGCAGCATTGGGCCGAATATTGCGCGGCGAGTATCGCTGTTAGCTGGCGCGGAAAAAATCGTGGCTCGTCAGCCTCGGGCAGTCGTATCGCTACACGCCCAAGCCGCGCCCCTTCAGGGCATCGCCAGCCGATCTTGATGGGCCGCAAAGAGGGTGATGAGATGGTCGGCGATAACCCGCACGCGTCTGGACCCGGCCAGGTCGGAATGCATCACCAGCCAGAGAGTCTGATCCGCGCCGATCTCCGGCTGCAGGCACTGCAGGCCGCTGGCCCGTGCCATAAAGTGCGGCAGAACGCCCAGTCCGAGGCCCGCGGATACCGCGGAAACCTGGGCCACGAGCGTATTGGCTTCGACTTTACACGGCCGGCCGCGCAGGGTGCGCGCGATCCATTGGGCGGCCGGCAGGTGCTGGTGAGTTTCCGGCCACCCCACAAAGTCCGCCTCGCTCAGCGACAGGCCGTCCGCACCGGCCAGATAGCCGGCGGCGCCATAGACGCCAAACCCCACCGTCCCCAGTCGCTTTAACGTCAAATGCCCGGCCTCAGGCTTGACCATGCGGATCGCCAGATCGGCATCCCGACGGTGCAGGTTCACCGGCTGCACGCCGCTCAGCACCTCCACCCGCAGCTCGGGATAATGGTCCAGGAGCCCTTTCAGGGAGGGCAGAATAAAATGCGTGGCCAGGTTATCCGAGGTGGCCAGGCGGACAACCCCGGCGACATGCCCCTGCAGTTGCGCCGCTTCGCCAAACGCCAGGCCTGCGTATTCCAGCGCCTCGGCCCGCGCGAGCAGGGCTTCGCCATCATCGGTCAGGCGATAGCCGCTCTGATGGCGGCTGAAGAGCGGAACGTTCAACGCTTGCTCCAGCCGATCCAGCCGACGGGAGACCGTGGCAATGCCCATGTTAAGCTTGTCGGCGGCGCCGCTCAGCGTTCCCGCCCGGGCGATGGCGAGGAATATGCGCGCATCATCCCAGTTAAATTCTGCAGTCATCTATTTTCCATTTATGGAAAACGGCTATCCATTTTCCACTCTTTTTTATCATTTTCGCAGGGATGATACTGCACGCCACTCGCGGAGACAACCAGGCCATCCGGTCGCCTGCTCTCTCCTCACCTGAACGTCCGTGTACCGCGCGGAACGCTCCTTTCCTAAGGATACGCCTGATATGAAAGAGATTGCTTTACCCCTCCACCCGGCGCCGGCGCGCGTCTGGATAGCCGTCGTAGCGCTCGGGATCTGCGCCTTTTCGATCGTCACCAGCGAACTGGCGCCGGTGGGCATGCTCAGCGCCCTGGCGGCGGATTTTCACCAGACTGAATCTGGCATGGGTCTCGCCGTCACCGCCTATGGCTGGGTGGGCGCCCTGGCGGCTCTGCTTTCCGGCGCGATGCCGGCGCGTATTTCCCGCAAGGCGCTGCTGGTCGGGCTGATGCTGATCCTCGCGCTTTCCTGCCTCGCCGCAACCCGGTCTTATTCGATGTTCGCCCTGATGAGCGCCCGCATGATTGGCGCCCTGGCGCATGGCGCCTTCTGGGCCTTAATTGGCATCGTCGCCGCGCAGCTGGTGCCGCCGCACCGGCTGGGGCTGGCCACGGCGATCATTTTTGGCGGCGTGTCGGCGGCAAGCGTAGTGGGGGTGCCGCTGGCGAGCTTTATCGCCACCCTGGCGGGCTGGCGATACGCGTTTATGGCGATGGCCTTGCTGTCACTGGCCGCCGCTGCGGTGCTGTGCTCGACGCTGCCCGCGCTGGCCGCCCCAGCCCCCGTCAGGCTGCGCGTTTATCGTGATATTTTCCGCAATCCGCTGCTCGGTGGCCTGTATGGCGCCACGGCCTGCATCATTACCGCTCACTTTGCCGCCTTCACCTACATTGAACCGCTGCTGATAAATCTGCAGGGAGTCCCGGCGACCGCCCTCTCCGGCCTGCTGCTGCTGTCAGGGGTTTCCGGGCTGCTGGGTAACGTTATCGCGGGGAAGCTCATCGATCGTCATCTGAAGGGGCTGATTTTCGCTGCGCTGCTGCTGAGCGGGGGCGCGCTGGCGATCCTTGGCACCGCCCGTTTTGCGCCACTGCCATTCTGTTTTAGCGGGCTACTGTTAGCCCTGTGGGGCGCCGGCATCGCGATTGTGTTCGTCGGCTTACAGACCTGGCTACTGCGCAGCGCGGGCGCGGTCGCCCAGCCGGCGTCAGCCATTTACGTGGCCATTTTTAATGCCGCCATCGGCACCGGGGCGCTTGTCGGCGGCCAGCTGATCGCCTCAGCTGGCCTGTCGGGAATGGTGTGGCTGGCGGCGGGGACCATGGTGGGCAGTACGCTGCTGATCGCTCTGCTGAAAGCGCCCTCGGGCCGCTAAACGCTGCCCTGTAAAACCGCGTTTTCACGGTCCAGTGTGAAGACCTGCCACACGACGCGGGTCGCGCTCAAGGTAAAAATGGCCGTCGCCAGCGTATTTTCCTCATCAGGATCGTCGGGAGACAGCCGGTAAATCGGTAACAACGGATCCTGCTGGTCGGAGAGCATCGCTTTCGCTGTCACGCCATCCAGCGGCGGGTCCGTCGCCAGCCACGCGTCCAGGCGCCGCTGGCGCGAGCCGGAGCTGCCGGTCACGATCTGTTCAATGACCGCAAGCTGGGGATGGATCAGATGGTTGGCATGCCCGCTGGTGGCGGACAACGCGAGCACCGAGCTGCCGGAGCCGGTGGCTTCCACGCTAAACAGACGGCTATCGCCCATCTGGCCCAGGGTGTGGTGAAACGCGCCCGCGCGCGGCGTGGCGCTCAGCAGAGTGACGGCTTCCTCTAAGGTGGTGGCGTTCAGTGAGGCGCGGGCCAGAATCTGGCGCGGCATCCCGTCCGGACGATGCACGGCGCGAATATTGTTGACCGTATTGACTATCCCCTTCTCATTCACTGCGAAGGTATGTCCGCACAGGGAGCCGGGATAGGCGAAGCTGGTAAAGGCGAGGCCCACGTCCGGGGTTATGCTGACGATGGCGCAGTCTTCACGCAGCTGCGGGAAGCCGTCTTCATTGTGCGCAATGATCAACTCGCCCTCTGCGCTTCTCCCCGCCAGGGTGGTGCAGCCATCCGACGTCGAACGCACCAGATCGCCGCGACAGTTCCAGGCGAACACCTCATCCACCGGCGCCTGCAGCCCCTCCGCCATGCCCTCCAGCTCCTGCCAGATCAGCGGGAACTGAGCCTGCACGGCTGCGCGCATGCGCTGGGTCTGTTCCGTCGTTTTCAGGGCGGCCACCGTTTGCCACAGCGCCGTTTGCCTGATTTTTGTCTGCCAGGCCTCACGACCAAACGCGCCAAGCTGCTGACCGACCGCAAAAGCGGAACCTCGGATTGCGATTGTTTTCATATTGTCATTATTCACTTATGTTCAGGATACGTGTTGCAAAAACTCTTGCAGACGCGGATTGCTGCTGGCCGTGAGCAGCGGCTCAGGTGAACCATCTTCGGCAATAGTGCCGCCATCAATAAAAATCAACCGGGAAGCCACCTCTCTGGCAAAGCCAATCTCATGGGTCACAATCACCATCGTCATGCCCTCGTCGGCCAGCGAGCGCATGACCTTTAACACCTCATGCCGCAGTTCAGGATCGAGGGCGGATGTTGGCTCATCAAATAACATCATTTTGGGTTTCACCGCCAGGGCGCGAGCTATCGCCACACGCTGCTGCTGACCGCCCGAGAGCTCGGCAGGATAGTGGTTAGCGCGTTCACGCAGCCCCACGCGATCCAGCAACGCCAGCGCCTGCTCCCGCGCTGTGGCCTTGCTCTGCTTGCGCACGCGAAGCGGACCGAACATGACATTCTCCAGGGCGGTCAGATGCGGGAACAAATGAAACTGTTGAAACACCATACCGGCTTCGCGGCGAATATCACACTCATTCGCGTGCGGATCCGTAATATGCATGCCCGCCACCAGCAGCGTGCCGGAGGAGATCTCTTCCAGCTTGTTAATACAACGCAGCAGGGTCGATTTTCCCGAGCCGGAAGGACCGATGATCACCACCACCTCGCCCGCTTCAATCTTTAAATTGATATCGTGCAGCACCTGAGTGGCGCCGAAGTTTTTCGCCACCGCGCTAAATTCAACCATGCTCATAAAATATGGATCCTTTTCTCAACTTGTTTTAGCAGGAAGCTCAGGCACAATGTCAAAAACAGATAAATCATCGCCACCGCCGTCCACACCTCCAGCGCCCGAAAGTTGCCGGCAATAATCTCTTGTCCCTGACGGGTTAATTCTGCCACGCCAATCACAATAAACAGCGACGTATCTTTAATACTGATAATCCATTGATTGCCTAATGCCGGGATCATCCGCCGAAAAGCCAGCGGCATAATGACATGCCACAGGGTGCTGCGCGGCGATAATCCCATCGCGAGGCTGGCTTCTTTAAATCCTTTATTGATCGACAGAATCGCGCCCCGGGTGATCTCCGCTATATAAGCCCCGGAGTTAATCACAATGGTGATAATGGCGGCAGGAACCGGGTCAATACGCACCGGCAACACCATCGGCAGGGCGAAGTAGATAAACATCACCTGCACCATAATTGGCGTCCCGCGGATTAATTCCACAAACACCAGCGATACCGTTTTGGATATTGCCCCGCCTAATGCGCGGCAGGTCCCGGCCAGCAAGCCAATGATTAATCCACCTAACAAACCTGATAACGAAATAATCAGCGTCAGCTGCAAGCCTTGCATCAGCAGCGGCAATGCATCCCAAATATAGCGACTGTCAAAATTCATGCTTCTACCCGTAAAGAAAATATGAGGTCGGATCGCTCCGACCTGGCAGGGTTATTTCGGCTGTTTAGCAAACCACTTTACGTAAATCTTGTCGTAGGTACCATCGGCGCGCAGGGCCTGCAGGGCCTGGTTGACTTTTGGCGTCAGGCTGCTGTTTTTCTGCATCGCAAAGCCATACTGCTGTGGCAGAATGCTGTCCGTCTCACCAGTGGATTTGACCTTGCCATTACCCGCCGTCTTCACGTAGTAAAGTACATTCGGCGAATCATGAACGACGGCATCGAGATTACCGGCCTGCAGGTCAAGGTAAGCGTTATCGATATTCGGGAACTCGATATAATTCGCTTTATATTTGCTTTTCATAAAGCTGGCCGCCGCCGTCCCCTGCTTAAGGCCAACTTTTTTCCCGGTCAAATCACTGAATTTAACAATGGAATTATCATTACTTTTCACGGCTATTAACAGGTCGGCATTATAATATCCTTCGCTGAAGTCCACGACCTGCTTGCGCGCATCGGTAATCGTTATTCCCGCCATCGCCACGTCCAGATTACGCGACTGCAGACCGGGGATCAGGCCGCCGAAATCCATCGGCCTTAATTCGTAGCTGATATGCATTTTCTTCGCAATCGCGTCCCACAGATCGATATCAAAGCCGACATATTTATCGCCTTGTTTAAATTCAAATGGAACAAAGGCAGTATCGACACCCACCGTTATTTTATCTTCTGCTGCTGTAACAAAACTGGCTGAACAAATAACTAATGCCAGCGTCAGCTTTAATTTCTTAAATAATCCACTCATAATTACCCTCAGCGTCAGTGAAATAGCCTACAACGAACGTCACCCTGCGAAATATCTCGCCGGAAGAACCAATAACAAGAGCTGATATACCGGGCGCAGTTTTATGCGCCCGAATAAAACGATAACTTATGCAGAAAACAGAGAGTCAGAGGTAGCCGGTGCTGGCGTCTGGGCGCTGTTCATCACCATGGAGAGAAAACTGTAATAACCGTTTATTCCAATCAGATCCACCACGCCCTTCTCGCCCCATAACTCAATGGCTTGTTGCCAGGTCTCATCGCTGACCTTTTGCTGTTGATGCAGCTGCTGACAGAAGTCATAGACCGTCTGCTCATCGGGCCGGAGATCCACGGGCCGGCGCCTTTCCTTAATCGCCTGCACCGCCGCGGCAGCAATCCCCTTCTCGCGTGCTATCGGCGCATGGATCGCCCACTCAACCGGCTGCGACCAGTGCCGCGCGGTCAGCAAAATCGCCAGTTCAGAAAGACGCTGGCCCAGCGCGCTGCGATAGCGCAGGTACTCCCCCATACGCTGGGCATGGGCCATCAGCTCGGGGCTCCTCAGCAGCGGTTCAAAGGGCGGCAGCAAGGCGCCGCGCGGTCCGTTGATAATCTCTTCCGCTAACTGACGCTGCTGAACGTCCCATTCCTGTTCCGCCAGGGGCGGTAAACGATTGCTCATAATTTCCCCGTCTCTTCACGGATCACGCAGTTCAGGGTATCGACCACAAAATCGAGCTGCGCCGGGGTGATGATAAACGGCGGTGCAATCAGAATGTGGTCGCCAGACTGGCCATCGATGGTGCCGCCCATGGGATAGACCATCAGTCCACGCGCCATGCAGTTTGCTTTGATCGCAGCGTGCAGCTTCAGGGAAGGATCGAACGGCGTTTTGTCGTCTTTATCACGCACCAGCTCGACCCCCGCAAACAGGCCGCGTCCGCGCGTATCACCGACATGCGGTAACTCCCCCAGCACCTCGCGCAGCGCCTTGTGCAGATAGGCGCCCTGCTGTTTGACGGCGTCCAGCAAATTATCCCGCGCGATCACTTGCTGCACCGCCAGGGCTGCCGACGCGGCGGTGGCATGACAAATGTAAGTGTGACCATGCTGGAACAACCCGCTGCCCGCCTTTAGCGCGGAGACGATAGTCTCACTCGCCAGCACCGCCCCAATCGGCTGATAGCCTCCGCCGAGTCCTTTGGCGATGGTCACTAAATCGGGCACCACGTCATCCTGTTCAAACGCATGCAGCGTCCCGGTCCGCCCCATACCGCACATCACCTCATCCGCGATGTACAGGATGCCGTATTTGTCGCACAGGCGGCGGACCCCTTGCAGATAGCCCGGCGTCGGCGGCGTGGCTCCCGTCGTCGCCCCCACCACGGTTTCGGCACAGAAACCGATGATCGTTTCCGGGCCGGCCTCAAGGATGGCTTGCTCCAGCTCATTAAGCAGGCGCTCGGTATATTGCTGTTGGGTCTCGTCAGCCCGGCGATCGCGGTACTCATTGCAGGCGGAGACGCGGATAACATCCATTAATAAGGGAGCAAACTGACGACGGCGCCATTCGTTCCCCCCCACCGCCAGCGCGCCCAGCGTATTGCCGTGATAGCTCTGTTTACGGGCGATAAAGCGGGTGCGCGATGGCTGGCCGATCTCCACAAAGTACTGCCGCGCCATCTTCAGCGCTGTCTCTACCGCCTCAGAACCGCCCGAGACAAAGTAGGCGTAGTTAAGCTCGCCGGGCGCCGTGCGGGTGAGATGTTCGGCAAGCTGCTCGACGGCATCGCTGGTGAAAAAGCTGGTATGCGCATAGGCCAGCCGATCGATCTGGCGGTGCATCGCCGCCAGCACATCAGGATGCGCGTGTCCGAGGCAGGAAACCGCCGCCCCGCCGCAGGCATCAAGATACTGTTTTCCCTGGGCATCAAAGATATAGGCCCCTTGCGCACGTGAAGCCACCATCGGCGTGCTACGCAGGCTGCGGTGAATGACATGACTCATACTGGGTTCTGCTCCTGAATCCGCTACATGAATTGAGCGTATCTTGCAGGATCCATTTGGATCACGTCAACGAATTAAAGATATAAATGCATCCTTTATTCTTATAATTGATACATTTGAATCATTTATCAGGACTTACCGGGGATCACGTAGGCGCCAGACTCAATAAGATAGCGTTCGGCATTTTCAATTTTACTCACCGCCTCCCGACCGTGGCGCACCACCAGCATCGCCAGCAGGCACTCCGCCAGGCCCATGCCGGAGACCACGGAAGGGAAAAATGACGGACTGTCGATGGAGAACAGCAGCGTGCAGTCTGCCGCCTGCGCTAAGGGGGAAACCGGCGAGTCGGTAATGGCGAGGATCTTCGCCCCGGCCTGCCGGGCTGCCTGTAAAACATCCAGTGATTCGCGTGAATAGGGAGCAAAGCTGGTGAGTAAGACGCAGTCCCGGGCGGTTAGTTCGCGGGTAAAAACTTCGATATTGCTGGCCAGGCCATCGATCAATGACACCTGGCGGTTAAACAGTCGATAGACATAGAACAGCGACCACGCGATCGGAAAGCTGGCGCGGAATCCGCAGATATAGACATTCTCCGCGCTATCGAGCAAGGTCACCGCCTGCTCCATCTCCTGGGCATTTTCATTTTGCGTAAAGGTCAGATTCGCCTGATGCGCCTGAAAAACCTCTTTATACAGCTGCGTTTGCGTCCCGCGGGCCATCATTTTTTCCGCTTTTGATACGTATGTATCATTGCGCAGCCCCAGATCGTCAATGAAATCACTTTTCAGCTCGCTCCAGCCGCGGTAGCCCAGCCGCTGCGCCAGACGCAGCAGCGTCGCCGGTTTTACCCCGGCTTCCGCCGCGAAGGCACGCATTGATAACACCACCAGCTGACTGGCATTTTGCAGTGAGAACTCGGCGGCGCGTTGCAGCTCGGGCGACAACCCGCCGAATTCATTAATGATTTTTTCCCTGAGATTCATGGCAGCCACTGACTGGTTTTAAGTGAAAGCTATCTAATCATATTTGAGATCAAGACTCTATAGGCTGGTCTAACACCCGGGGGCCATCCTTTGCGCTCCTGAGCATGGCGAACCGCCCTACCCGTCACTTCTCCAGCCAGTCGATAAAAAACGCCATAAACGCCGACACCTGCGGCGGTTGCAGCTTTCGCTGGGGAAAGACAAACTGCAGCCCAACCTCCTTGCGGTCTAAGGGGCTAAATCCGGTGAAGCGATCGGCAAACAGCACCTGAAGCCGCCCCTCCTCGACATCCCTCTTCACATCCCACCATGATTTACCGGCGATCCCCGACCCGCTGAGCGCCCACTGCCGCAGCAGCGCCCCATCGTCGCAGACCATCGCCGGCGTCACCCGGATGATCTGCTCTTTTCCCGCCTCCTCAAAGCGCCACTCGTTCATCACCACACCGTGCCGCTCCAGCGCCAGGCAGCGGTGATGATGCAGCGCCTCGGGCGAAGCCGGCGTTCCACGGGCGGCAAGGTAAGCCGTCGAGGCCACCAGCACCCGGTGGTTAGGACGGATGTGGCGGATGGCCAGGCTGCTGTCCGGCAGATTACCGACGCGAATGCTCATATCCAGCCGGTTGGCGACCAGATCCTCCACGCGCTCGCCTAAGTAGACGGAAAAGGTCACTTCCGGGTGACGGCGGGTAAAGTCGACGATGGCCGGGCTAAGGTATTGTCGGCCAAAGTCGGAGGGGGCGGAAAGGCGAATATCGCCGCTCAGGACGCCCTCTTTTTGCGTCAGCAACGACTCGGCGTGGCGCGCCTCCTCCAGTACGCGCCGCGCGGCATGATAAAAATCTTCCCCCGCGTTGGTCAGGGTGATAGCGCGCGTGGAGCGATGGAACAGGCGGGTCTGGTAACGCTCTTCCATCGCCTTCAGGCGGGCCGTCATGGTGGCCGGCGAAAGCGACAACCGTCTACCGGCGGCGGAGAGTCCCCCCGCTTCGGCGACTGCCACCAGCAGCGCCATATCTTCCAGCTTGCCCATTTTTCGTATATCCCGAAAAGTGAATCTATTTTTCGTCTAATTATCAAAATCAGCTCCCGACTGTAAAGTGATTTCCATTCCACTCGCAAGGGACACCACTATGAACACGCTCTCACTTTTTGATCGTCATCGCATCGGTACGCTGCCGCTGAAAAACCGTATCGTCATGGCTCCCATGACCCGGGCGCGCGCGCTGCAGCCGGGAAATATCCCCTCCGCGCTGATGGCGGAGTATTACCGCCAGCGCGCCAGCGCGGGATTGATCGTTACGGAAGCGACGCAAATCTCTCCCGAGGGACAGGGGTATTCCTGGACGCCCGGCCTGCATTCCGCAGACCAGATTGCCGGCTGGCAGTTGACGACCCGCGCCGTACATCAGGCCGGCGGCGTTATTTTTTCTCAGCTCTGGCACGTGGGACGCATGTCGCACGCCCGTTTCCATGCGGATGGTCAACCCGTGGCCCCCTCGGCGCTGGCGCCGGACGCCCAGGTCTGGGTGGTGGATGAGCAGGGCCGGGGCCAGATGGTTGACTGTTCACCGCCGCGGGCGCTCTCCCGGTCGGATATCCAGCGTATTGTCGCCGATTACCGTCAGGCGGCGCGCAATGCGATCGCGGCGGGGTTTGACGGCGTGGAAGTACACGGCGGCAATGGCTATCTGATCGACCAGTTCCTGCGGCGGACCGCCAACCAGCGTACCGATGAGTACGGCGGCAGCCTGAACAACCGGATCCGTTTTGCCCAGGAGGTACTGACCGCCATCGGCGACGCAATCGGCCGCGAGCGGACGGGCATCCGCCTTTCCCCCTTCATTACCCAGCGCGGGATGAATGACCCGCAGGTGATCGATGCCATCCTTGCCCTGGCGGCCTGGTGCGAACAGCAGGGCATCGCCTTTATCCATCTGGCGGAGGCGGACTGGGACGATGCCCCAGCCGTTCCCCGACGCTTCCGCGACACGCTGCGCGCGACCTTCAGCGGCACGCTGATCGTGGCCGGGAATTACGATCAGCAGAAGGCGGAGCGCATTCTTGACGCCGGTCTCGCCGACCTCGTGGCTTTCGGCCGGCCGTTTATTGCCAATCCCGACCTGCCGCAGCGGCTTCTGCACCGCTGGCCGCTGGCGACCGTCAGCGATCCCGGCACGCTGTTTGGCGGCACGGCGGCGGGCTATACCGACTATCCCTTCTATACGGAGCATAAAGAGTGAAAATGACCCGCAAAATGTTACCTGCCGGCCGTGGTGTCGCGGTTGCCCGCACGCAGGCCAGACGCGGCCTCACGCGCCATCGCTGCGCCACCGCGCTGCTGCTTGTCGCAATGTCCGGCTCCGCGTATGCAGCCCAACAGGATCTGCTGAAGCCGGCGCAACTCATCGCTGACGGCAGCCTTCCCGCAGCCACACGCGCCGCCAATGAATATGTCGCCAGGCAGTATGCCACGTTCTGGAATACCGGTGATGCCGCGCTGGCCCGGGCGGCGCTGGCGAAGAATTTTATCGATAAAACGCCCCCGGAAGGCCGCCGACAGGGGCCGGAAGGGGCGATCCTCGCCTCCAGAGCGTTTCGCCAGGCGGTGCCGGATTTACGCTGTGATGTCGAACAAATGATCGTGGCCGGTGACCGGGTGGTCTCACACTTACATTTTCATGGCCACTTTACCGGGACCTTCGGCACCCGGCAGGGTAAGGGACAAAATATCGATTTTATCGCCACCGATATCTATCAGATCCGCGGCGGTAAAATTACCGCCAACTGGCATATTGAAGATAACCTGACGCTGATGAAACAGCTGGGCGCGCAATAAGCTGCCTCCGGACGGTGCGTCAGCGATCGCCAACACGGCGAGCCGCCCCGGTCTCCGCTGGGACGACTCGCCTGGCGTCAGCCGGCGCTTAGATTTGCGCCAGCCCGCCGTCGACATAGATCTCTGCGGCGTTAATAAAGCTCGACTCATCCGACGCTAAAAACACCACCGTCCGGCCAATCTCCTCCGGCTCGCCCAGCCGCCCGAGCGGTACGCCGGCGGCCAGAGCATCGAACAAGCCCTGGCGATCCGCCTCCGCCACCAGCCCTCCCAGACCCGGGGTACGTACCGGCCCCGGGCTGACCACATTAATGCGGATCCCGCGGTCGCTAACCTCCAGCGCCCAGGAGCGCGCCAGGCTGCGTACTGCGGCCTTACTGGCGCTATAGATGCTGAAGTTAGCCGTCCCTTTTACCGCCGCCGTAGAGCCGGTCAAAATCACCGAGGCGCCGTCGGTGAGCAACGGCAGCGCTTTCTGCACGGTGAACACCACCCCGCGCACGTTAGTGGCAAAAATCCGGTCAACGTGCGCTTCGGTAACGGCGCTGAGCGGCAGCATTTCTCCGCCGCCGGCATTGGCGAACAGTACATCCAGCCGGCCGGACTCGTCGGCAATGGTCGCAAATACCGCGTCAAGGTCGCTTAACACGCCGGCATCAGCGCGGATCCCGCGGGCGGCGGGTCCGATGAATCTTACCGCCGCATCCAGCTCCTCCTGACGGCGGCCGGTGATGTACACCTTCGCGCCCTGCTCCGCCAGCGCTTTCGCCGACGCCAGGCCAATCCCGGCGCTGCCGCCGGTGACTAACGCCACTTTATCCGCAAGTTTTTTGCTCATGGTGCATTTCCTTGGTTAGAGTATAAACAGGCCAGGCTCGCGAAAGCGCCCGCCGGGTATGGAAAGCACTGTAATCGTCCCGGCGAGGCGGAAAAATGGCCTAATCTGAAAAACACTCTTCCCCTCGGTGGATAATCACCTCCAGTAACCAGGATAAAGCGAATAATGGACCGGTTTTCAGCTCTTAAAGCCTTCACCCGCGTTGTCGAAGCCGGCAGCTTTACCCGCGCCGCGGACTCGCTGAATATGCCCAACGCCACCCTCAGCAAAACCATTCAGCAACTGGAGGCGCATCTTGGGGTTTCTCTCCTGCAGCGCACTACGCGGCGTATCACCGTGACGCCGGAAGGACGGGAATACTATGAAAAGGCCCGGCGCCTGCTGGAAGACCTGGAAGAGATCGACGCCGCCTTCAATACCGCCCGCAATAAGCCAAAGGGCCATCTGCGGATCGCCATCGGCGGGTCGACCGCGCGCGATGTGCTGATCCCGCTGCTGGCGGACTTTATGACCACCTGGCCGGATATCCGTATCGATTTGCAAGTGGCCGATAAGCCCTCGGACCTGATCGGCGGCAATATTGACTGCGCCATCCGCGGCGGACCGATGGAAGACTCGACGCTGATTGCCCGTAAAATCGGCGAGGCGGCGCTGGTTACCTGCGCCACCCCGGGCTATCTTCAGCGCTATGGTACGCCCACCTCACCGAATGAACTGAACCATGGCCACCGGCTCATCAGCTACCTGTCGCCGGCCAGCGGCAGAGCGTTTCCGTTTCGTTTTGCCCGTCACGGCGTCAGCACCGAGCTGAAGACGGAGCACCATCTCGGCATCAATGAGAGCAACGCGCATATTGCCGCCGGCGAGGCGGGCTTAGGCATTGTGCAGACCTTTACCTATTCGCTGAAACCGGCGCTGGCGAGCGGCAAGCTGGTGGAGATCCTCAGCGCCTGGCGCCCGGCCCCCTATCCTTTTCACGTTGTCTATGCCCGGCACCGGCACGTCCCGCCCCGGCTCCGCGTCTTTATTGACTGGCTGGCGGCGGTTTTTCCGTCTGCGGTGCAGGGATAGCGCGCGTTATCTGACGCGGAGCAGGTCGCCGTATCGCGTGGTGTAGCGCGGCGATAGCATCTCTCGCTTCATCTGCCACTGCTGCTGGACCCCCTGGCCGGCAAAATAGAGCGCCCCCCTGCCGTTTTTCGCATTCAGCTGGTCGAGCACCTGCATCAGCCTGGCGCTGTTCTGCCGCGGGGCAAGCTCGTCGAACAGGTTCAGCTGGGCGACGCCCTGGCTGTAGAAATCGCCGAGCATCACCCCGGCCTTCTGATAGCGATGCCCCGCTTTCCAGATGGCATCCAGGCAGTTTGTCGCCGCGGCGATAATATCCCGGGAATCCTGCGTCGGCGTCAGCAGCTTCAGTGAGGCGCTGTTGCCGTAATAGGGTTCATTCAGCGCGAAGGGGCTGGTTTTGACAAAGGCGGAGACGAACCGGCAGTACTGATGCTCACCGCGCAGCTTTTCTGCTGCCCGCGCGGCATAGCTGCAGATCGCCTGGCGCATATCCTCATAGGCCGTAATGCGATCCCCGAACGAGCGGCTGCAGATAATTTCCTGCTTAGCGGGAGCAAACTCCTCCAGCGCCAGGCAAGGCTCGCCGCGCAGCTCCCGTACCGTTCGCTCAAGCACCACCGTGAAGTGCTTGCGGATAAAGCGGATATCGCTCTCCGCCAGCTGGAGTACCGTGCCGATCCCCATTGCCTCGAGCTTTTTACCGATCCGCCGCCCGATGCCCCAGACCTCACTCACCGGCAACAGCGCCATCAGCTTCCGCTGCCGCTGCGGGCAGGATAAATCCACCACCCCGCCCGTCTGCCGCTGCCACTGCTTCGCCGCGTGGTTGGCCAGCTTCGCCAGGGTTTTGGTCGGGGCGATCCCGACGCCCAGCGTCAGATGGGTGCGCTGCTGCACCGTGGCGCGGATTTCCCGGCCAAAGTCGGTCAGATCTTTGCAGTGGCGCACGCCGCTGACATCGCAAAAGGCTTCATCGATACTGTAAATTTCGCAGCGCGGGGCGAGCTCTTCCAGGGTGGTCATTACCCGGTTGGACATGTCGGCGTACAGCTCATAGTTGCTGCTGAACGCCACGACGCCGTGGCGAAGAAACGCCGCCTTCTGCTTAAAGTAGGGTTCGCCCATTTTCACAAACGGCTTCGCCTCCGCCGAGCGGGCGATCACACAGCCATCGTTGTTCGACAGCACCACCACCGGCCGCCCCTTCAGGTCTGGCCGGAAGGCGGTCTGGCAGCTCGCATAAAAGGCGTTCACATCACAGTGCGCGAACATGATCAACCCGCCGCCTTGATGATGTAGGTCACCACGCCGAAAATATCGAGCGTCTCCTCGCGGCCGACCACGATGGGCGAATAGGCCGGGTTCATCGGGTTAAGCTGCACCCGGGGCAGAAGTTGCAGCTTTTTTACCGTAAATTCGCCGCCGACGGCGGCAATGACGATATCGCCATGCTCCGCTTTACGCGCGCTGTCCACCACCAGCAGATCGCCTTCGTCAATGCCGGCATTGATCATGCTGTCGCCTGCGGCTTTGACAAAATAGGTCGCGCTGGGATGCTGCACCAGCAGCTCGTTGAGGTCGATTCGCTTCTCGACATAGTCCTGGGCCGGGCTGGGAAAGCCGCACTGCACCAGGTCGGCAAAAAAGGGAAAGGAGACAATCTGACGTAGCTCAACCGGCGTGTAAAAGTTCATTTTTTAACCCACCACATAAAACTGAATATATATACAGTAGTTTTGCCTGTTTTGCCGGTCAATATCGGCTCCAGCTATCAATCGCCAGCACTGAAATAACTCCTTGATGTCAATGGGGGTCCTCTTCAGCGCCCGCGAACCGTTTGCTGCTTTTGCGCGCAGCCCGCCCGCCGCGCGAGGTGGTAGATGCGCCGCGCCGCGGCATTCGCTTGACACTGTACATTAATACAGTAAAACTAACGCCCGCGATCAGCATACAGAGGACAGAAGATGTTTGTGGAACTGATTTATGACAAGCGCAATTTTGCCGGGCTGCCGGGCGCCAGAGAGACCATTCTTAACGAGCTGACCAAACGCATGCAGCGCATTTTCCCGGAGGCGGAAGTGCGCGTGAAGCCGATGATGACGCTGCCGGCGATCAACACCGACGCCAGCAAGCATGAAAAAGAGCTGATCAGCCGCACGGTGCAGGAGATGTTTGAAGAGGCGGACATGTGGCTCACTGAAGAGTAATGCCGCCCGTTAGTCGCGGCGCCCCCCTCTTTAAGAGCTTTCCCGGATGTAGCAGAGCCACGGGCAACAGTACAATAGCGGCGGTTGCAGACTGGCAATGCAACCTTCGCTCACCTGCTGGCTCTTGCATACGGCCAGCAGGTGAGCCTCCCGGACATGCCTGCCGGCCTTTCCTCATCGCCCTCACAGCGTCTCCGGTAGCGCCGCTATAATTCTATCCACCAGTTCGCGATGCTCATGCACCTTCCCGCATTTAACAATAATCTGTCTGGCGTTGTCATAGCCCGGCGCCCACAGCCGATTATTAAGCAGAACGTCCTTGTAGACCGCGATCAGCGGTTTGTTCCACGCCGCCGCCATGTGCACCACCGAGGTGTCCGGGGAGATAATCAGCTCCGCCTGGGCAATCAGCGCCATCGCATGGTGTAACGTGTTAAATGGGTTAATCACCACCTCCGGCGGCAGCGGGATGCGGATCTCACGCCGGTGATCGAGCAGAATAACCGCGATCCCCGGATGGCGAGCCAGCAGCTTGTCAAGCAGTTCGGCCAACTGCGTCTGCGAGAGACTGCGGTCGCCATGGCCGGCAAAAATATTAATCACTACCGCTTTTCTGCTCAGCGACGCCAGATACTGCGCCACCTCCTGCATAATCGGCCCGGGCACCGCCAGGTCGTAAGCGTCCAGCCCGCGGGTGTCCAGTTTGAGATAATCGGCGATCAACTCGAACGTTTTCGTCACGTGCCAGCGCTGGCAGTCAAAATCAAAAGAGTGGGAATAATGCTTAATCGACGGCCATTTATTAAACCCGAGCACCGATTTCGCTTTTATTTGTCGGAAAAGCCGCAGGCGATGCACGGGTATATCGAACAGCGAAGGGTCAATAATAATATCGTACTTATTATTAGCTAGTTCATTAATAACATCGCGGGGAACGTTATGATTAAATTTTCGCAAAAAATCGGCGGACGTAACCGGTTCAGCTTCATAAATATAGCGGATCCGCGGGTTATAACGCATCACCTGGCTATTAGAGGTCGTCAGCAGGAAATCAACGATATAGCCTGACTGATGCAGGCATTTCACCAGCGCGGAATCCACCACCACATCGCCGACCGCCCCCTCATTGCGCATCAGTAAGACGGTTTTCGCGGACGACAAATCCACCGGCTGACGGCGTCGGCGATCCCAGAGCGCTTTCGCCACGCCCACCCGCAGGGCATTACGTACTTTCTTAGTAAAGTAATTTCGCCGTCTGTTGAGCTCCCTTATTTTATTAAACTTCTTGCGTGGGGAGCCCTGCATGGTTGCATCGTGCATCATCCTAACCTCATTACGGCAATCATTAATATTCTGTGTCGTCCGATAGAGACTGAGCGAAATAAAAAAAGTTCGATTGAAAATGAAAATCATTCTTTTTTTTATTTACAAAACTCATCCAGCCCTGCGGGATTGCACCACAGCACTGTGAAGCAATAATGAGTGAATAGTGAATTTGCCGGCCCACCGTTGGCAGGCCGGCGCAACAGCGCTAAGCTGGCTGCTTTATGAAGTCAGGAGGACGCTATGCTTGAAGCAGTAGAAGGTAATATCCATCAGCGGCTGTGCGCGCTGCTCGACGAACATCAGGCGCGCTATCGGGTGATGGCGCACGAGGCGGTCGGCCAGTGCGAAGCCGTCTCGGCGATCCGCGGCACCGCGCTTGGCCAGGGCGCGAAAGCGTTAGTCTGTAAAGTCAAAGGAAACGGCGTCAACCAGCATGTGCTGGCGATCCTCGCCGCCGATCGGCAGGCCGACCTCGCCAGCCTGGCCCGGCATATCGGCGGCAGCAAAGCCTCGCTGGCCAGCCCGGCGGAAGTGGAAGCGCTCACCGCCTGCGCGTTCGGCGCCATTCCCCCCTTCAGTTTCCATCCGGCGCTGCGGCTGGTGGCCGACCCGCTGCTGTTTGAGCGCTTCCCACAAATCGCCTTTAACGCCGGGCGCCTGGACCGATCGATCATTCTCGATACCGAAGACTATTTACATATCGCCCGACCGGAGATCGCGACCTTTCGCCGTCTTAGCTAACCGGGCATCGGCCCTGATTTCCGCCGCATGGCGTAAAAATCCTGTTTATTCACGCCACGATGCGTAGAGTCAGCAGGATATTTTTTGGCATTCTTTTTTTGGCAAGGACCTCTGTACATGTTTGATACCACCCTGTTGATCCTGCTGGGTCTGGCGGCGCTCGGCTTTATCAGTCATAACACCACCGTAGCAATCTCCATCCTCGTGCTGATTATCGTGCGCGTCACGCCGCTGAACGCCTTCTTTCCCTGGATTGAGAAGCAGGGCCTGACCGTCGGGATCATCATTCTGACTATCGGCGTGATGGCGCCCATCGCCAGCGGCACGCTGCCGCCATCGACGCTGATCCACTCCTTTATGAACTGGAAATCGCTGCTGGCGATTGCGGTCGGGGTGTTTGTCTC
Organism: Klebsiella sp. 1SOBk10mer; assembly: GCF_046602535.1. NCBI lineage: Bacteria > Pseudomonadati > Pseudomonadota > Gammaproteobacteria > Enterobacterales > Enterobacteriaceae > Klebsiella > Klebsiella sp. 1SOBk10mer. The sequence goes on from NZ_JBKIUP010000003.1 coordinate 492,968, forward strand.
GTGGCTTGGCGGACGCGGCGTCTCGCTGATGGGCTCCCAGCCGCATCTGGTGGCCGGGCTGTTGGTCGGTACGGTGCTCGGCGTCGCCCTGTTTCGCGGCGTCCCGGTCGGGCCGCTGATTGCCGCCGGGATCATCTCGCTGTTTATTGGGAAGTCGTAGCCAGGCTGCCGTGATAGCGGCCCGGCGTCTGCCCCAGCCCTTTCTTAAACATGGTGATGAAGGCGGTGGTGGAATCGTAGCCCAGCGCCTGGGCCGTCTGCTGTACCGTCTGCCCGCGGATCAGCTGCTGCAGTGCAAGGATCAGCTGCAGCTGATGGCGCCAGCGGCGAAAGCTCAGCCCCGTTTCACGCACCACCAGCCGCGCCAGATTGCGCTCGCTCATCGCGAACTCCGCCGCCCACTGGTTCAGGGTCTGCCAGCGCGCCGGATCCTCAGCCATCATCGTCACCATCTGGCGAATTTTCGGGTGGTTCGATACCGGCAGCTGCAGGTGCTCCTGCGGCTGACGGGGCAGCTCATCAAACAGAACCTGCACCAGCCGGGCCGTGGCGGGGGCGGCCAGCGACTCCCCGCCGCGTTCCGCCAGGGCGAGGATCAGCTCCCGCACCAGCGGGGAAATCTTTAACGTACAGCAGCGGTCCGGCATCGGCGCGGCGCCCGGCTCGATGAACAGGAAGCACACCTGGGCGCCGGGGGTGGCGCGGTTACTGTGGGAAAGCTGCCCCGGGACCCACACCGCATACTGCGGCGGCACCATCCACATCGCGTTCTCCACCTCGCAGGTTAAGGCGCCGTGCAGGGCGAGGATCAGCTGCCCCTTACGGTGGGAATGCGCCGGAATATACTGCTCCGCCTCCACCACCCGAATACGAAAGGCAATGGCCGATTCGTGGCCACTGTCCGGTTCATAACCATCCAGACCCAGTCCGATCATCATGTTGTCCGATATTAGCGATAATCTGTCATTTTAGCTTGATTTAAACAGAGGACAAAGTCGCTATCGTAACCCCCCTCTTTAGTTACCTTGAGAATGATATGTCTTCTGTGACCTCCTCCACCGGCCGCCGCTCCGCGCTGCTGATTGCCGGTATCCTGCTCATCGCCACCACCCTGCGCGTGGTCTTTACCGGCGCGGCGCCGCTGCTGGACGCGATTCGTAGCGACTATGGCCTGACCACCGCGCAGACCGGGCTGCTCACCACCCTGCCGCTGCTGGCCTTTGGCCTTGTCTCGCCGCTGGCGGCAGGGGTTGCCCGCCGGTTCGGCATGGAGCGCAGCCTGTTGCTGGCGATGCTGCTGATCTGCGCCGGCATTGCCCTGCGCTCCCTGCCCTCCGCTGCATGGCTGTTTATCGGCACGGCGGTGATCGGTTGCGGCATTGCGCTGGGAAACGTGCTGCTGCCCGGGCTGATTAAACGGGATTTCTCGCAGCATGTCGCGCGGATGACCGGCGCCTATTCCCTGACGATGGGCGGCGCAGCGGCGCTAGGCTCGGCGCTGGTGGTCCCCGTGGCGATGGCCGGATTCGGCTGGCGCGGGGCGCTGCTGCTGCTGATGATCTTTCCGCTGCTGGCGCTCCTCAGCTGGCTGCCGCAGTCCCGGCGTCAAGCGGAGGCCCCGCTGACCGGCTCAGGTGCCATGCATAACCGGGGGATCTGGCGGTCGGCGCTGGCCTGGCAGGTGACGCTGTTCCTCGGCATCAACTCGCTGGTCTATTACGTGATTATCGGCTGGCTGCCGTCGATTCTGCAGAGTATGGGCTATAGCGAAGCGCAGGCCGGCTCGCTGCATGGCCTGCTGCAGCTGGCGACCGCTGCGCCCGGCCTGGCGATACCGCTGATCCTGCATCGGCTGCGCGACCAGCGCGGGATCGCGGTGCTGGTCGCCCTGATGTGCGCCATCAGCGCCGCCGGGCTGTGGCTACTGCCAGGGCTGGCGATCGGCTGGACGCTGCTGTTCGGCTTTGGCTCCGGAGCCACGATGATCCTCGGCCTGACGTTTATCGGCCTGCGCGCCAGCTCGGCGCACCAGGCCGCGGCGCTGTCGGGGATGGCGCAGAGCGTCGGCTATCTGCTGGCCGCCTGCGGGCCGCCGCTGATGGGCAGGATCCACGATGCCAATGGCGACTGGCATATTCCGCTGCTGGCGGTGGCGCTGATTTCGCTGGTGATGGCGATCTGCGGCGCCCTCGCCGGGCGCGACCGGGAGATTCATCCCTGAAGATGACCGGCAGCGGGCGCTGCCGGTAGGGTTATTGTGCCGCGGCGCGCAGCAACGCCTGCACCAGCGGCGCAGGACGCCCGTCCAGCGCGTGGCGCTCATGCTGGAACAAGGTGGCGACAAAAAACGGGTGCGTCACCAGCTCGACGGCGCGGATCTCACCCTCTTCATCCCAGCCGGTGACGCGCAGATCGCCCTGCTCCAGCTCCGCGGCAAACGCGCTGTCCACACCGTAGCGGCAGTGGTAGCCCTCTTCAATGCTCTCCCGACCATAGGCGCGGGCAATCAGCGTATTCGCCCGCAGCTCGACGACGGCAGAAGCCTCCACCAGCGAGCAGCTGAGGGGCGCGATCACCATCCGCCCTTCGCTGTCGGTTTCCGCATGACCGGCATCCTGCCAGCCGAGCACGTTACGGGCGTATTCAATCACCGCGTGCTGAAAGCCGCCGCAGGTGCCGAGGAAAGGAATGCTGTTTTCACGGGCATAGCGGATAGCGGTAAACGCGCCTTCCGGGTGACGATACGGGCTGCCGGGAACGACCCAGACGGCATCGTACTCCGCCAGCGCGTCGCCGGAGGCGATCGACGGGGTGGCGAGCCAGTCATATTTCACCGGCTGCTCCAGCACGGCGGCAGCATCGTCTATTGCCAGGGGAATGGCCTGATGGGCAACAATATCGGGGTGATAATCGCCGACAAGGGCGAGGCGTAAAGGGGTTTTCATAGCAGGTTCCTTATGTCTGGACGAGACGAGCAGCACAAGGCACGTCAGGATAGCGATCCCCTCTGTGGAACACAATCCTTATTTTCACCCCACCGCCGTGGCCAGCGGGTGAGGTATACTGGAGCAAGCGCAAAAGGGAGAGAGGATGAAAAGTAAGCTTTTGGTCAGCGCCTGCCTGATGGGATTCCAGGTGCGATATAACGGTAGCGAGAAGGCGCAGCTGGCGGCGACCCTGTCCCGCTGGCAGCAGGCGGATCGTCTGGTGATCCACTGCCCGGAGCTGGCGGCCGGTCTGCCGACGCCCCGCCTGCCGGCGGAGATCCTCGGCGGCGCCGGCGGCGATGTGCTTGCCGGACGGGCGCGGATCGTGGAAAGCGACGGCCGCGACGTCACGGGACATTATCAGCTGGCCGCCTGGCTGGCGCTCAGCGCCGCCCGGGAAGCGGGCTGTCAGGCGGCGTTACTCACCGACGGCAGCCCCACCTGCGGCAGCCAGTTTATCTATGACGGTTCCTTTCGCGGGCGGCGCAAAGCGGGCGCCGGCGTGGCCGCCGAGCTGCTGCGCGCCCACGGCATCACGGTATTTTCCGACGGGCAGATCCCGCAGTTGCTCGCCTGGATGGCACAGAGGGAGCAGGATGATGATTCAATGTAAACGGGTGTACGATCCGCAGGAAAGCAGCGACGGCTACCGGGTGCTGGTCGACCGTCTCTGGCCGCGGGGGATTAAAAAAGAGGCGCTGGCCTGTGATGAGTGGTGTAAAGAGTTAACGCCGTCCGCTGAGCTGCGGAAAGCCTTTCACGGCGAGGCGATCGATTTCGACCACTTCAGCCAGCGCTATCTTCAGGAGCTCGACGCCCATCGCGACACGGGCCTGCGGCTGGCGGCGCTGGCGCAGCGCCAGACGCTGACGCTGCTGTACGCCGCGAAGAACACCGAGCAGAATCATGCCCGGGTGCTGGCCGCCTGGCTGGCGGCCCTGCCGGTTACGATTTAGCCGGATGGTCCCGGCGCCATAGCGCCCACTCATCGAGGGTTTCGCCGCTGGGCAGCTTGCACTGGGTGCTGACGCCCTGCGGCGTTTGCACCGGCACCCGGGTGCCGCCGGATTGCTGGCAGTAGACCGCCGCGGGATTGGGCATGCCGATGGTTTTCGTCGGCGCGGTGGGCTGCGGCTGGGCACAGCCGGCCAGCGCCAGGGGCAAAATAGCCAGTAACTTTTTCATCTTTTCTCCCTTTCTCCAATTCCCGGGGATTTTAGCCTGAATCTCCATGGTTTCTCCATCTTGCCTGCACTTTTCCCCCGTAGAGTAGCCCCTGTTCTCGAACTGACCAGAGAACAGATCATTCCATAATCAATGAGTTTTTCCCCGTCGCCCCCGACGGGGCTTTTTTTTGGGATTTAATAAATTGAAATAAAAGGATTTATTTCAAAAATGTCCACATATCGACCACATTGACAAGAATAGCCCCCTCTTCAATACAGTCGCTTATTTTAGCCTCAAACTCCATTTTCGTGGTAAATCCGTTATCACCGATCACATATTCCGCTCTTGCAATGATCCAATCCTGAATATCGATTTCAGGCTTAAAGCCAGACACGGTCAGATGCAGGATAGAGTCAAAAACGTCTGGAACTGGTTTAAAAAAGTATTAAGGCCCACGGAGGAGAGTCGCGAAGCGCTAAACAAATGCGCCTGCGCCGGGCAGACCTTTGGCGAGGTCCTGGGGACCGCACTTAGCGTTCTGCTTTGGCCCCTTCAGAAGTTAATGGAAGGCGTCGGCTGGTTATGTAAATAGACCCGTTTTAGTTCCATGCATTTTTTGAGATCCCGGCCAAATAATGGTGCTGTCGGTATTCCTCCGGTGTCATATTGTTCAGTGATTCATGAGGGCGTTCAC